>NZ_JAKRGG010000006.1:0-201290 GCF_022347645.1 Vibrio sp. MMH1-50
AGTAATTATGCGGAAGTGGCGGAATTGGTAGACGCACCAGATTTAGGTTCTGGCGCCGCAAGGTGTGAGAGTTCAAGTCTCTCCTTCCGCACCATTATTTGATATGTCTTAGGACTATCGCCCGTAGGTCTATCGCCAAGCGGTAAGGCAGCGGCTTTTGATGCCGCCATTCCCTGGTTCGAATCCAGGTAGACCTGCCATATTCAATGCTATTGATGTTTTACCAATTACATCAATAACTACAGATCAAGTTGCGGAAGTGGCGGAATTGGTAGACGCACCAGATTTAGGTTCTGGCGCCGCAAGGTGTGAGAGTTCAAGTCTCTCCTTCCGCACCATACTTGATTAAAGAATATAGAATGGCTACGTAGCTCAGCTGGTTAGAGCACATCACTCATAATGATGGGGTCACAGGTTCGAATCCCGTCGTAGCCACCATTAATATAGATTTTAGATGCGGAAGTGGCGGAATTGGTAGACGCACCAGATTTAGGTTCTGGCGCCGCAAGGTGTGAGAGTTCAAGTCTCTCCTTCCGCACCATCTAAAAATAATCTATACTTTGCGGAAATGGCGGAATTGGTAGACGCACCAGATTTAGGTTCTGGCGCCGCAAGGTGTGAGAGTTCAAGTCTCTCTTTCCGCACCATACTTTCCTTTATCGGAAAGCACTTAGTTGAAAGGCTAAGACTAGTAGGGCTATCGCCAAGCGGTAAGGCAGCGGCTTTTGATGCCGCCATTCCCTGGTTCGAATCCAGGTAGCCCTGCCATTACACAACGTTGTTGAGGTTTTACCAATTACCTTGATAACTACAGAATAAGTTGCGGAAGTGGCGGAATTGGTAGACGCACCAGATTTAGGTTCTGGCGCCGCAAGGTGTGAGAGTTCAAGTCTCTCCTTCCGCACCATTCTTAAGAAACCCAGCATTAGTTTGCTGGGTTTTTTCTTTTTTCTGATTCTGGACTCGGTAGATCTCTGATTTATCGAATTAAAAAAGCGAGCTCATGGCTCGCTTTTTTTCTATCTATTGCTTTCCTATCGACCGCTTTCTATGTGATCAGAAGTCTTTTACATACCTAGCGCATACTTCAATACTTGCGCTTTGATCGGCCCTGAGTTTTCCGCCAGCTTCAATGCTGCATTACGAGCGAACTTCAATGGACCTAAATCATTACTAAAGCCTTTGTAGAACACATCCATGCCCGTTTGCATTAATAAGTTATCTGGTCGACGGGCGCGCTCATACTTGGCGAGCAAAGCATCATTAAGTTGCTCTTGCAGATTGGTAACCGAAAGCAGAACATCAACATCTTTGAAGCCGAGATTCACACCTTGCCCAGCAAGTGGGTTGATTGTATGAGCAGAATCCCCCACTAACACGCAATTCTTGTTTGAATAGCTTTGGGCATGGCGACGAGTGAGTGGGAATGAGCCAAATTGTAAAACTTCAATATCGCCTAACTCAGCAGGGAAATGACGTAGGATCTCCTCTTTTAACTGAGGTTTCGTCATCGCACACAATTGTTTAATGCGTTTTGGCGAGTCATACCACACCAGCGACCCCTGCCCGACTTCTTTACCATCCTCAGCTAGTGAGCATAACGGCAAGAACGAACGTGGACCTGAGGGAGTAAATTGCTGCCAAGTGATGTCTTGTTGAGGAAGTTCGGTTTTTACGTTGATCAACATGCAGTGTTGACGGTAATCCCATGCGGTTACGCCAATACCCGCCAATTGACGAACTTTCGAGTTCGCGCCATCAGCGCCAATCACCCAGCTAGCTTCAAACTGCTCGCCACTTTCTAGCGTTACACGGTTTACCTCGGCAAATTCTATATCTTTCAATCGCTCTGGACACATCACCGTTAAGTTGTCGTATTGTGCGAAAATTTGCCAAAGCCCCAGTTGGATTAGGCGGTTTTCAACAATGTATCCTAACTGCTCCAATGACAGTTCATCAGAGTGAAAACGAGTACGGCACTCAGGATGTTCCCACGTTTCCAAACGACGATAAGGGCACACACGCATGCTTTCAATCACGGACCATGCACCTAATGAATCAAGTAGCTTCACCGACTGATGAGAAATCGCGGAAACGCGAATATCCAACGCTTGAGAAGCCTCAAACGCCTTTGGCTCTGCGCCTTCTACCATTACAACGCTTCTGCCTTGCTTGGCAAACCCAACAGCCACCGCTGCCCCGACCATGCCGCCACCGATTACGGCGATGTCATACTTGTTCATTTTTTGCTCTTCATCATATTGATTAATTGGCGTTTTTTAATTGTACGTTCCATGGCTATTTTTACAAAATTGTTTAACAAAAAACCTTGCTGTATATAGGGCAAAAAACTAGATTTCATCAGGGTTTGCAGAGAATTCGTCAGATCACTAGTCAGGTGCTTTTTAAAGCAGTACAATACGCCGCTTACCGCCGAGATGGCGGCTATAATTTGAGCAATAGCTCTCCGATTTAAGTACAACTGAACGAGCGAAAGTGAGATGAGTAAGAAACTGCTAATTAAAACCTGGGGCTGCCAGATGAACGAATATGATTCATCAAAAATGGCCGACCTGCTTAATGCTGCAAACGGCTATGAGCTGACCGAAGAGCCAGAGGAAGCAGACGTACTTCTACTTAACACCTGTTCGATCCGTGAAAAAGCGCAAGAGAAAGTTTTCCACCAGCTTGGTCGTTGGAAGACACTAAAAGATAAAAAACCTGGCGTAGTTATCGGCGTAGGTGGTTGTGTAGCAACTCAAGAAGGGGATCACATCCGTCAGCGTGCTCCATACGTTGACGTA
This sequence comes from Vibrio sp. MMH1-50, assembly GCF_022347645.1. Classification (NCBI taxonomy): domain Bacteria; kingdom Pseudomonadati; phylum Pseudomonadota; class Gammaproteobacteria; order Vibrionales; family Vibrionaceae; genus Vibrio; species Vibrio sp. MMH1-50. The sequence continues at coordinate 2,805 of NZ_JAKRGG010000006.1, forward strand.
ATTTTTGGTCCACAAACTCTTCACCGTCTTCCTGAGATGATTAAACAATCTCAATCGGATGAAGCACCAGTAATGGACATTTCATTCCCAGAAATCGAAAAGTTTGACCGTCTACCAGAGCCTCGTGCTGAAGGTGCAACAGCATTCGTTTCTATTATGGAAGGCTGTTCTAAGTACTGTACTTACTGTGTAGTACCGTACACTCGTGGTGAAGAAGTAAGCCGTCCAATGGATGACGTACTGTTCGAAATCGCACAGCTAGCAGATCAAGGCGTACGTGAAGTAAACCTACTGGGTCAAAACGTAAACGCGTACCGTGGTCCTATGCACGACGGCGAAATCTGTTCATTTGCAGAACTGCTTCGTTTGGTTGCGTCTATCGATGGTATTGATCGTATCCGCTTTACAACAAGCCACCCATTAGAGTTTACTGATGACATCATCGCAGTATACGAAGACACACCTGAGCTAGTAAGCTTCCTTCACCTACCGGTACAAAGTGGTAGTGACCGAGTGCTGACTATGATGAAACGTCCTCACACTGGGATTGAGTACAAGTCGATTATCCGTAAACTGCGTAAAGCACGTCCTGATATCCAAATCAGTTCAGACTTTATCGTTGGTTTCCCTGGTGAAACAGACAAAGATTTCCAAGACACAATGAAGCTAATCAAAGACGTAGACTTTGACATGAGCTTCAGCTTCATCTTCTCTCCACGTCCAGGTACGCCAGCGGCAGACTACCCTTGTGACCTATCAGAGCAAGTGAAGAAAGAGCGTCTATACGAGCTACAACAAACCGTAAATGCACAAGCAATGCGCTACTCTCGTTTAATGCTTGGTACTGAGCAACGCGTTCTGGTTGAAGGTCCTTCTAAGAAGAACCTAATGGAGCTTCGCGCTCGTACAGAAAACAACCGTGTAGTAAACTTTGAAGGTAGCGCAGACCTAATCGGTCAGTTCGTTGACGTGAAGATTACGGATGTATTTGCTAACTCGCTACGTGGTGAGCTAGTACGTACTGAAAAAGACATGGACCTTCGTAGTGTGATTTCACCAACGCAAATGATGGCGAAAACACGTCGCGAAGATGAGCTAGGTGTAGCTACTTTTACGCCATAAGCTCGTACAAATAGCCATTGAGAGCCTGGTCGTTATCAGGCTCTCGTTAAGTGGCATAAAATGAGAGGCAACATTGAGCAATAAAATCGTAACGCTAGAAATCAATCTAGAACCTTCAGACAACCGCCGACTAGCAAGCCTGTGCGGTCCATTCGATGACAACATCAAGCATTTAGAACGTCGTCTAGGCGTTGAAATTAACCACCGTAGCGACCTTTTCACCATTGTCGGTAAACCTCATACCGCAGCTGCTGCGCTGGATATCCTGAAAACCCTTTACGTAGACACCGCTCCTGTCCGCGGCGAAACGCCTGATATCGAACCAGAGCAGATCCATCTGGCAATCAAAGAATCAGGTGTACTGGAGCAAAACACCGAGTCACATTTCGAACACGGTAAAGAAGTCTTTGTTAAAACGAAAAAAGGCGTGATCAAGCCTCGTACACCAAATCAGGGTCAATACCTGATGAACATGGTGACGCACGATATCACTTTCGGTATCGGTCCTGCTGGTACAGGTAAAACTTACCTCGCGGTTGCAGCAGCCGTCGACGCACTAGAGCGCCAAGAGATCCGCCGTATTTTACTTACTCGTCCAGCGGTTGAAGCGGGCGAGAAACTGGGCTTCCTACCTGGTGATTTGAGCCAGAAAGTCGACCCATACCTACGCCCTCTCTACGATGCCCTATTTGAAATGCTGGGCTTTGAGCGCGTAGAAAAGCTGATTGAACGTAACGTGATTGAGGTAGCACCTCTTGCTTACATGCGTGGTCGTACTCTAAACGACGCCTTCATCATTCTTGATGAGAGCCAAAACACCACCGTCGAGCAGATGAAGATGTTCCTAACGCGAATTGGCTTCAACTCTCGTGCGGTTATCACTGGTGACGTCACACAGATTGACTTACCTCGCGGCGCGAAATCAGGTCTTCGTCATGCCATTGAGGTACTGAGCGAAGTTGACGACATCAGCTTTAACTTCTTCCAAGCTGACGACGTAGTGCGCCACCCAGTGGTTGCTCGTATCGTTAACGCTTATGAGAAGTGGGAAGCGCAAGACCAGAAAGAACGTAAAGAGTTCGAAAAACGCCGTCGTGAAGAGCGTGATGCCAAATTGCTAGAAGCAGCAAAAGCAGAACTGAGCGCACAAGTCGCGGCAACTAAGGAATAACCATGGCAATTGAACTTGATTTGCAACTGGCAGTCGAAAATGAAGAAGGCTTACCTTCTGAGCAAGATTTCCAATTGTGGCTAGATAAGACCATTCCTCTTTTCCAACCACAAGCGGAACTGACGATTCGTATTGTCGACGAGCAAGAAAGTCACGAGCTAAACCACGAATACCGTGGTAAAGACAAGCCGACCAACGTGCTATCTTTCCCATTCGAAGTACCACCGGGTATGGAAATGGACCTACTGGGCGATTTGATTATCTGTCGCCAAGTCGTTGAAAAAGAGGCAGTAGAGCAGAACAAGCCTCTACTAGCACATTGGGCGCATATGGTTGTACATGGCAGCTTGCATCTGCTAGGTTATGACCATATCGAGGATGATGAAGCTGAAGAGATGGAATCCCTCGAGACAGAAATCATGCAAGGTATGGGTTATGAAGACCCATATATTGCTGAAAAAGAGTAGCTTTGGTTGCTCGACAGGGAAAGGCGAACTACCCAGATAACCATCTCGTACTCGTCTTTCTATGTGAGCTATCACACATCTGATAGCGTTACTTAATTGAGAAACAATGAACGAAGATAATTCTCCCTCTTCTAATGAAGGCAAGAAAGAAAAGGCAGAAGGTCCGAGTAGAAAGTCCTTCTTTGAACGTCTAGGTCAACTATTTCAAGGCGAACCAAAAGACCGCCAAGAGCTTGTGGATGTGATCCGCGACTCTGAAATCAATGACCTGATTGACCACGACACCCGCGACATGCTTGAAGGTGTAATGGAAATCTCCGAAATGCGCGTGCGTGACATCATGATCCCGCGTTCGCAAATGGTTACTGTTGAGCGCACAGACGATCTTGATACTTTGATCGCACTGATCACTGATGCTCAACACTCTCGCTACCCTGTGATCAGCGAAGATAAAGACCATGTGGAAGGCATTCTACTAGCGAAGGACTTACTCAAATACTTGGGCTCAGGCAGTAACCCATTTGATATCGAAGAAGTGATTCGACCAGCAGTCGTAGTACCGGAAAGTAAACGTGTAGACCGCCTGCTAAAAGAATTCCGTGAAGAACGTTATCACATGGCGATTGTTGTCGATGAATTCGGCGGTGTTTCTGGTCTTGTAACTATCGAAGATATCCTTGAAGAAATCGTAGGGGATATTGAAGATGAGTTCGATGATGATGAAGAAACCGATATCCGTAAGCTGAGCAAACACACGTTTGCTGTCAGAGCTCTGACAACCATTGAAGAGTTTAATGAGACATTCGGTACCAACTTCAGTGATGAAGAAGTGGATACCGTTGGCGGCATGGTAATGACTGCTTTTGGTCACCTACCATCGCGTGGCGAAGTCGTGGATATTGAAGCATACAGCTTCAAAGTAACGGCAGCCGACAACCGTCGTGTCATTCAACTTCAAGTGACGATTCCAGACGAAGAAAAGCTGGTTGAAGCCACTCAAGAGTAACGCGATACCCTAACATCGGGAATATCAGAAAAATAAAATGATGAATGTACTCTTTCATCGCCTCAAGCGGCCCTTAGTGGCCGCTTTTGTTGGCGCCTCCACTACCCTAGCATTTGCTCCTTATCAGCTATGGCCGCTTGCCATACTTAGCCCTGCTATCCTACTTATTCTTCTTGCAGACCAATCACCTAGGCGTGCGCTTTGGATCGGTTATTCATGGGGTTTAGGGCAATTTGCGACAGGAGTAAGCTGGGTTTACGTTAGCATTGCAGGCTTTGGCGGCATGCCGCTGATTGCAAACCTATTCCTCATGGGCTTGTTAATCGCCTACCTATCCATATACACCGGTTTATTTGCGTGGCTCACTAACAAGTTTTTCCCTGAATTTACCCTAAGCAAAGCATTGCTTGCTGCTCCTGCGTTATGGCTAGTGACCGACTGGCTACGTGGCTGGGTTATGACAGGTTTCCCTTGGCTATGGCTTGGCTACAGTCAAATTGACGCACCATTTGCCAGCTTTGCACCCATCGGTGGTGTAGAACTACTAACACTGTTCATCATGATCAGTGCTGGTGCATTGGCGTATGCTTGGATTCACAAGCAATGGTTAATGATCATCATCCCTGCGGTACTGTTAAGTGCAGGCTTTGGTATTCGCCAATACGATTGGGTAACTCCTCGCATTGAAGACACAACCAAAGTAGCGCTGATCCAAGGTAACGTTGACCAGAACCTAAAATGGCTACCGAGCCAACGCTGGCCAACCATCATGAAATACGCAGACCTCACTCGTGAGAACTGGGATGCTGACATCATCGTATGGCCAGAGGCTGCCATTCCTGCATTTGAAATTGAAGTCCCGTCGTTCTTGAGAAACATCGATACTGCGGCGAAAATGAACAACAGCGCCATTATTACGGGTGTGGTAAACCAAGGAAAAGACGGTCAATTCTACAACAGCATTTTATCGCTGGGTGTAAATCCATACGGTGATTACAGCTTTGATATGGACAAGCGCTACCACAAGCACCACTTACTTCCGTTTGGTGAGTTCGTGCCGTTTGAAGACGTATTGCGCCCACTTGCACCATTCTTCAACTTGCCAATGTCTTCCTTCAGCCGTGGCGATTTCATTCAGCCAAACATCGTGGCGAATGGAAAGCACATGGATCCTGCACTGTGTTATGAAATCATCTTTAGCGAACAAGTTCGTCAGAACGTGACCGACGATACTGATTTCATTCTAACGCTTTCTAACGACGCTTGGTTCGGTCATTCAATTGGTCCACTACAGCACATGGAAATCGCTCGAATGCGTGCTCTAGAGCTGGGTAAGCCACTTATTCGTTCGACCAACAATGGCGTAACCGCAGTGACCGACCATAAAGGTAAGGTGATTGAACAAATCCCTCAATTTGAAACCGCAGTGCTTCGCGCAGAACTTGTTCCTACCGATGGTCAAACTCCGTATCGCATCGTCGGCACTTGGCCTCTGTATATTTGGGCTGGATTAAGTTTGATGTTGGCTTGGTGGTTATCAAGGAAGAAAAAGTCATAAGTGAAAAAGAGGCTCTTAGGCCTCTTTTTTTACGTTTGTTAAAGCTGTTCTTATGGCTTGAGAGACTGACGACTAAAGCCAGTATGATTGCACTTAATGCATGGAATGATCACAGTTGGGTGGTTATATGTCGTCTTATGACCACATTCATCGCAGACCAATGTGCCAAGTCCAATCACCTCTCCCGCCTCATAAAGACCTTGATGTTCTAAATCATCAAACAGTTCAACCCACTCCACTTTGGTTCGGTCTGTAATTTCGAGCAAACCTTGCCAAACGGAATCGGCAATTGTGAGATAGAAGGGTCCACTCTTACCTTCTTCATAGCTATCAGAAAACTCTTTTAAATCGGCTTTGACATAAGCTGATATCAGTGAGAGTTCGTCTTTGGTCATGTCGTTGGCAGCATCCACCACTTTGCCCGACGTTTCGAATACTTTGTTAACTTCATCCGGACTGTGCTTCAAGGTTTCAATCACATCCTCGAGCATTTCCTCATAACCTGCTTTACGTTTAGGCATAACTGACCTCCATCTTTCTACTACCAAGCACCACTTCAAGGCGTATGGGTACAGATTGGCTATTGTTGTGATCCCTAGCTTTAGGTATTCTATGACGATCTATTTAAGTCTGTTCTAACCGAACTCACAAATTCCAAGATAACCGGATACCATCGATGCAAGAACAATACAATCCACAAGACCTTGAACAGAAAGTTCAAAAGCACTGGGATGACAACAAGACCTTTGTTGTAAGTGAAGACCCAAATAAAGAAAAATTCTACTGTCTATCCATGTTCCCATACCCAAGTGGTCGACTGCACATGGGTCACGTGCGCAACTACACCATCGGTGACGTAGTATCTCGTTTCCAACGCCTACAAGGCAAAAACGTAATGCAACCAATCGGTTGGGATGCATTTGGTCTACCTGCAGAAAACGCGGCAGTGAAAAACAACACTGCACCTGCACCATGGACTTACGAAAACATCGAATACATGAAGAACCAACTTAAGCTTCTTGGCTTTGGTTACGATTGGAACCGTGAATTCGCAACATGTACACCTGAGTACTACCGTTGGGAACAAGAGTTCTTCACTAAGCTTTACGAGAAAGGGCTGGTTTACAAAAAGACTTCTTCTGTTAACTGGTGTCCAAACGACCAAACTGTTCTTGCGAACGAGCAGGTTGAAGATGGCTGCTGCTGGCGTTGTGACACTCCAGTAGAGCAAAAAGAAATTCCTCAGTGGTTCATCAAGATCACAGAATACGCTCAAGAGTTGCTGGACGATCTAGACAAACTTGAAGGTTGGCCAGAAATGGTGAAAACCATGCAGCGCAACTGGATCGGCCGTTCTGAAGGTGTTGAGCTCAAGTTTGAAGTCAAGGGTCAACAAGACCTAGAAGTTTACACAACACGTCCAGACACGCTAATGGGCGTCACTTACGTTGGTATCGCTGCAGGTCACCCTCTAGCGACTATCGCGGCTGAGAACAACCCAGAACTTGCTGCGTTCATCGAAGAGTGTAAGAACACCAAAGTAGCAGAAGCTGAACTGGCGACAATGGAGAAGAAAGGTATGGCGACTGGCCTTACTGCTATTCACCCATTGAACGGTCGTGAAGTTCCTGTTTACGTAGCAAACTTCGTACTGATGGACTACGGTACAGGCGCTGTAATGGCAGTACCTGCACACGACCAACGTGACTTCGAGTTCGCAACTAAGTACGGTCTAGACATCGTGCCTGTTATCAAGCCGGTTGATGGCAGCGAGCTAGACATCTCTGAAGCGGCATACACTGAGAAAGGTGTACTGTTCGATTCAGGTGAATTCGACGGTCTAGAATTCCAAGCGGCATTCGATGCAATCGCAGCGAAGCTAGAAGCAGAAGGCAAAGGCACTAAGACAGTTAACTTCCGTCTACGTGACTGGGGTGTATCTCGCCAACGTTACTGGGGTGCACCAATCCCAATGGTAACCACTGAAGACGGTGAAGTTCACCCAGTACCCGCTGACCAGCTACCTGTTATTCTTCCAGAAGACGTAGTAATGGATGGCGTTACTAGCCCAATTAAAGCAGACAAAGAGTGGGCAAAGACAACCTTTAACGGCGAACCTGCTCTACGTGAGACAGATACATTCGATACGTTCATGGAGTCTTCTTGGTACTACGCTCGTTACTGTTCACCACAAGCTGATGACATCCTAGATCCAGAAAAAGCAAACTACTGGCTACCGGTAGACCAGTACATCGGTGGTATCGAGCACGCTTGTATGCACCTACTGTACTCTCGCTTCTTCCACAAACTGCTGCGTGATGCAGGCTACGTAACGTCTGACGAGCCGTTCAAGCAACTACTGTGTCAAGGCATGGTACTAGCGGACGCGTTCTACTTCGAGAACGAGAAAGGCGGTAAAGAGTGGGTTGCACCAACTGACGTTAAAGTTGAACGTGACGGTAAAGGTCGCATCACTTCTGCCACGGATAACGAAGGTCGCAACGTTGAACACTCAGGCATGATCAAAATGTCTAAGTCTAAGAACAACGGTATTGACCCTCAAGAGATGGTAGACAAGTACGGCGCAGACACAGTACGTCTATTCATGATGTTCGCGTCTCCAGCAGACATGACACTTGAGTGGCAAGAGTCTGGCGTAGAAGGTGCTAACCGCTTCCTGAAACGTGTTTGGAAACTAGTAAACGAACACACATCAAAAGGTGCAGCAGAAGCAGTAGATGCAGCAGCACTTTCTGGTGACCAAAAAGCTCTTCGTCGTGACGTTCACAAAACTATCGCGAAAGTGACTGATGATATTGCTCGTCGTCAAACGTTCAACACAGCAATCGCTGCAATCATGGAACTGATGAACAAGCTAGCGAAAGCGCCTCAAGAATCTGCGCAAGATCGTGCAATCCTTGATGAGGCTCTAAAAGCTGTTGTTGCAATGCTTTACCCAATCACTCCGCACATCTCATACGAACTATGGGCTGCGCTAGGTGAAGCAGACATCGACAATGCTGTATGGCCAACGTTCGACGAGAAAGCACTTGTTGAAGACGAGAAGACTATCGTTGTTCAAGTTAACGGTAAACTGCGTGCGAAACTGACTGTAGCGGCTGACGCAACGAAAGAACAAGTTGAAGAGCTTGGTCTAAATGACGAAAACGTTACTAAGTTCACAGATGGTCTAACAATCCGTAAAGTAATTTACGTACCAGGTAAACTGTTGAACATCGTTGCTAACTAGTCTTTCACGACAAACGATACGTAGATAGCAATAACTCAAAGCAGAGCGAACTTATTCGCCTGTAAAGAGTCATTAAACAGGGTAGTTCGCTACCCTGTTTATTTACCTCAAGCCATTCATGCTGAGTGGTTTAAGGTAAATAACCCCTTCAATTTAGGATGAATACAATCAATGCGCTTTTTCTCTTTGATTAAACTACCAGTGGTATTGGTATTAGCGGGGCTTCTTTCTGCCTGTGGTTTCCACCTTCGTGGCGAATACTCGGTTCCGGAAGAACTGCATACCATGTCTTTCACTAGCTACGATGAATACAGCCCATTGACGCGTTATATTCGCGCTCAACTTGAATTGAACAAAGTAGATTTAGTACAACCATCTTCAAGTACACCAAATCTGCACCTGATCGAAGCGACTATCGACGAACGTACACTATCGCTGTACCAAAACAGTCGTGCGGCAGAGAAAGAACTGACTTATGTAGTGAAATACCGTGTGACCATTCCTGGCTTCGGTGCAAAAGACTTCAAAACAACCGTAAACCGCAACTACCTTGATAACCCATTAACAGCATTGGCGAAGTCGGTAGAACGTGACGTTATCGAAGACGAAATGCGTCAACAAGCGGCGAGTCAAATGATGCGTCAGCTAGGTCGAGTTCGTGCGGAATACGAACAAGGTCAACCTACCCCTGATGTGATGAAGACTAACTCTACGAACACTAACTCTTAATCAGAATGCGAATTTTTGCCGACAAGCTGGCTGACCATCTAGCGAAACACATCAAACAAGTTTACCTGATTTTTGGTAATGAACCTCTGCTTATTCAAGAAAGTCGCCAAGCGATCCAAACAATGGCGCACCAGCAAGGTTTTGAAGAAAGACACCGTTTCGCGGTTGACGCTAGTTTAGATTGGAACCAAATATATGATTGTTTCCAAGCACTAAGCCTATTTTCCAGTCGCCAACTAATTGAACTTGAGCTACCAGAAAGCGGCGTAACGACAACAGTTAGTAAAGAACTGCAAACCCTATGTGAAATGCTACACGACGACATTATGCTGGTGATCGTGGGCAGTAAACTGACAAAAGCCCAAGAAAACGCAAAATGGTTTAAAGCGCTGAGTGCAAAAGGTGATTGGGTAAGCTGCCAAACACCAGATCTGCAACGTTTGCCGATGTTCGTACAGGCTCGTTGCCGCACATTAGGGCTCAAAGCAGATCAGCAATCACTGCAAATGTTGGCACAGTGGCATGAAGGGAACTTGTTCGCGCTCTCACAAAGCTTAGAGAAGCTCGCTTTACTCTACCCAGATGGCGAACTGACGGTTGTGCGTCTTGAAGAAGCCTTGAGCCGACACAACCACTTTACGACTTTCCATTGGATTGACGCTCTCCTTGCTGGGAAAGCCAACCGAGCACAACGCATTTTGCGCCAGCTTGAAGCCGAAGGCACAGAGACAGTCATCCTTATCCGTAGTGTACAGAAAGAGTTCAACCAATTACTTAACATGCATCGAGACCTTACCCAAATGGGCATGAGTCAGGTGTTTGAAAAGCATCGAGTGTGGCAAAATAAACGCCCATTCTATAATGCTGCGCTGACTCGCCTGTCAGCCTCAAGAATTTGTGCCCTTTTATCCTTGCTCACACATGCTGAGATAAAAGCCAAAACCCAATACGATGAATCTGTGTGGCCAACTATCCATCAATTGAGCCTAGAAACCTGCTCTCCTGATATTAAGCTGGCAATTTAGCTTTCAAAGCGTGATATAGTGCGCGACCAGTTTTAACTCAACGAGATTAAAACGCCCACAGACAAAAAAGAAAATACCGAGGAAAACCGAGTGCTTCGCGAAGAACTTAAAGACTTTTTAGCCGATAAAGCCGACGACATGAAAGCGGAAGAGATTGTTATTCTGAATGTTGAAGGCAAATCAAGCGTGACAGATTACATGATCATTTGTACTGGCACGTCGAAGCGTCACGTTTCATCTATCGCTGATCACGTTGCATCTGAAGTGAAGAAAGCTGGTCTAGAGCCACTAGGTATGGAAGGCGAAAATGAAGGTGAATGGGTTGTCCTAGACATGGGCGACGCAATGCTTCACGTGATGCAAGAAGAGCATCGCGAGCTATACCAACTAGAAAAACTCTGGGGTTAATCTTTTGAAAATTCAACTAATTGCCGTTGGCACCAAAATGCCAAAATGGGTCGAAGAAGGTTTTCAAGAATACCGTCGTCGCTTCCCACATGATATGCCACTTGAGTTGGTTGAAATCCCTGCGGGCAAACGTGGCAAAAATGCAGACATCGCACGCATCTTACAAAAAGAAGGCGAAGCGATGTTGGCTGCGGTACCTAAAGGTGCGCGTATCGTCACTCTCGATATTCCAGGGAAAAAGTGGGATACCCCACAGCTAGCAGAACAGCTAGAAGCATGGAAACTAGATGGTCGTGACGTGTCGATCCTAATCGGTGGTCCTGAAGGCTTAGCGCCAGCTTGTAAAGCCGCAGCAGATCAAAGTTGGTCACTGTCAGCACTGACACTACCACACCCACTTGTGCGTATCGTGATGGCAGAGAGTTTATACCGAGCGTGGAGCATTACTGCTAACCACCCTTACCACCGCGAATAATCGCTACTTAGCTGTAGAGACAAGCGTTAATGATTCGTAAACGCCGCAGTCAAATTCGAGATTACCAAGCAGAAGCGCGTCTATTTTCTAGTCGCGCTATTGTTGCATTTATAGGTATCGTAATTTTGATGGGCTTGCTGGTTGCCAACATGTACAACATTCAGGTAAACCAGTTCCAAGACTATAAAACCCGTTCTAATGACAATCGCATTAAAGTGGTTCCTATTGCACCAAACCGTGGTTTGATCTACGACCGCAATGGTGTTCTGCTCGCTGAAAACCGCCCCGTCTTTAACCTGGAACTGACCCCAGAAAAAATCAAAGACATTGACGGCACCATCAAAGAGCTACAAACCATCCTTGAAATCACACCAGAGCAAATCGAACGCTTCCAACGTGAGCGTAAGCGTACTCGTCGCTTCAAGTCAGTTCCGTTGTTGACTCAATTGGATGAAAACCAAGTTGCTATTTTCTCTGTCAATCAATACCGTTTCCCGGGCGTTGAGATTAGCGCTACGCTAAAGCGTTACTACCCATTCAGCGAAGTACTGACCCATGTGATTGGCTATGTTTCTCGTATTAACGACCGCGACATGCAGCGCTTAGTGCGCGAAGAAAAAGACGCCAACTACCAAGCAACTCGTGACATCGGTAAGTTAGGTATCGAGAAGTACTACGAGGACCTATTGCACGGTACGGCGGGTTACCAAGAAGTGGAAGTAAACAGCCGCGGACGTGTCATTCGTACTTTGAAATACGTTCCACCTGTGCCAGGTAAAGACATCGTCTTAAACCTCGATATCAACCTACAGCTCTATGTGCATCAGTTATTAGATGGACGTCGTGGTAGCGCGGTAGTGCTCGACCCTCGAGACAATGGTGTATTGGCTATGGTTTCTAGCCCAAGCTACGATCCAAATGCGTTCGTACACGGGATCTCAGGTAAAGCATACCGAGCACTATTAAACGATAAAAACCGTCCATTGGTGAACCGCACAACGCTTGGCATTTACCCACCAGCTTCAACCATCAAACCCTTCATTGCTGTAGCGGCTCTGGAAGAAGGTGTTGTGACACCGAAAACCACCCGAAACGATCCTGGTTACTGGCGAATTCCAAATTCAGATACTCGTCCATTCCGTGACTGGCTACGTTGGGGTCATGGTCGCGTCGACATCATCAAATCAATTGAAGAATCCGTCGATACCTTCTTCTACCAAATTGCCTACGACATGGGCATTGATCGCCTATCGAATTGGATGATGATGTTTGGTTTTGGCGATTATACGGGCATCGACATTTACGAAGAAAGTAAGGCAAATATGCCAACTCGTGAATGGAAAATGGCTCGTCATAAAACACCTTGGTACAAGGGCGACACTATCCCTGTTGGTATTGGGCAAGGTTACTGGACAGCAACACCAATGCAGATAGCGAAAGCGACCTCAGTATTGGTTAACGAAGGCGCTGTAACAGCACCTCACTTGCTAAAAGCAACCATCGACAACGGTGGCGACTTTGAGGAGCAAGAAAGCTCTGAATACGAAACCTACCCTCCTATCCAAAATGTGCCAGACAAATACTGGAATATGGCGAAGGAAGGCATGCGTTTGGTTAACCACGGTCCAAAAGGTACTGCTCGTCGCTCTTTCTATAATATGGATTACCAAACTGGTGGTAAGTCAGGGACCGCTCAGGTATTTGGTCTTGCAGAAGACGAAGAGTACAACGCAGATGAAGTCGCAGAACACTTACGTGACCACGCGTTGTTTACCGGTTTTGCGCCATTCGATGATCCAAAAGTTGTCGTATCAGTGGTACTGGAAAACGCAGGTGGTGGTTCGAGTAACGGCGCGCCTGTTGTGAGAAAGATCTTCGACCGTGTCATCCTTGGTCCTGAAAAAATCGAGCCAGATGAAGAACAAAACAATGCGAAGAAAGAGGTAGCGCAGTGATGAAAATGGATCCCTCTACAGGCAAAAACCGTGCTCTGTTTGAACGCTTCCATATCGACTTGCCGTTGTTACTCGGCATCTTTGCTTTGATGGGCTTTGGTCTTGTCATCATGTACAGTGCCAGTGGTCAAAGTTTGGCGATGATGGATCGTCAAGCAATGCGCATGGTGCTATCACTGGTTGTCATGATCGTATTGGCACAAATCTCGCCCAGAACCTATGAGAGCCTTGCTCCATTAATGTTTGTTGGTGGCGTTATTCTGTTGTTTGGCGTGCTCTTCTTTGGTGAAGCCTCCAAAGGCGCCCAACGCTGGCTCAATCTTGGCTTTGTTCGTTTCCAGCCCTCAGAGCTCCTTAAGCTTGCCGTACCTTTAATGGTGGCGCGCTACATCGGTCGTCAACCACTTCCTCCGACGTTCAAAACGCTCATTGTTGCACTAATCATGGTTTGTCTACCAACCATTCTTATTGCAAAACAGCCAGACCTTGGTACTTCAATTCTGATCGCCGCTTCTGGTATTTTCGTTATCTTCCTTGCGGGTATTAGTTGGAAAATCATTGCCGCAGCCGCCATTGCTCTGGGTGGTTTTATTCCTATTTTGTGGTTCTTCCTGATGCGCGAATACCAAAAGGTACGTGTGCGCACTCTATTTAATCCAGAGTCAGACCCTCTTGGTGCCGGCTATCACATTATCCAAAGTAAGATAGCAATCGGCTCTGGTGGTATTTCAGGCAAAGGTTGGCTGCAAGGTACACAATCTCAATTAGAATTTCTTCCAGAGCGACACACTGACTTTATCTTTGCAGTAATCGCTGAGGAATGGGGTATGATTGGCTTCCTTTGCCTATTAGCCATCTACCTATTTATTATCGGTCGAGGTCTCTACCTCGCAAGCCAAGCACAAACAGCGTTTGGTCGAATGATGGCGGGCAGTATTGTACTCAGCTTCTTCGTGTATATTTTTGTAAATATCGGCATGGTAAGTGGCATCCTACCTGTAGTAGGCGTACCTTTACCGTTGATCAGTTATGGTGGTACTTCAATGGTGACACTGATGGCTGGTTTTGGCATTCTTATGTCGATCCATACACACCGAAAAGCATTCTCTAAGGCGACCTAGACCATGCAAAAACGCGCTTTATATTCCTTAGTTTTTTCTGCTTTGATTTTGGCGGGTTGTTCATCCACCGATCAAAAAACGCAGGAAGGACGTTATGAACTTGAATCTGATGTAGCTCCAGAAAAGCCATTATCAGTCGAGCACATTGAGGATGCGCACCCAAAATACGAACCATACAGCTTAGGTGGTAACAGCGATTACAACCTTCGAGGTTCAGACTACAAAATCGTTCGTGATGCAAAAGGCTTTACGGAAAAAGGTCGTGCCTCTTGGTACGGCAAGAAGTTCCAAGGTCATTTAACCTCGAATGGCGAGATTTACGACATGTACTCGATGACTGCTGCGCACAAAACGCTGCCATTACCGAGCTACGTGAAAGTCACCAATACCGACAATGGTAAATCCACGGTTGTGCGAGTTAACGACCGAGGTCCTTTCCATGAGGGTCGCATCATTGATTTGAGCTACGCGGCAGCTTACAAGCTTGACGTAGTGAAAACTGGGACGGCGAACGTAGAGATCGAAGTCATCATGGTGGATAAACCGACCGATGAAAAGTCGTTAGCGGCCCATCCTAAGTACGTCATTCAGGTTGCTTCTTCAAAATATGAAGATCGAGCGCGAACTTTAGGCCAAGAGCTTGGTCAAAAGCTGGATACGGAAACTTTCTTGGAGTCCACGGAAGGTTCGTATCGCTTGTTGTTAGGTCCATATACTGACTATTCTCTGACGCAAGCCACACTGGATAAAGTAAAGTTGCTCGGCTATTCGTCCGCATTTATTAAAAAACACAAAACTGGCAAATGACCTTGGTGTCATGATTTTCTATGCAGAGCCCCTCTTACATAAGTGGGGATTCTGTTAAGATGTCGGCAGTTAACCAAAAAATTTGAATTACCATGAATAAAAATAAGTTTGTGAAATCTATTCTCGTTTCTTCGGTTGCACTATCAGCAACCATCGCTCAATCTGCTTTTGCTTCACCAGTTGTTGTCCCAGATGCTCCTCAAATCGCAGCCAAAGGCTACGTACTTATGGATTACAACTCAGGTAAAGTTCTGGCTGAGAAAGAGATGAACACAAAATTGTCTCCTGCTAGTCTGACAAAAATGATGACCAGCTACGTAATTGGCCAAGAGCTAGCGCGTGGTAATATTTCAGAAGACGATGATGTAACCATCAGTAAGAATGCTTGGGCGAAAAACTTCCCTGACTCTTCAAAAATGTTCATTGAAGTTGGCACGACGGTAAAAGTAAAAGACCTGAACCGTGGCATCATCATCCAATCTGGTAACGATGCGTGTGTGGCAATGGCTGAACACATTGCTGGTTCAGAAGACGCATTCGTTGATCTAATGAATGCTTGGGCGGATACGATCGGTATGACGAACACGCACTTTGCGAACGTTCACGGTCTAGACAACCCTAACCTATACTCAACACCTTACGATATGGCACTGCTTGGTAAAGCACTGATCCGTGACGTACCAGACGAGTACCGTATTTACTCTCAAAAGAAATTCACTTACAACGGCATCACTCAGTACAACCGTAACGGTCTACTGTGGGATAAGAGCATGAATGTTGACGGTATCAAAACGGGTCACACAAGCAATGCTGGTTACAGCCTAGTAAGCTCTGCAACAGAAGGTCAAATGCGCCTAGTTGCGGTTGTGATGGGTACAAAAGATGCGAATGCACGTAAATCAGAAAGCAAAAAGCTTCTGAGCTACGGTTTCCGTTTCTTCGAAACAGTGGCACCTCATAAAGCGGGTGAAACTTTCGTAGAAGAAAAAATCTGGATGGGTAACAAAGACACCATTGCTCTGGGTCTTGACCAAGATACCTACGTAACCCTACCTCGCGGCGAAGCAAAGAACCTAAAAGCAAGCTTCGTACTTGAAAAAGAACTTGAAGCCCCAATTAAGAAAGGTGATGTAGTTGGTAAGCTATACTATCAAATTGATGGTGAAGATATTGCTGAGTACCCACTAATGGCACTGGAAACAGTAGACCAAGGCAGCCTATTTAGCCGCATGTGGGACTACATCGTATTGTTGTTTAAGAGCTTCTTCTAACAGTCGCTTCTGACCAACAAACAAGTCTACAAAGCCGCCAACTAGGGCGGCTTTGTTAATCTTGAGTTCACCCTAATTTGACTGTACTATTTCGCACCGCAACGAATACCAACTGGAGTTACCGATATGCTAACCATCAACTCTGATGCAAAATTGAAAGACCTGCTTGAGTTCCCTTGTTCATTTACTTACAAGGTAATGGGTCATGCAAAGCCTGAGCTTCCAGAGCTAGTTCTAGAAGTTATCCAGCGCCATGCTCCAGGTGACTACAGCCCAACAGTAAAACCAAGTGCTAAGGGCAACTACCACTCGGTGTCTATCAACATCACTGCAACGTCTATCGAGCAGGTTGAAACCCTATACAAAGAACTGGGTGAAATCGACATCGTACGCATGGTTCTATAATTTTTTGATAAATTAAATTTTTTTTGAAAGCAGCTTCGGCTGCTTTCTTTTTATTTATCATACAGATAATACAAACCACTCGAACTTTCAGTTAAAAATCTGTTACTCAGCTGTAGAGCATCAGGGTCATCCGGTTTATAATCCAAAAACTTTATATATTATCGACAGGAATTCCCATGCAACACCAACTTGTTGTGAAACGACTTGGACGCCAAGATTATGAGCCTGTATGGAAGGCGATGCATGAGTTTACTGACCAACGCACAGACGACACGCCTGATGAAGTTTGGTTGGTAGAACATAACCCAGTATTCACTCAAGGTCAGGCAGGTAAAGCCGAGCACCTGATTAATACCGGAGATATTCCTGTTGTTCAAAGCGATCGTGGCGGTCAGGTGACTTATCATGGTCCGGGTCAATTAGTCGCGTACTTCTTGATCAACCTACGTCGCAAAAAATTAGGAGTGCGAGATCTCGTTACGCACATCGAGAACCTCGTTATTAACACTCTTAAGGCATACAATATCGATTCTGCTGCACGACCTGATGCCCCTGGCGTTTATGTCGGCGGTAAAAAAATATGTTCTCTCGGACTTCGCATTCGAAAAGGGTGCTCATTCCACGGTCTAGCGTTGAACGTTAATATGGACTTAGGTCCTTTTTTACGTATTAACCCATGTGGCTACGAAGGAATGGAGATGGTTCAAGTCAGCCAAGTTGGCGGTCCTGAAGAGATCGAAGCCGTGGAAAAACAACTAATACAAGAACTCGTTACTTTGCTTGATTACGAGCAAGTAGATTTCAGCACAGAAGCACCTTCTCAAGGTAACAAAGCATGAGCAAACCAATCCAGATGGAAAAAGGCGTTAAATACCGCGACGCCGACAAGATGGCATTGATTCCCGTAAAGAACATGCCAACAGAGCAGAAAGAAGTGCTACGTAAGCCTGATTGGATGAAGATCAAGCTACCAGCCGACAGCCAACGTATTCAAGACATCAAATCAGCAATGCGTAAGAACAACCTTCACTCTGTATGTGAAGAAGCGTCTTGCCCTAACTTAGCTGAGTGTTTTAACCACGGTACGGCAACTTTCATGATCCTTGGTGCGATCTGTACTCGCCGTTGTCCTTTCTGTGACGTTGCCCATGGTCGTCCGCTTGCTGTTGAAGCTGAAGAACCAAAGAAACTTGCGAAAACCATCGCAGACATGAAACTGAAGTACGTTGTAATCACTTCTGTTGACCGTGATGATTTGCGTGATGGTGGTGCAGAGCATTTTGCTAACTGTAACCGCGAAATCCGCGAACTAAACCCGCACATCAAGATTGAAACTCTGGTTCCTGACTTCCGTGGTCGTATGGACGTGGCACTTGATCTTATGAAAGACAACCCGCCGGATGTCTTCAACCACAACCTAGAAACCGCCCCTCGTCTTTACCGTAAAGCTCGCCCAGGCGCGAACTACAAGTGGTCATTGCAATTGCTGCAAAAATTCAAAGAGCAGCATCCAAATGTACCGACGAAATCAGGTCTAATGATGGGTCTTGGTGAAACCAAAGAAGAGATCGTCGAAGTACTAAAAGATCTTCGTGCACATGGCGTAACTATGCTGACACTTGGTCAGTACCTAGCACCAAGCCGTCACCACTTGCCAGTAGAACGTTACGTTCCACCTTCAGAGTTTGATGAGCTAAAAGAGATTGCACTAGAACTTGGCTTCACCCACGCGGCGTGTGGTCCATTTGTTCGCTCTTCTTACCATGCTGATATGCAGGCTCAAGGTATTGAAGTGAAATAAGCTCTCGCTTGTTTTGATAAGAAAAGGTTGGCTCTGTGCCAACCTTTTTTGTCTCCATAGAACATAAAGCATCGTCGTTCGAACAATAACCCTACTGGTTAAAACCAAACTCGCTATTTCGAAGAACCTACGAGATATCAGGATATCTTGTTTCAACACGCTCTAAGTAACAACGATAATTAGAGATTCCCTATCCCGCTCGTTCCTCGCTTGTAGGGAGTGACGACGTTGGGTTCCTGAGCAAATCAAAAGTATATTCAGAACCTAATAACTTCTTTCGTTTTCAACTCAAATACTCCCAAGCCTCCACATAACAACTTGTTTCTCAGAGACCAAAGCACGCTATTTCGAAAAGCCTAAGCTGATATTTCCATACGCTAGAAAAACAAAAAGGTCCTCAAACGAGGACCTTTCATCAATCAAATTATCACACTGAATCGCAGAAGTAGAACGAGTCAGCCTGTACTACTTTGCAAAGAAAGCGAATTTACACAGAGAACTATGCGTAAACTGGTAGACGCTTGCAGATCTCTAGAACTTTCTGCTTCGTCGCTTCGATAACTTCCTCGTTGCCGATGTTATCTAGAACGTCACACATCCAGTTTGCTAGCTCTTTCGCGTCATCTTCAGTGAAGCCGCGGCGAGTAATTGCTGGCGTACCAACACGGATACCAGACGTTACGAATGGGCTGCGTGGGTCGTTTGGAACCGAGTTCTTGTTTACTGTGATGTTTGCTGCACCTAGTGCTGCATCTGCATCTTTACCTGTAATGTCTTTGTCGATTAGGTCAACTAGGAATAGGTGGTTCTCTGTACCGTTAGAAACGATCTTGTAGCCACGCTCTTGGAATTGACCAACCATTGCTTTCGCGTTTTTCACTACGTTAGCTTGGTAAGCTTTGAATTCAGGCTCCATCGCTTCTTTGAACGCTACAGCTTTACCAGCGATAACGTGCATTAGAGGACCACCTTGACCGCCAGGGAATACTGCTGAGTTCAGCTTCTTGTACAGCTCTTCACCTTCGTTAGAAAGGATAAGACCGCCACGAGGACCCGCTAGCGTTTTGTGCGTCGTTGTTGTCACAACGTGAGCGTGTGGAACTGGAGTCGGGTACTCGCCTGCTGCGATTAGACCAGCAACGTGCGCCATGTCTACGAATAGGTAAGCATCAACTTTGTCTGCGATTTCACGCATGCGTTTCCAATCAACGATTTGCGAGTAAGCAGAAAAACCACCGATGATCATCTTAGGCTTGTGCTCAAGCGCTAGCTGTTCCATCTCGTCGTAGTTGATTTGACCTGCTTCGTCGATACCGTAAGGAATAACGTTGTAGTGCTTACCAGAGAAGTTTACTGGTGAACCGTGAGTTAGGTGACCACCGTGCGCTAGGCTCATACCTAGAACTGTGTCGCCTGGGTTTAGAAGCGCCATGTAAACTGCGCTGTTTGCTTGAGAACCTGAGTGAGGCTGTACGTTCGCGTACTCACAACCAAATAGTTGGCATGCACGATCGATTGCTAGTGCTTCAGCTTTATCTACGTACTCACAACCGCCGTAGTAACGCTTGCCTGGGTAGCCTTCAGCGTATTTGTTCGTTAGCTGAGAACCTTGAGCTTCCATTACACGTGGACTTGTGTAGTTTTCAGAAGCGATAAGTTCAATGTGTTCTTCCTGGCGAAGAGTCTCTTCCTGGATAGCTGCGAACAGTTCCGCATCGTAATCTGCGATGTTCATATCACGCTTAAGCATCTGTATCTCCTGACTCAGATTGGTACTGAAAGTTGCAAAAAAACTGAATAACGACCTAACGCAAACGTTTTCGTCGACCTAATGGCGCGCATTCTACATAATTTGATCTAGGTCATAAAGAGAAATTTACAATTTTTCTCATGCAGTTTTTTCATGGTGACAAGCAAGAAATATCATGACGATGTTGCAATCGTTTAACCATGATTCCCTGACTGTCAATTTTGTGCTTTACACCCTGTAAAACAACAATTACATAGGTTTACCGCAAATTTTACCCTCTAGCTACCGAAAAGATCATCTTTTTACTACTATGCACGCCCGAATTATCACAAACGACTGCATATTAGATGGAAAAACACTCAAGAAAAGAAGACTGGATGGCAATTCTTACAGGTACCTTTTTGGTAGCTCAAGGCGTTTTCTTTCTCCAATCCGCGAACCTCTTAACCGGAGGCACAACCGGATTGGCTCTGCTTATTAGCCAATTTACACCTTTTACGTTTGGTGTGCTTTACTTTTTAGCCAACTGTCCTTTTTACTTGCTCGCATGGAAACGCTTCGGTCGTCACTTTGCCATTAACAGTGCAATTTCTGGCGCTTTGGTTTCTATCTTTGCTGATCACCTGTATTTACTGATTTCATTGGAATCAATCAACGAAATTTACTGCGCGGTAGCGGGTGGCTTGCTGATGGGCTTGGGTATGTTGATCCTATTCCGTCATCGTTCAAGCTTGGGCGGCTTTAACGTATTGTGCTTATTCATCCAAGATAAGTTCGGTATTTCTGTAGGTAAATCCCAGATGGCAATTGACGCATGTATCTTGTTTGCGTCTTTCTTCTTCGTCACGCCTTGGGTTATTGGGTTGTCGATACTTGGAGCCTTCGCACTGAACCTCGTGCTTGCGATGAACCATAAACCGCATCGCTATTCGGTGAGCTACGGTTCATAGCCTTTCCATGATGATTGGAGCGCAATTTATAAGATTTTGCGCTCCAATGACTATATAATATCTCGCCATTCACTAATCACTCATGATGGTATGCGAGACTTTCTACAACAAGCCAAACAAACCAAAAGTCAGATTGCTATTGGCGAGCTTATCTACAATCCAGAGACTCAAACTCTGCATAAACAAGCAGTCAGTATCGATCTTGAGCCGCGTACCGTCGAGTTACTGGAGCTGTTGCTCACCAGTGTTGGACACCCACTCTCTGCTGAAACTATCATCGAGACCATTTGGCAAAGTAAGTTCATTTCAAAGAATGTCCTAACCAACCGAATCAGTACACTCAGAGCTTTGCTTCAAGAACACTTGCCGGAGCACGATGCAGCCAAATTGTTGGTCACCTACCCACGTAAAGGTTACTTCCTTAATCCAGCCAATATTCAATTGCTACCTCCAGCCCAGAAGGCTCAGCAAACCAAAGAACCTGCTAAGAGCAACCTTGCCCCTGCGTCTCACAAATTCAAACTTGTTTATGGCTTATGCGCCGCACTTGCGCTAATGAGTATTGGGCTTGGGGTGACGCTGTGGCAGCAGCAAGGCATTTCAACTCAGCAAACTCGAAACCAACTCTTAATCCCTAAAGTAGAATTGTTGCTGAACCGTGTTGATGCTATAGGCACCACTGCTCGTGAGTACCGAACTCTAGTGAAAGCGATCTTGCTGCAGCAACAAGTCGAGTATCCTTATACCGATATCGCTAACCAAGATGCGCCGAGCTACTTTCTCGATCCAATTAATGAAACCCCTTATTTCCCTGGCGCACGAAACATGCAAACCAGCGATTATCAGCTCAACATTGAGCTAAAAGATGACTCCACAGAAGGGGGACTCAAAGCACAAATGAACCTAATTTACCCAGCGACGGGCAAATTGGCGTTTCGTAATCAATACGAGCTCCGTATCAGCCATCTACAATCAGATATCTTTCGTATGCATGCAGATATCGCTCAATACTTTAATTTGCCTGCACCTTCTCAGAGCAATTGGCAGTTAACCGATGCACACAAGAAAATGCTACTGGATGAGCAATTCTCAATGGATGGTATTAAAAACATGGATGAGTTTACTGCCATCACGATAGCTCGCCATCTCGCGTTGTACGAACAAAATCAAACCAAACTCGAAGGGTTTCTTTATCAAGTACAGTCCGAGTTCGATGCCTTACCCGATGAGCTTAACTTATGGATGGGTATCCTCAATTACAAACTCGGCAATCTTGATAAGGCGAAAACCTTATTGACGACACCGGCGGGAGACTCATTAATTCAGAATGCCCTGATTTACACTTTTGTATCTCATATTGCCTACAAGCAAAATAAACTTGATCAGTTCCGCTTAAATTACATGGAATCGCTCGTAGCTCTTTTACGTGTTATGCCTTCTGAAGAGTTATTCAGTCGTTTGTCTCAGCCGGAATCGAAAGAAACCTGCTTACAGCCTTGGAAGAAGTTGCGTGTCAGTATTAAAGAAAAGGAAATTGTGATGCGCTGGAAGGCATTAATTGAAGAATACTGCACCAATATCGAAGAAGATATTAACCCAGAAAAAACAAAGACCTAAATATAAAATTAAGCTTTCATTTAACTCTATTAGTTTTTGTTTTTTGCCCTTTTTCTCACTCAAAACTTAGCATGGCGACATTCAAATAACGGCTCGATTTATCAGCCTTCTAAAATTAGGAATGTAAACTCATGCTTAAAAAAATGACACTTCTCACAGCAGCTACGATCGCACTTTACGGCTGTGGAGGGGGCGGTTCTTCTTCTGGTTCTACAAGCGAAAGCAAAGGTCCACAATCAAGCTTCGACTACCCAATCCAAAACTCATCTTTCAAACCTGAAGCAAGTACAAAGCTTCACTACGTCACTTCTGCTGACGGTCAACAGGGCGAACCTATAACGATAAGCTTTGAGCCAATGGCTGTTCAAAAGCTCATCGACCGACTACGCGACACCCAGCAAGATGACCCTTTTATTCCCGTTATCCAACTTCTGGAAAACAACGGCATTACACAGTTCTACCTAGACAGTAGCGAGCAAGAAGGTAATACCATTTACTTCGCTGGTATTGACGGTGCGCTGCATGAAGTTACCGACCTTTATCTCATTGACTCTCTATCCAACGTCATGATGATGAACAGCAGTCCTCTATTTCGGTTAGAGGGGTCAACGGTGAAAGAGAAGGATCCAAACATTAATATCAGCAAACATCTTGTATCTGTAATCGTAGATTTGCCAGGAGAGCAAGTGAAACGCATGCTTGATTCCTTTGATGATAATCCTTGGGTAAACGCGTTAGCTGATAACGCTCAGTGTAAAACCACTTGGAGCCAACAAGTTGGGGAAACAGGTGCCCGTAAGACGTTTAATGTCTCCGGTAAATCGGTTGAAGCGGCATACCTAACCGAGAAAAATACTTATAACCTTGTATGTGACGGTATGGAATTGATCGATTCAAAAGAGTTTGAGAGTTCTGCTGAACGCTGGTTTAACCCAACTCTAGGATTCATTGAGCAAGTAGAACTGCTAAAGAGTGAACAGATTCAAGTGAGAGAAACGAAAGTAACTTTGAATAAGATCGAAAAAGCTTAATTCAGCCATCAAATCTTATTTAGATAAAAAGCAAAGGCTTTGGGGAGCACTCCAAAGCCTTTTGTTTAGGACCGAAATCCTTAGGGGAAGCTTAATTTTTACTCTTCAATCAGCAAGATGCGAGTTTCGTAAGGACGCAATACCTGATGACTAGAAGCAATCGCGCTGGTCGCATTTTGATAGTTGGAAAGCAGGTTCTTGGCTTTACTCATATCAAAACGATCTGGTAGTACGCACTCCACTTCTTCACCGTAGTAGTTGTTGATACATAGCAGCGTTTGCTTATCGTTCTGACGTGCGTAAGCAAAAATACGTTTGTGCTCTGGCAGCAAGTCCTCGTAACGACCATCAGTGATTACTTGAACCTGTTTACGCAGTTCAATCAGACGTTTGTAGAAGTAGAACACCGAGTTCAAATCAGCAATCGCCGCTTCCGCGTTGATTGCAGAATAGTTCTGAGCCACCTCTAGCCACGGCGTGCCTTCAGTAAAACCCGCATGTTTCGCGCTGTTCCATTGCATTGGGGTACGTGAATTATCACGCGACTTCTGCGCCAAAATCGCCATCATATCGTCGTGAGATACACCATCGCGATTAACCATGATTTCGTACATGTTAGTGCTTTCAACATCGCGATATTGGCTGATTTCGGTGTAGCCCGGGTTGGTCATGCCGATCTCTTCACCTTGATAAACATAAGGTGTGCCTTGCATCATGTGTACCGATGCCGCAAGCATTTTGGCAGATTCAACACGGTATTGTTCGTCGTTACCTAATCGGCTCACAACGCGTGGTTGGTCGTGGTTACACCAAAATAGCGCGCCCCACCCTTTGCCATTTAAGCCAGTTTGCCAATGGTTGAAGATCTGTTTCAGTTGGATGAAATCAAACGGCGCTTTCGTCCACTTATCACCATTTGGGTAATCAACTTTTAGGTGGTGGAAGTTGAACACCATTGATAGCTCTTTACCATCTTGCGCTGAATACTGCTGACAATGCTCTAGCGTGGTGGAAGACATTTCACCCACCGTCACGCTGCCATATTTTTGGAACACGGCTTCACTAATCTCTTGAAGGTATTCATGTACACGAGGACCGTCAGTGTAGAAACGGCGACCATCACCAATATCATCACTTGGGAAATCTTGCTGCTTGGAAATCAGGTTGATAACGTCAAGACGGAAACCATCGACACCTTTTTCTGCCCAGAAGCTGATGACTTCTTTCACTTCTTCACGCACTACCGGGTTTTCCCAGTTTAGGTCCGCTTGCTCTTTAGCAAAAAGGTGCAAATAGTACTGACCCGTTTTTTCATCCAACGCCCAAGCGTTGCCACCAAACTTAGATTGCCAGTTGTTTGGCTCTGCGCCATCAACCGGATCTTTCCAGATGTAGTAATCACGGTATGGGCTGTTTTTATCACCCAATGCCGATTGGAACCATTTGTGTTCTGTCGAAGTATGATTCACCACGATATCCATGATGATTCGAATACCCAGCTGGTGAGCCTCAGCCAACAGGGTATCGAAATCTTGCATAGTGCCGAAATCTGGGTTGATCGCATAGTAATCGGAAATGTCATAACCGTTGTCGATCATTGGTGATTGATAAACCGGCGTCAGCCAAATCGCATCCACACCAAGGTGTTTTAGATAATCCAGCTTAGAAATGATCCCTTTAATATCGCCCGTGCCTTTACTTCCACTGTCACAAAAGCTTTTTGGGTAAATTTGGTAGATGGTTGCGGTTTTCCACCAGCTCTCATCATGCTTGGTCATTGCCATTTCTAACGCTCACTTACCATTAAACGGAAACTTAAAAATCTTAAAAAAATAGAGGAGATAAACGAGGCAGCCAAATCGCGGCCTCAGTTTGAATTACGCGTTAGCGGTTTCTAACTCGCCTTTCATCTGTGCGCGCTTATACAACACAAGCGTCAGCGCTACTGGGACGACAATCGCCACCAACATCGCCAGAGCAAATACGCCCCAGAACTGCGGTTGGATAGACAAGATGCCCGGCAAACCGCCCACACCGATGCCGTTCGCCATCACACCTGCACTACCACAGATAGCAGCGGCAATCGCACTACCGATCATCGCGCTCAGCATTGGGAATTTGTATTTCAAGTTGATGCCGTACATCGCTGGCTCAGTCACACCAAGGTAAGCAGAGATAGCCGCAGGCACCGAGATATCACGCTCACCGTGTTTTTTACTGATGATAATGATGCCGACTACTGCAGACGCTTGAGCAATATTTGAAAGTGCAATCAAAGGCCAAATTGGCGTGCCACCTAGCTCTTGCATCAGTTGAAGATCAACCGCGTTGGTGGTGTGGTGAATACCGGTAATTACCAATGGCGCATATAGGAAACCGAAGATGGTTGAGCCAATCATTGCGAAGTCACCCGTCATGGCTGCTTTTGCTGCGAAAGCAACGCCGTCACCCAACATACGACCAAATGGACCAATGATAGAGTGCGCAAGAATCACAGACACGATGATAGAAACAAACGGCACGACCACTAGGTAGAGGTAAGAAGGAATGATGCGTTTTAAGTTGGTTTCAATAAACGCCAGAGCCATACCAGCAAGCATCGCTGGAATCACTTGCGCTTGATAGCCTACTTTCTCGATGGCGAATAAGCCAAAGTCCCATACTTCAGGCACTTGCTTACCAATTAAATAGGCATTCATTAACTGTGGCGAAACCAGCGTCACGCCCAATGTGATACCCAGAATCGGAGTACCGCCAAGCTTTTTCACTGTCGACCAACACACGCCCACCGGTAGGAAGAAGAAGATCGCCTCACCAATTAGCCATAGGAAAGAGTGTACCGTTGCCCAAAACTGGCTGATTTCCGTTAGCGTTTGACCATCAAACATCTTGATGTCGCCAATCACGTTACGGAAACCAAGAATCAAACCACCGGTGATGATCGCTGGTAGCAGTGGTACAAAGATTTCAGCAAGGTGGGAAATACCACGCTCAACGATGTTCATATTTTGACGAGCAGCGTTCTTAGATTCATCTTTGCTCGATTCACTTTTGCCGCTAAGCTCGATCAGTACTTTGTAAACCTCATCAACTTCAGTGCCGATAACGACCTGAAATTGACCGGCATTGGTAAAGCAGCCCTTCACCATAGGCAGTGCATCTAACTGTTTTGTATCGGCTTTGTCAGTGTCATTCAACACGAAACGCAAGCGAGTTAAGCAGTGGCTTACACTGGCAATATTGTCCGATCCCCCGACCAGCTCAATAAGACGCTGTACATCTTGACGCGCAATCTTACTCATAACTTTGTCCACCCTGTATTGGATACATTCAATTCATCGTTTTATTTTTATAATGGGAACATTCCCATTTGATGATTTTAATAGTGCCATCTCGCATTCAAAAACAAAATGGGAACAGTCCCATAAATTGAGAATGATCACAGTATAATTTTAGAGCAGATCATCGAAAGGAGGATTAATGACGGATAGGTTGCTGGGTAAAATGCACCACAGACTCATCACCATTTAATTGATTTATCAGCATGTTAGCGGCTTTTTCACCAGCATGAGCGTAGCCTGGATCCACGCTAAAGACCTTCGGGAAGAGAAAAGAAAGCAATTCGTTACCACCGACACCGGTAACCACCACATCTTCACGTCCCACTTCTTGCAGACGTTTAATCACACCTAGAGCGATGGTATCACTGGCACAAACAATGGCTTGTGTATCGGATTGAAGAACGTGATCCACCAGCTGATACGCACTTTCGTGGCTAAGCTTGCCAGTTTTAAAACATGGTTCGATGCGCTTTTTCTCACACCAAGCTTGGTAAGCATTTAGGCGAGCGAGACCTGTAGTGCGGTCTTCTGGATCAACACCAATGTAGGCAATACGAGAAATAGATTGTTGTTCCAGGTGGGAGAGCGCCATATCGATAACGCCTTGGTTGTCGTAGTTGATCGAGGAAACCATTTGTGTGTCCATCGCGATCACGACAATGCGATTGCCCCACTCCGCTAACGCTTGCTCATCACATCCAGTAAAGCCAAACACGATCACCCCATCGACATTGCGACGTTTAAGCACATCCAAATGCTCATTGGTTTTATCACGATCGAACTGGCTCTCCATGATCACGACATCGTATCCGGCTGAGTACAAAGCGTTGAGCATGGTCCCAACAGCGCGGTTTTCTGATGGTGAATCCAGACGAGAGATGATCACACCGATCACCTTTTGGCTGCCGCCACGCATCGACTGAGCCGATTTTGAGGGCACATAACCTGATTCACGAATGATTTGCTCTACCTTCTCACGCGTTTGCGGTTTTACCTTGGGATCATTGGTAAGCACACGACTGACCGTCGACTTGCCTACGCCAGCCAGTTTCGCGATATCAAGAATGGTGAGTTTTTTGCTCATAAGTGTTCAGACTAAAAGAAGGAATCAAACAAAAGGGAAGCAGCGGCTTCCCTTATCTCAGTCAGTAATGAAGATTACTTGTTTAGGTACGCAGGCACGTCTGCAATGCTATCTAATACTACCGTTGCAATCGCTTCGCCTTGTTCTGTTACTGGCTTACCAGTGCGAACCAAAATCTTAGTGCCAACGCCTGCCGCTTCTGCTGCCATCATGTCTTCGGCTTTGTCGCCGATCATCACAGATTTCTCCATGTCGATCTTCAAGAAGTCACGCGCAGAAATAAACATACCTGGTTTTGGCTTACGACAATCACAATCTTGCTTGTACTCGCCAATGCCATGCTCCGGATGATGCGGGCAGTAGTAGATGCCGTCGAACTCAACGCCATTATCAGCGAAGTTCCAGTCCATCCATTGAGTCAGAGACAAGAAACGGTCTTCGCTGAATTTACCACGTGCAATGCCAGATTGATTGGTCACAAGCACCAGCAGGTAGCCTTTATCTTTCAGCGCTTTTGTCGCTTCAAAGACACCGTCAATGTACTCAAAATCATGTTCGTCATGAACGTAGCCGTGGTCAACGTTGATCACGCCGTCACGGTCGATAAAAACAGCAGGTTTTGCCAAAACGTATTTCTCTATTTACTCGGTTTTATCAGATTATTACATACCTTATAAGCACTCACACTATCTAATTGGTGTGAGTGGGCGACAAAACAGTTGATTTGTCGCCCGAGAATCGGTAAATCTTGAGTATCCCTCTTATATATGCCCTTCCGCCAAACATTCTCTGTTTTCCTTTCCCAACAGAACATCCATACATTTAGACGTCTAGACGTAAAAATATCTATTGACTTAATACTACTTAACCCATAGCATCAACTGAGAATTGAGATAGAGTTCAAAATTTACTCCTGTTAAAAGCCGTTTTTAACAGCGAAGTTCCCAGTATCTCTTTGCAGGTTGAAACATGATAGAAATAAAAAACGTCAATAAAGTGTTCTACCAAGGCAGTAAGGAAATTCTTGCCCTTAAGGACATTAATCTAGATATCGCGAAGGGCACCATCTTCGGTGTTATTGGCTCATCGGGCGCGGGTAAAAGTACCCTAATCCGCTGTGTGAACATGCTGGAAGCCCCGACATCGGGTTCCATCATCGTAGATGGCGTTGATCTAACCAAATTAAGCAAAAAGCAATTGGGAGAAACTCGCCGTAACATCGGGATGATCTTCCAACACTTTAACCTGCTGTCGTCTCGCACCGTTTTCGACAATGTCGCACTCCCTCTTGAGCTAGCAGGCAAAGACAAAGCACAAATCACAACAAAAGTGACTGAGCTACTTAAACTCGTTGGTCTTTCAGACAAGCATGAAAGCTACCCAGCAAACCTAAGTGGTGGTCAGAAGCAACGCGTGGCGATTGCTCGTGCACTGGCATCAGACCCTAGCGTTCTGCTGTGTGACGAAGCAACCAGTGCGCTGGATCCAGCAACGACTCAGTCCATCTTAGAACTACTAAAAGAAATCAACCGCAAGCTCGAAATCACCATTCTTCTGATCACTCACGAAATGGAAGTGGTTAAGAGCATCTGTCACGAAGTGGCGATCATCGGTGATGGTGAGCTAGTGGAAAAAGGCACCGTTGGTGAAATCTTCGCGCATCCGAAGACTGCACTGGCGCATGAGTTCATTCGCTCTACTTTGGATCTTTCTATCCCAGAAGATTACCAAGCACGCTTACAAACTACGCGCGTAGAAAGCAGCTACCCATTGATTCGCTTAGAATTTACTGGCGCAACCGTGGATGCCCCTCTGATGACGCAGATCGCTCGTAAGTACAACATCGACGTGAGCATTCTAAGCTCTGATCTGGATTACGCTGGCGGCGTGAAGTTCGGCATGATGGTCGCAGAGCTGTTTGGTAACGAAGAAGACGATAACGCAGCGATTGAGTTCCTGCGTGAGCACAACGTGAAAGTAGAGGTACTTGGCTATGTCCTTTAATACGATTTCTGAATGGCTGAGCCTAAACAGCAACCTACTTTTGGGCGCAACATGGGAAACCCTATACATGGTTGCGGTTGCTGGCATCGTTGGTTTTGCTGTTGGTATTCCACTAGGCGTAATTTTGCACACCACTAAAAAAGGTGGCTTGCTGGAGAACACTAAACTTAATCGCGTGCTTGGCGCCATCGTTAACATTGGTCGCTCGGTTCCTTTCCTAGTGCTGATGGTTGCGATTATTCCAGTAACCAAACTGTTGGTTGGCACCTTTATCGGTACAACAGCAGCGATTGTTCCTTTGACTATCGGTGCAATCCCATTTGTGGCGCGTCTCATTGAAGGTGCACTGCTGGAAGTACCATCAGGTTTGGTTGAGGCTGCACAATCTATGGGCGCAACACCAACACAAATCATCACAAAAGTTCTGCTTCCTGAAGCAATGCCGACTATTGTTAACTCAGTAACGATTACCCTAGTAACACTTGTAAGCTACTCAGCAATGGCGGGTACGGTAGGCGGCGGCGGTCTTGGTGACGTAGCTATCCGTTATGGCTTCCACCGTTACGACGTAGTCATCATGGCAGTAACGGTCGTGATGCTGATTGTTCTAGTACAAATTATTCAGTCTATCGGTGATGCAATCGTACGCCGTGTAGACCACAGATAAGAATTGAAAATACCAATTATAAGGAGATAACGATGAAATTTAGCCTTAAGAGTCTTTTGACTGTTGCAACTGCCGCTTCTGCACTGGTTCTTGCTGGTTGTGGTGACAAAGAAGTTGACGTGAACAAAGTAAAAGTTGGCGTAATGGCAGGTGCTGAAGCTCAAGTTGCGGAAGTTGCAGCAAAAGTTGCTAAAGAGAAATATAACCTGGATGTTGAGTTGGTTACCTTTACCGATTACGTAACACCAAACGCAGCACTAGATGATGGCTCAATCGACGCAAACGCGTTCCAACACAAGCCATACCTAGATCAGCAAGTAAAAGATCGTGGCTACAAGCTAGTAACTGCAGGCAACTCTTTCGTATACCCTATCGCTGGTTACTCTAAGCAAGTGAAATCAGTGGATGAAATCGAAGATGGTGCTCGCATCGCGGTTCCAAACGATCCAACTAACCTAGGTCGTTCTCTTCTACTTCTTGAGCAACAAGGTCTGATCGAACTGCGCGATGGCGTTGGTCTCCTGGCAACAGTACGTGACATCGTAGGTAACCCGAAAAACATCACTATCGTTGAACTAGACGCAGCACAGCTTCCACGTTCTCTTGATGACGTTGCGGTTTCTATCATCAACACAACTTACGCAAGTTCAATTGACCTAACACCTGAGCGTGACGGTATCTTCGTAGAAGACAAAGAGTCTCCATACGTAAACCTTATCGTTGCTCGTGAAGACAACGTTCAAGCAGCTAACGTACAAAACTTCGTGAAAGCATACCAAACAGATGAAGTTTACGAAGCAGCGAAAGACATCTTCAAAGGTGGTGTAGTGAAAGGTTGGTAATCCCCTCTTTCTACAACACTTGAAACTTAAAAAGGGCGCTCATCGGAGCGCCCTTTTTGCATTTGTTTTCATTGCGGTTTTATATCGCTAGAACAGCTGAACTTCGTCTTGCTCAAGCTTCTTTTGCTCCTGTTCTTGCTGCGTATCCACTTGCGGATGTTTAAACACATAAGGCGCTAAAAACGCAGTAAACGGGATAGTAAGCACAATGCCTACACTGCCCGCTAACGCATTCACCACTGCAAGTCCCACCAGCGGCATATTCATAAACTGGCTCGCTGGCATGTTAAGACCCCACACCATCATGATAGTCGTCAATGAGCCACCAGCAAACGCCAAAATCAAGGTGTTAGTCATGGTGCCCATGATGTCTCGACCAATGTTCATCGACGCTCTAACCAACTGCTTTGGTTTGAGTTTCGGGTCGGTTTGTTGCAGCTCCGCATACGCCGATGCAATCGAAATCGCAACGTCCATAACAGCGCCAAGTGCAGCAACGACAATCGTCACGAACATCAACCAACGGATGCCCATCTTTACCGACGTTAGGTAAATCACGTCTTCGCCCTTGTCGAGGTAAATGCCCGACAAGTGCGCCATTTCACCGAACCACTGCGCCATTACACCCGCGGCGATCACACCCAATAATGTGCCGCCCATGGCACATAAACTCTTACGGTTATAGCCAGAGACGAGAATAAAGCTGACTACAATGATCACCACCATCAATAAGATGCTGACCAACATCGGATTCCAACCCGCAAAAATACTCGGCACCAACACGCCAACGATCAATGCCGCAGTAAAATAGAGCGCGACCATGGAATTGATGCCCTCTTTCTTGCCAAAGCTCAGTAACAGCGCACAGAACAGCACAAGCATCAGGTAAATCGCGTCTGAGCGTTTGTGGTTATACGCCCAATAAACGGTGCCATTGGTGGTTTCGCGGATCATCATAATGAAAGTATCGCCTTCACCAACGTACACATTGTGCTGGCGACTAAGAGGGTTGGTGACTTCCACCTCTAAACCTTTGCTCTCTCCCTCAAGGATTTTTGCCATGAAGACTTGCTTACCAGTCATCACATCCGGCACAAGCGGATCAGGCGCAACATGGTTTGAAATCGAACGAGTGACGGTCGCTTCAACAAACTCTTGTTGCTGACGAGATTTAGGACGGAAATCTTCACTCCACGACGACGAAAACTGAAAGATAAGCGTGGAAATAAGGGTAATCAGTAGGGTAAAACCCCATCGGTTATAAATTCTTTTGATCATGAAGCGCTCTTCTACATCACTCACTCAAACAGTCTTTACCTCAAGCGAGTAAAATTAGGCGCGGTAATACTTACCGCGCCCATATGCAGGATTAATGAGTTGGGTTACAACCTGCGACTTTCTCATCAAGCGTCGCCGCGTCTTTGTTAGGATTATCAACATAACTAGACGAATCATTGATGTTCACAGACTTAACAATTGCAGGGTATTTTGGGTTTTCCAAATCAATCGAGACACAGATTTCCATGTTCTTCAATTGATCCCACAGCGCCTTGCCTTTACCTTCTCTTAGTGTCGTAATTTCACCACTTGGCAGGTATTGCGTGAACGACCAGTTACCAACGTTGCCATTAAAATCTGCCACGTTGATGCCTTTGTTCTTCTCAACATAAGCCGTCAACATATCGCGGATTGCGTATACCGGCTCATTCACTGAGTCGTAGAACACGTCATCTTTGCTCGCCCAACCAAACTTCTGGATTTGCGAACCAAAGCGGTAGCTGTTCATTGCCACTTTGTAAGTTGCATTAGGATCGAACTGTTCACCGCCAATGCTAATGATGTTGACGCGGCTGCCTTCATTCGTCACTGTATTGTTTTCATCCAACTCAAGAGACGGCTTACTCAGATCCACAGTAAATTCGATATCACCATCAAATTGGTCGTATAGGTAAGCAGGAGCGCCTTTCTTGAACGAAACGGTAATGTCACCCGGTTGGTATTGGTTGAAGTAAGAGTAAGACCATTCGATGAAGCGTTTTAGGTTGGCACCTGTCATCTCCACACCAAGCAAGGTGTTGTCGTATTTATACAAGTTAGTCGACTTACCTTTGGTGTACACTTCGTTGTCTATTAAGTTAGATTGATCAGAGAACAGAGATGCTGCAGAGACTATCGCGCCGTTACCTTTACCCATCGCCGCTTCGATTTGCTGTATTTGGATTTGGTTAATCACATCCATCAATGGTGTATCAACCACTTTCGCAAGGTGAATCGTCGAGTACAGACGCTCTGCGGTGTAGTTGTAATCCGTCGCGGTCGCTTCATCTGGGAAGCCTGTTGCGCTTGGTGTGAAGTTGCCCGTTACACGACCAAGCTCGCGCGTCGCGTCTTCAACCGAAATATCATGCACGTATTGGAATTTCGCTTGTAGAGCCTGCTCTTCTTTGACCTTCTTCGTGCCGATGTTGGTTAACGTGGTATCTTCCATTGTCCACTTACCATCGACTTTCTTCAGTTGAATCTCAGCTTTGGCAAGGTAAGCACCCCACTTACCTGGCTCAATGATTTTCACGCTTTGTGCTCGGTTATCTTGAGTGTATTCGCCAGACTTGGCTTTATCTTCAATCAACGTATTTTCGCCGCCGATTTCTGATGTTGATTTGCTGATTGGTGTGACTGTGCCGTCCGCATTCACTTGCTCGATGTAGTTCGCGTGTTCGTGACCCGCTAGAATAACGTCGAATTTATCCGCCATTGCAGACGCAATTTCATAAACGCCCACACCACCGTCTTCTTGGCGACCAAGGTGAAGCGCACCCACGATCACATCTGGATTGTACTTAGACACCAGTTGATCAACCGCTTCTTTGGTTGCGTCCAATTCGTTCTCAAACTTCAAACCTTTGAAGTGATCCGGAGCTGAGGCTTCCCAGTTCGGCACGTTCGATGGCGTTAGACCAACGATCGCCACTTTCACACCTTCCACTTCAAACATTTGGAACGCGCGAATGTAGTTCACATCGTTACTTTCCCACTTGATGTTAGAAGACAGGACCGCACCATTAAAATGATCGAGGTTGCGATCGACAAACGAACGCTCAAAGTTAAATTCATGGTTGCCTGGTACCCAAACATCAAAGCCAAGAGAGTTCATGCTCTCAACCACAGGGTGAGTTGGGTCATCGTTGAATAACTGCGCGGAGTTGCCCTGAACCGTATCACCGATATCAATCAGGATCATATTTGGATGTGCCGCTTTTTGGCCAGCAAGCAAGGTTGCGATGCGGGTAATACCAGCGTCATCGTCTACGGCATTTAGCGCATAGTCAAAACCAAACAAGCGACCATGTAAATCCGATGTCGCCGCGATAGCAATAGTGACTTCGTCAGCTTGCGTTGCTTCACCTTTGACGACGACGTCAGGTGTGTTAGTTAGCGTTTTACCCTCTGCGACCACTGGACTGTAATCTGATGGTACCTCTACGTATTTGGTTTCATCATCGTTACAACCAGCCATCAAGCCGACAACTGCAATACAGATTAGGCTTCGTTTAAATAAAGTCATCTCAATTCCTTCCAGATTATTTTTTTATATATATTTTCGGAAGGGGCCCTCTTCCCAAAACCTCAAAAAGGATATGGATATTATTTGAAATTTTTGAGAAGCAAACGTTTCAATGCTTATAAACCATGCAACTAAGTTACATTTTTCTTTGAACATGAACAAAGATCACAATCAAGGGGATGAGAGAAATGGTCAATGAAAATGCTTTTCGAATCAATGTATTGATAAAATAAATAATAAAAAATTTTACCAATCAACCCTGATTCATTTATAGCGATAGAAAAAAGCTGGCATAGACGCCAGCTTTTTAAAAATAGACTACTTGATGTGATCCCAAGAGATATTGGAGACAATTCGGCAATCGTCACACTTAAAGTAGAAGATGTCGTGTAGCGGTTCGTCTAGTAACCAGTCACCACCACATTTGGGACACTTGCGCGCTTTTTCCGCTTCCAGTGACTCACCACCAACTCGGTATTGGTAGTAATAAGTCGGGATCTTGGTGATGTATTCAATACGACCACGCAAATCCCAACCTCGACGGAACAGCACACTGTCAGCGTCGCAAATTTCATGCAGCGCAGCGTGTTCAGCACGACAGCCACCTGCCATTTGGATTTCATCACACGCTTGCCATTCGGTTTGCCATTTCACCACCGCTTTGTGGTCACCATTCAACGTAGCACCATTACGGTAAAGCGGAATTGGTAACAGTGTCTCGCCGCTGCGCAGTGGAGAACAAGTATGAACGTACGTGGTGTACAGCACTTGCCAGCTAGGCGTCTCTTCTTCCGCCGCTTCTTCTGAGTTCAAATCACGACCCAACATGCGCATTTTCGGCGCAAGCAACGAGGCTTCCGACAAACGATTCATGCACACTTTGACGAAATCAGAATGGTAACGAGGGTGCAAACTGTTTTGCTCTGGGCAAACCACGCGAACATAAAACTCGCCATCACCCATCACGATAGGAAACTCACGACCAAGCACCTGACCGTTGTAGCGCAATGCGTCCATCAGACCATTAATCGCTTTATCAACCGCGCTTACGGTAGTGTTATCAAAACACTCAAACTGCAACTCAACAACGTACATGCTTACACTGCAGCCTCTAGTTTGCTTAGAAACTCGGTGAGCGTCTCAGCCAGTACGTCGCGTTTGTCTGAGCCTAAGCGCTCAAGAATCACATTACCGGTTAAGTTACAGATAGAAATAACATCCAACTCTGCATCTGTCGC
Organism: Vibrio sp. MMH1-50; assembly: GCF_022347645.1. Lineage (NCBI taxonomy): Bacteria > Pseudomonadati > Pseudomonadota > Gammaproteobacteria > Vibrionales > Vibrionaceae > Vibrio > Vibrio sp. MMH1-50. The sequence goes on from NZ_JAKRGG010000006.1 coordinate 39,465, forward strand.
TGCGATAAATACCGTCGGCTTTAGTTTTAGACGGCGCTGAGTGACTAGATGACCAAGAATATTTTCTTGCAGACGAGTAAAGTCATCATCACTCCATACTTGCAGCAACGTCAGTTCGTTACCTTGCCAAGTTGCGTCCATATCAGCGCTGTACTGAGAACCGTAAAAGGTTTTGATGTCTTCATGCAGCGTCAGCTCAATTGCGTTCTCAACGTTAGTGAAATCCGCCATTTCTTCACGTGGGAATGCTTTCCACAATACGGCCCCGTCGCGTTTCTCTTCTACACATGGAGAAACAAGATCAGCAAGCTCTTCACTGCGTGGCAGTTCGTTATGCTCGTCTTGCCAAGCTTGTTGGTAGCGCAGGCTAAAGTCCTGTAGAGCCTGAGTAACGGTTTGGGTCATGAAGGTCTCCTGGTTAGTTTTTATCAGGTCGCGGTGTCTGCCGGATGGCAATTAATCAGCGGATTCAGTAAAATTCTCGCCATTCTAATCGAAAATGACCACAAAGTATGAGCAAATATTCTGACGCTAAAGAGCTTGCTGGCCTAACTCTGGGTAAAAAGACCGAGTACGCAAATCAATACGACGCAAGCTTGCTGCAACCTGTACCTCGCAGCCTAAACCGTGATGACCTTGAACTTGGCGACAGCCTACCGTTTATGGGTCACGATATTTGGACGCTGTACGAGCTATCTTGGCTAAACAGTAAAGGCTTGCCTCAAGTTGCCGTTGGCGAAGTCTACATCCCAGCAACCAGCGCAAACTTAATTGAGTCAAAGTCGTTCAAGTTGTACCTAAACAGCTACAACCAAACGCGTTTTGCTACTTGGGAAGAAGTCACTGAGCGTTTAGCGCAAGATTTATCAGCATGCGCTGGCGAGAAAGTACTTGTGGAAGTGAATCCAGTTAGTCACTACACCAACCAACCTATTGTCACGATGGAAGGTGAATGCATTGACGATCAAGACATCGAAATCACTAGCTACGACTTTGATGCAGCGCTTCTAGACGGCGCTGCAGGTAACGAGCAAGTGGAAGAAGTACTTCACAGCCATTTACTAAAATCAAACTGTTTGATCACCAACCAGCCAGATTGGGGCAGCGTAGAAATTCGCTACCAAGGCGCTAAGCTTGATCGTGAGAAGCTGCTTCGCTACTTAGTTTCATTCCGTGAACACAATGAGTTCCACGAGCAATGTGTTGAACGTATCTTCACTGACTTGATGAAGTACTGCCAACCAACGAAACTAACCGTATTCGCACGTTACACGCGTCGTGGTGGTTTGGATATCAACCCTTACCGCTCAACGGAACAAGACAAGCCAGCGCACAATAATCGCATGGCTCGTCAATAATCTGAGTACTTAATCAAAAGCGAATGAGCTAAATACTCAACACTCATTGCTTAAATACTCAAAAACGCCCAGCTATCTGTTGGATTGCTGGGCGTTTTTCTCTAATATTGTTTATTCAAAAACGACACAGTTCGAGGGAACGAAAAGGATGTTTTGGGACAGTTCGCGTCTATTAAGGCTGATTGGCTTTCTTTGCTTATTGTTAGCACAGCCACTTCACGCGACCATTTTATCTTCCGCTTTGCTCAATGAAGCTCAGCAATTGGCTGAGATCGAACCTTCACAAGCAAAACAAGCGGCCAAAAACTACCTTTTGCAACGCGAGCTGATTGAACGCCAAGAGAATGGCAGCCCTTCCGCGATGTCTCGTGAAGAGACCGACCGCAGTATCCGCACCCCGAGCAGCACGATTGAGGCGCACAAAATCATTGCACAAGCCGATTATGCAATGGGCAACATTCGCTCTGCCATCAACAACCTTGATGAAGCAGAACGTCTAGCCAAAGAATACCAATTGCCGTACATGAATTTGGATGTGCAACTGATGCGCAACCAAATGATTTGGATGTACGACAAAAACTACACCGCAGCAGAACAAAAACTCGACCAGATCGAAAAGCAGATTGAAGAAGCAAATCCGGTTTTACAGCGTACCGACAGCGTTCGTTACCGCTTAGTGATGCAACGAGCCTTGCTCGCAGCAAACAGCGGTGACTCCGTAAACGCTGAGCGTTTGTATGCTAAAGCTAAAACCATGTTGGAAGACAATCGCTCAGACCTGACTCTGATTGACTACCACACAGCGGTAGGCGAATTTTACCTCAACAACAAGAAATACAACCTTGCGCTTTCAGAACTGCTTTACGGTTACTGGCAATCTATCGAGAGCGACAGTGGAGCCAGACTAGCGAAGGTAAACCGTCTATTAGCTCGACTATTCCAAGAGCGCCGCGTTTACGACAAAGCAATTGAATACCTCTCTCAGGCGGCAGACTTTTACGACAGTTACCCAAGCTCCCCAATTTTGGCTGACGTGCTAGAACAGATGGGCGATATCTACTTCTACCAAGGTAAGTTTAACCTCGCGCTAGTGCATTACTTCAATGTACTTGATCACGACAGCACCAGTAAGAATATCAACCGCATCATTAAAATACGTTTGAGCCTAGCTGCCACTTACCTTCAGCTTTACAACTATGCGTTAGCAGAGCAGTACCTAGACCGTTCCAAAGACTTATTGGAATACGCTGATTTACCTCAGCTAGAAGCCAAAGCTGCACTGCTTAAATCAGGTCTGGCATACCATCAAAATGACAGTAAAGATGTGATCGTCAATGCCAAGAGAGCGCTAGACCTGATAGAGAAAGCACCAGAAGATACGGGCTTCATTAAACAGCAAAGCTATCGCTTACTGGGTTTGGGGTATGAGCAAGCTGGCGAATACCAGTTATCCCTTCAAGCGTACAAAAAATACATCAGCCTAGTGCGCCTAGAGCAAAAGCAGCTTAACCAAATCAGTGAAGATGCCTTCCGCCAACAAAAAGAGTTTGCTGAGCAAAGCATCCACTATGTAGGTCAGGCAGACAAGCTAGCTCAAGTTGAAATGGAGCATCGTAAATTCCAAAAGATCTCGTTCGCACTGTTTATTACCGTTTTGGTGATGTTCTTATTCATCATGCGTCGTGGTGTTATCAACCAACGTCAAACAGCTGAGATTGAAAAGCTGCGTAATGATCTGTTCACTCACTCTCGCTCACGCCTGCGTAACTTACGTATGCTCAACGTCAAGCTATCGCGTTCATTGAAGAAGTCGAGCGACACATTCGAACAATGGCAAATGGGTGAACTTATCCACGAGCCGTTGAATGACCGCTTACGCTTTGTGATGATCGATTTGCCATTCTTGCGCAGCATGTACGTTCAACATGGTTACAAAGCTGGCTTAGAGTTAGAACGTGCATTTGGTGAGTTCCTAGCAGAACGCATTCAGAAGCCAACACGTTTGTACCATTTCTCAGATGCAAACTTGTTGTACATTGAGCCAAATGCCGATCGCGATGCCTCCGCAGAAGCCACCTTTGATAAATTCCAAGGCTGGGTGGACGAGTTCGCAGCACAGCACAACGTCAATCGCATCATTCGTATGGGCATCAGTGATTACCCATTCTTGCCGCGTGCTTACACCGCGATTAACGATGAAGAACTGCTCGATCTACTATTGCTTGCGACACACATTGCACGTGAAGTTAGTTTGAAAGATAAGCACAGTCATTGGGTATTCTTAAAGGCCATTGATAATGCACCTGCCGCGAGCTTTGCAACCGGTGACATAAGGACAGCTTGCCAACATGCCATCAATCAAGGGCTAATAAAGATTCATTCTTCGTACAAGAATGAGGACGACATCAAAAAAATATTAAAAAACGGATAATTAAACAACGGTTGAGCGTGATCAGTGATGACGCTATAAAGTTTTTTGTTATTATCAAATAATCGTCAGTAGTACATGGACTTAACCGTAGTCACTTCATGGGAATCTTGGAATCCGATATTCAGTCGCAGCTTCATCAGCTGAGTTGTCAACTTGACCAACTCAGGCTGACTCATCGTGATACTTCGCTCAAATTTCAACGTGAGCAGCAAGTTCTTAAGCGAGTTGTGGCATCATTGTCTTCTGCTTGTCAGGGTTCAAACTCTCAAGTATCCAACTACCTGCGCGAAATTCAGCAAGAGCTTGAACATCATAAAGATGTAAGTACGCTGATCCCTCGCTTAGCAGTGCTAGAAAGAATGCTCAAACAGCAATCTAAGACGATGGAAAAACAAAACGGTTATCTCGACGAACAAATCAAACACAGTGGTGAAACGCTTCAACGTATCACCGGCTTGCCTGCGCAGTTAAAACGTGAATTGCGTAACCTGATGAGCTTCTCGGAAGTCCATGCTGGTAAGAAAGTCGATCAAGCCACTAAGCTACTGAGCATCTACGAGCGCGCACTCAAGATAATCACCTCTAATTCACGCCTTAACCTAGGCGAGCTAGAACACGGTCCTGATAAGTCACAACTGGAATGCCTTGCAAGCGATCTACAACACACCATCACGGAACTCGATTTTGAAGGTGAGTCTGGCGATCAACTGTTGGATATTCGCGCTAAGTTACTTTTAGGTGTCAATGCTGAATCTCTGATTGAATTAACGCTACACACATTAAAACTGGTCGTGGAAGCGACCAAGTACGAGCGTAAATCATCAGAACAGTTCCTAGAACAGTTAAACACGTCACTGTCTAGCAATCTCAAAACCGTTCATCAGAATGTTGACCAGCACCAAACTTACTTTGAGCATCGTCAAGAGCTGAACGCTGAGATGACCACTTTGGTTGAACGCAGCCAAGAGTCTCTTGAGCAAGCTCAAGACTTAGACGAGTTAAAAGGCGAAGTTTCGCCACTGCTGGCAAAAATGGCATCACTGACTGAGCGCTTGAGAATGACAGAAGAGCGTGAGCAAGCACTTCAAGAACGCCTAAGCTACAGCAAAAATCAATTGGAAGCAGTGTTCGAAACGACACAAGATTACCGTCGCCGCTTGGAAGACCAAGCTCAGCGTATGCTGCTTGATCCTCTTACAAAGGTCTACAATCGCACGGCTTTTAACGATCGTTTAGAGCTCGAATATCGTCGTTGGATTCGCTCACAGCAAAACTTGCGCGTGGTGCTGTTTGACGTGGATAACTTCAAAGCGGTTAATGATAGCTACGGTTACACAGCTGGTGACAAGGCGCTAAAAATCATTGCCCGCACGATGAACAAGCGGATTGCAGATACGGAAACCGTAGCGCGTTTTGGTGGTGAAGAGTTCATCTTGCTGATCCCGGAACAATCAGAAGAATACACGCTTGAATTGATGAAAAACATTCAACGTGACATCAGCAAATTACCATTCAAGTTCCGTGAACAAAACATCATGATCACCTTAACTGCGGTTTCTACATCATTTAAAGAAGCAGACAACCCAGAATACGTCCTCGACCGTCTTGGTAACATGCTAAAAGACGCCAAACAGCGTGGTAACAACCAAGTCAACTGGAACTAAAAAGCGTTCAAAAAACAATCAAACGAACACTTTTTACGTGCTGTTTTGTCATATTGCCTCAAATTTTCAACGAGTTATCACGTTTCTCCTCTTCCAGTCTGCTAAGCTGTTTAAACGCTATAAACAAAGTCTGCCAACCACTGAGTAGAACGACACGTATAAGCTAAGTAGGTGAGTTGGTTTCTTCCCTCAAAGAAAGCACTAGCAAGGAGGCCTTATGATTACCCATATAAGCCCCGCAGGTAGCATGGATTTGCTATCACAACTGGAAGTTGAACGTCTTAAGAAAACCGCATCAAGTGAGCTTTACCAGCTCTATCGCAATTGTACGCTCGCGGTCCTCAACTCTGGTAGCCATACCGACAACTCAAAAGAGCTGTTAGATAAATACCTATCGTTTGATGTGAACGTAGTTCGACGCGAACGCGGCATCAAGCTTGAGCTTGCCAACCCGCCAGAACATGCGTTCGTTGACGGAGAGATCATCAAGGGCATTCAAGAGCACTTATTCTCTGTTTTACGTGACATCGTGTACGTAAACATGCATTTGGCGGACAACCAACGTCTTAACCTCACCAATGCCACGCACATCACCAACCTTGTATTTGGCATCTTGCGTAATGCTGGTACGTTGACGCCCGGCATTGAGCCGAACCTTGTGGTTTGTTGGGGTGGTCACTCAATCAACGCGACAGAGTACCAATACACTCGCGAAGTGGGTAACGAGTTGGGTCTACGTGAACTGAACATCTGTACGGGCTGTGGTCCTGGTGCGATGGAAGGTCCAATGAAAGGCGCAGCGATTGGTCACGCCAAACAGCGTTATACCGAGCAGCGTTACCTTGGCTTGACAGAGCCTTCAATCATTGCGGCTGAGCCACCAAACCCAATCGTGAACGAGTTGGTGATCATGCCAGACATCGAGAAACGTCTCGAAGCCTTTGTTCGCATGGCGCACGGCATCGTTATCTTCCCTGGCGGTCCGGGTACCGCCGAAGAGTTGCTGTACATCTTGGGTATCATGATGCACCCAGAAAATGCCGACCAACCAATGCCTATCGTACTTACAGGTCCTAAAGAGAGTGAAGCCTACTTCCGCTCAATCGATGCCTTTATTGCCGATACATTGGGCGAAGAAGGTCAGAAGCACTACCAAATCGTGATCGATGATCCGGCAGAAGTTGCCCGTATTATGAAACGCTCAATGGACGAGGTTCGTCAGCATCGTAAAGAAAAAGGCGACGCGTACAGCTTTAACTGGTCGCTAAAAATTGAGCCAGAGTTCCAACTTCCGTTTGAACCAACTCATGATGCGATGGCAAGCCTAGATTTGCATTTGAACCAACAGCCTCAAGTTCTGGCTGCAAGCCTGCGCCAAGCCTTCTCAGGTATTGTTGCTGGTAACGTTAAAGCGGAAGGGATTCGAGAAATCGAACGCAAAGGTCCGTTTACCATCAATGGCGATCCAGTCTTGATGAAAAAACTCGACAAGCTGTTGAAAGACTTCGTAGAGCAGCACCGCATGAAACTGCCGGGTGGCACTGCGTATGAACCATGCTACCGTATTGCCCATCGAGAAAATGGTGGTCGATAGATAACTCAGCTTTCGTTACACTAGGGGCATTCCGCCCCTTTTTTATTGCTAAGTCATTATGTCTATTCATCTTGTTATCATTGATGCCCTAAACCTGATCCGCCGCGTGCACTCAGCGCAACCCGATCCAACTGACATAGCAAGAACCATCACAACGACAGGCAGAACGCTGACTCGCATCCTATCTGAGGCACAACCTACGCACATCATCGCGGTATTCGATCACCACGAGCAAGACCGAGGTTGGCGCGCGGAAATCCTTCCAGACTACAAACAAAACCGCAAACCTATGCCAGAGCCCCTGATGCAAGGTTTAGACGCAATTCAACAAGCGTGGTGGGAGCAAGGCATCGACTCACTGCTATCTGAAGGTGATGAAGCGGATGACTTAGTTGCAACCCTCGCCACTAAAGTCGCAAGTCACGGAGAGAAAGTCACCATCGTCTCCACCGACAAAGGTTATTGCCAATTGTTGTCCCCAACTTTGCAAATCCGAGACTACTTCCAACATCGTTGGTTGGATGAGCCGTTTATCGAAAAAGAGTTTGGCGTGAAACCCACTCAGCTTGCCGACTACTGGGGTTTAACAGGGATTAGCTCAAGCCAAGTACCGGGTGTACCCGGTGTTGGTCCAAAAGCCGCTAAGGAAATTCTCACTCAGTTTGAGGACATTGAAGCGGCATACGCAAGTGAAGAGCTGGTACCGAAATATCGTAAGAAGCTGGATGAACACATTGAATCTGCACGTCTATGCAAACGAGTAGCAGCGTTGAAATGCGACATCGAGCTCGGCTTTAACCTGCAAGACATTCGCTTTACCGGACCAAATAAAGCCGAGTAAGTGCATCTCTTTTACGCTGCTAGTTTTGGGTTAGACAACACGTTTATAAAATCTGTTGTGTAACCCTTTACATTCACAGCAATGATATTTACCTCATCATTAACCTACAAGATACTGATTAGTTTATAAGCTAATTCACAGTCTTAGTGAGTAATTTCATTATTTTCAAATCTCCCAATAACGGAGAAAAATAATGAAAAACATCATCTTAGTATCTTTAGTCACGCTCCTATCCTTCCCTACTCTTGCTGAAACTTGCGGTCAACACCTTGATAAAGGTATGCCTTCAACCAACAGCGATCAGTTCCTCTGCCGAGATGGCTATGCGGTTGGGTACAACTACGACACCAAAAACGCAGACTGGGTTGCTTACCACATTACCGCTGAAAGCGTGAATATCACCAACAAACGCAGTAACTCCTTCAAAGAAGACACTGAAATGCCGGATTACGCGCGCTCTACCCTAGCGGACTACAAAGGCTCAGGTTACGACAGAGGACACCTTGCGCCATCAGCGACAATGGACTTCACCCGAGAGTCAATGAAGCAAAGCTTTTTGATGAGCAACATGTCGCCTCAACTTCCGGGGTTTAACCGAGTTGGTTGGCGCGTTCTAGAAGAACATGTTCGTGATCTCGCCAATGAATACAACGAACTTTATGTGGTGACTGGACCGATTTACCAAGGCAACGAAGGAACAATCGGTAATGGTGTGGTGATCCCGAGTGCGTTTTACAAAGTCATTCTTGATCCAAGCTTTGATGAAGCCATTGCGTTCATTGTCCCGCATCGTGATGTTTCAAGCTCTGAGTTAGCTAACTTTATTACCACCATTGACGAAGTTGAACGTCAAACTGGATTAGACTTTTTTGCTCAAACGCCAGATAGCATCGAAGACAACATGGAATCAGTAAAATGGGAAGAGATGTGGCCTACCAGCAACTAAGTAATGGTCATGGTTCTTAAACCGCAATAAAAAAGCGCCTGCATTAGGCGCTTTTTTGAAAATGTTCAACCACATAGAAACGATAGCTTAGTGTGGTGAGATATTAGACAGACATTGAATGTGAATCGTGATCTCTTCGCGGTCATGGTATAGGTGCTTCGCTTGCAGCTTGAATTTCACCTTGTTCTCAATCAGGAACATTTTTAGGTTTTCAAGATCTTGCAGCACTTCATCGTAACGACCTTTCATTGGAAGCTTAAGGTTGAAAATCGCTTCTTTCGCCCAACCTTTTAGCAGCCATTGCCCCATAAGGTGCGCAACGCGTGCTGGCTTCTCAACCATGTCACATACAATCCAAGTAACGTTCTTACGGTCTGGTTCAAATTTAAAGCCATCTACCATGTGGTGTTTAATTTGACCCGTTTCCATTAGGCTATCCGCCATCATGCCGTTATCCACACAGTGAACAAACATCGAACGTTTCACCAATTGGTAAGTCCAACCGCCCGGACAAGCACCTAGGTCGACACCCCACATGCCTGGAGCCAAACGCTCATCCCATTCCTCACGCGGAATGAAGACGTGGAATGCTTCTTCTAATTTCAGCGTAGAGCGGCTTGGTGCATCTGAAGGGAACTTAAGGCGAGGAATACCCATGAAGAACTGCGAGTTGTTGCCTGGGTATGAGTAACCCACGTAACAATGACCCGGAGCCACAAAGCAAATATGCAGTACTGGCTTCTTCGCGTTGTCTTTGTTCCACATCAGACCTTTACCACGCATCGCCTGACGCATTGGTACCGTGAACTTGCGGCAAAACTTCAATAACTCTTTCGCTTCGTTAGTATCGGGAGTTTCAATACGCAGATCGCCACAACGTGGGAATGCTTCGATTTCAGACAATTCAGCAAGAATTGGGCTGATACGGTCATCGCTTGGTAGCGCTTCAAACTCGGCTGCCACAGCAAACATCTGACGTGCAAAAATCAGTGCGCTAAAATCTAAGCCTTTTGCTAGCTTATCTGCGTCTCCATCTTGGTAACATTCGAAGACAACATAACCTGAGTTTTTCTTCACACGAGGGAAGCCATACACTTCCAATTGTGTTGCTTTGTCCTGAATTTCACCAGCACACTCTTTCTCAAAGCCAGAACGGCAATAGAGCATTAGTTGTTTCACTTGGAGACCTCTTTGATATTAAACGCAGCAAAAAAGAACAGACACCAACCGATCATGAACAAGAATCCTCCCATAGGAGTAATTGGTCCAAACCACTTAATGCCCGTCAGCGCCAGCGCGTAAAGACTGCCGCTAAAACAAAAGATGCCGATGATAAAGCAAATCGCCGCGATGAAAAAATACTTTTGTGCTTTTTGTCCCAAATTGAGCAACAGCAAAATCGCACAAAATGCGATAGCCAAAGTATGGATGAACTGATACAAAACGCCGGTTTCAAAGACGCCCAGTAAATAAGGCGATAACTTTGCTTTCAAACCATGTGCAGCAAATGCACCTAGCGCCACTGATGTTAAGCCAGAAAGACCAGTAAATGAGAGTAACCACTTACTTTTCACAGGACACCTCTTTAATAAATGTCGCTAACTGCTCCACTGTTGAAGCAATGTTACCTGCCTCTGTATAGCCAGAGCTCTTGCGTGGCTTAAAGCTGTGGTCACCGTCTGGCAGAAAGCTCACTGTGACCTGCTCTGATAATGCAAAGCCTTCGAACTCTTCGCGCTTGCCGAATGTATCGCGCTCACCTTGCAGGATTAAAGTTGGCTTTTCGATACTCGCTAAATGCTCGCCTTTGTATTTCTCTGGTTTACCGGGAGGATGAAAAGGGAAACCTAAACAGGCAACACCCGCCACCAGCGCATTATCGGCGAGTAAGCTCGACATACGCCCCCCCATCGACTTACCGCCAATCACAATAGGTTGAGAAGTAAAGTGAGCGATCACTTCTTCATAAGCTTCAAGAAGTTTTGGCGCACGATCTGGCGGACGCCTCTTGCCATCTTCCGCTCGCTTAACCATGTAAGGGAAGTTAAAACGCACCACGCGTATACCCTGCTCAACTAATCCTTTGGCGACGGCTGTCATGAAATCGTGTTCCATGCCTGCCCCTGCGCCGTGAGCAAAAATAAACAGCGGTCCGTTTTCAGGTCCCTCAGCTATCCAATGGCTCATCCAATACTTCCTCTTGTTCTTTTCTTGCGGTTGCCAACATCCAGTCCCTAAACGTCGCGATACGTCCCATATCCGCTTGCTGTTCGTGACACACCACATAGAAGGCATTCTTCGACACCAATACCTCATCAAATGGCGCGATTAAGCGTCCCGCTTCCATTTCAGGTTTGGCTAGCACGTTGTTACCTAGAGCGACACCTTGCCCGTGCGCAGCAGCTTGAAGCACCATGGTCGAGTGGCTGAAAATAGGACCATGGTTCACATTGATGCCTTCGATATTCTGCTGGCGAGCGAACTGCTTCCAATCTTTACGAGAGGTATCATGTAACAAGGTATGTAATTTAAGGTCACTTAGAGATTCTAATGGTTTGTTACCTAAAAGTAACGAAGGTGAACAAAGTGGGATCAAAAACTCTTGGTAGAGTTTATCGGCACGCAAACCAGGCCAGTTACCACGACCATAATAGATAGCTACATCAACATCATCAGTCAGTGAACCTTCGTCCATATCAACCGCTTTAATACGCACATCGATGTCCGGTTCTTGGGCATTAAAATCCGCCAAGCGAGGTACCAGCCATTGGATTGCAAAACTTGGTGGCAAACTGATGGTCAACGCACCTTTTTCACTACGTTCCAATACCTTATCGGTCGCTTCTGAAATCGAAGTGAAGATATCTTTGATGTCTAGAAAGTAACTTTGCCCCTCTTCCGTTAGCAACAAAGAGCGGTTGCGACGACGGAAAAGTTTCAAAGATAAGAACTCTTCTAACGCTTTAATTTGGTGGCTCACTGCCGCTTGAGTAACAAACAACTCTTCAGCAGCACGGGTAAAACTGAGATGGCGAGCAGCCGCTTCAAAAACGCGAAGTGAATTCAACGGAGGCAATCTGCGAGACATTATGGGACCTCAAGTAGGATTAGTTTTTTTTATCTGAAACATTATAAAATGTCCGTTGCCGAACAGCCAGATAAATTCTATATTTCATCCCGCAACACGAGCCTGAACGGCTTGATTCCTTTTGTGAATCAATTGGCTTCGTTGTTGCGATGTTGTGTTTGCAAACTCGTATTTCGAGTTAGGTAGATTTCTACCATATGTTTTGTCCACACTCCCTGTGACAAAACAGATACTTCCTGTATTTATTTTGACCTGTCTGTCAAATTTCTTGCACCGCCTTATTAGGCGGTGTTTTTTTATCTAAAAAATCCCACTGTCCCTCTTCTTCAGAAATTGGTATCAACATCACCTTTTCATCCTGATTTCGGATTAATTATCGTTATATCAATACAAATCCCGAAGCGTGCGATTGAGCTCAATCTTATCACTTCATTAGGGAAAATTTTGCGCGTGCTAAAACGAAAAAAGCGCAAACTGATTTCTCAATTTGCGCTTTTGTGATTGTCAGCATTACAACGCGATTATGGGCGGTAAACCTTCACGTTGTTGAAACCTTGCTCTTGCAAGTAAAGTGCTTGCAGACGGCTCATCACACCACGGTCACAGTACAGTAGGTATGTCTTAGCTTGGTCTAGATCACCAAACTGAGTACCCAGTTTGTAGAATGGAATATGTTTAACATCAACACCATCGATTTCTAGTGGGTTATCGTCTTCCTCTTCAGGGCTACGGATATCCAATACGATTGCGTTTTCTTCTACTGCTTGTACTTGCTCAACTTCTGGTGCTGCTTCCTGTGACTCTTTTGCGATATCACGGATGTCCATCATACGAGCTTCTTGAACCACTTGCTCAAGGATGCTGAAATCGAATTTCTCTTCTTCTGCTTCTAGCTTACCTTTCACCGCTTTAACAGTTGGCTTCTTAGAGATAACACCACAGTATTCTGGCATCGTCTTCGCAAAGTCTTCTGTGCCGATTTCACGCGCTAGGTTGATGATATCTTCTTTATCCCAGTTGATCAGCGGACGCAGAATCAGAGTATCTGTTACGTTATCGATATGGCGTAGGTTAGTCAGCGTCTGGCTCGATACCTGACCCAGCGCTTCACCTGTTACCAATGCTTCGATCTTCATCTTCTGAGCAATCATACCTGCCGCACGCATGAACATACGCTTCAGGATCACGCCCATTTGGCCGTCATCGACTTTCTCTAGGATTTCTGCAACTACAGGCTCGAAATCAACTGAGATGAAACGTACTTTTGCTGAAGAACCGTATTTGTTCCATAGGTAGTGAGAAACCTGCTTAACGCCGATTTCATGTGCTGGACCACCTAGGTTAAAGAAACAGTAATGTACTTTTGAGCCACGTTTGATATGTAGGTAGCTAGAAACACCAGAGTCGAAACCACCCGAGATCAGGCTTAGTACGTCTTCTTGTGTACCTAGAGGGAAACCACCTAGACCTTTGTGACGTGCCAACACTTGGTTTAGCTTGTCGTTAGTCACTTCAACGTTGATCGTTACGTCTGGCTTACTTAGCTTAACTCGAGCGCTTTCTACCGCTTGGTTAAGACCGCCACCTACGTAACGCTCTAACTCAATAGAAGTAAATTCGTGTTTACCACGACGCTTAGCACGCACTACGAAAGTCTTGCCTTCGATCAGTGAACCGCTTAGCTCCAACACTTGCTCGTAGATATCGTGCAAGTCTTTGAATTCAGTTTGTTTTACTTCAAGAATATGGTGAATACCTGGCGTGTGCGTCAGGATTTCTAAAACTTCAGCGTGGAACTCGTCACTCTCAGAGGTCACTTCAATGTGATCACGACGGTTGAATACCGCGACAGACTCCGTACGGCTCTTAACGATGTTACGAATGTTGCACTCTAAAATCTTTGTGAAGCGCTTACGCACAGATTCACTTTTTACAAAAATTTCTGGATGGGGCTTTACAATAAATTTCATAGTCTAGTTCGCAGGTTAGTTTCGCAATCAACAATGAGTGATACTCCACCTCGATGCTTCATACGCAGCAAAAGTGCGTTTTGGTCATAAAAGGTAGCCTGAGCTCACTTCAAAGGCGCAAGATTATACACCTAAGCGAAATGGAATGACAAAAAAAGCGAGCTAACGCTCGCTTTTAGTATAAGAGCAAATATCCGCTTATTGAATTACGGGCACTTCTTCGCTGTAAAGTGGTTCACCTTGCATGATGCTGATTTCAACACGGCGGTTAAGTGCGCGGTTTGCATCAGAATCGTTTGGCGCTAATGGCTCAGTATCAGCCATGCCTCGCACTCGTAAGCGTTGGTGCGAGAAGCCTCTTACTTTCTCCATCTCTTGGGCAACCGACACAGCTCGTTGCGAAGACAAGTCCCAGTTAGAACGATACAGCTCAGAATCCAGCGGTTGGTTGTCCGTATGTCCAGACACTCGAACAATACCCGGTACGTCTTTCACCAGTTCGGCAATCTGGCGTACTAGTGGTCTGAATTTCGGCTGTAAGAACGCCGACCCTTCAGGGAACGCGCCTTTCTCTCGCATTCGAATCACAATTTGCTGACCGAGGTTTTCTACTTCAATAGCGCCTTGCTCAATCTCTCGCTCCAACGCTTTCTTGATGCTTTCCATCAAGGTTTCCATCTCTTGCGACGTTTGTTCAGACTGCTGTTGTTGCATGTCTGCTTCTGCCGATTGATTGTTTTGCGTTGAAGTTTCTGGTGATTGTCCCCCCGTCAGTTTACCTTGGTCACGTTTAGTACCACCTGCTCGGTCAGATTCCCCTTCATGGAATTCCAACGTCTGCTGAGTGATGTCCATGGTTTGCTGCATGATGACATCAATTGGCGTCGGCTCAGGGCGACCCGGTCGAAATTCCTGAGCGATGATGCTGGTACCTTTTGGGATGTCCTTCACTTCAAGTTGGTTTTGTACACCAAAAGCGAACTTCATCGAGCCCGCAATTTGTTTGAACTTCAATACGTCCATTTCCGAAAACGAAAGCAGCAGTACGAAGAAACACATCAGCAGTGACATCAAGTCAGCGAATGTCCCCATCCACAGCGGGAGACCGGGTGGCGGACAATCACATTTGTTATCTTCATCCATCAGATGACCTCCGGATTACTCGTCTATCTCGAGAGCGCGTTTACCCTCGTTGAGGTAGTTCTTCAAGTAACTATCGATAACACGAGGGTTTTGACCATCTTGGATCGCCAAAACACCATCCATAATCAAACGACGGTTTAACGTTTCTTGATCGCGACGTAATGAAAGCTTGTCTGCAATTGGGAAAAACACCATGTTAGAAAGCACCGCACCGTATAGTGTGGTCAAAAGCGCTACCGCCATCGCAGGACCGATCGCTTTTGGGTCATCCATGTTTGAAAGCATGGCTACCAGACCAACCAGTGTACCGATCATCCCCATCGCAGGGGCTACGTCACCAAATGCACGAAACACGCCTGTACCTTGCGTATGGCGCTCATCGGTAAGTGCAATGTCTTTCTGTAGTGCTGCACGTACAACGTCGGCATCATGTCCATCAACCAGTAAATCGATGCCTTTCTGCATAAAGCTGTTGTTGATTTCCATCTCTTCAAGAGCGAGGAAACCACCTTTACGTGCCGCGTCTGCCATTTCAACAATCTTAGCGATCAGATCTTCTGGCTCATCGGCTTTAAACATGAACGCTTTACCTGCGATCTTTGTCGCACCGAAGAACTGCCCCATGGTGAACTTCATCAACACAACAAATGCAGAGCCACCAACTACGATTAGGATTGAGGTAACGTCTACGAACATACCGATGCTGCCGCCTAGCACCATCGCCATGATGACGAATGCAAAACCACCGATCAAACCTATTAGGGTTGCTAAATCCACAAAGCACTCCTCTCGCTATACTTAAATATTGCCTAGTCAGGCGAATTATTACTTGTATCGACAACTAGAACAGTTTTTTTAGAAAAATCTTGGTCAATACGTCACAAAAAGATCGTTTAGCTCCGAAGTCTATGATCAATATCGTCTTATCAGACCTGTCTAACGCTAATTTTGTGACAATTATATAAGGTTAAATTTGACCAACTTAGTAGGCTAAGGTAACTTGCGTGCATTCTATTAGAGGCTCTATTAAGGCAGATAAAAGATGGCGGTCAAGAAACCAGAAAATATGACCTTCGAAGCAACAATTGAAGAGCTAGATAGCTTAGTTGATCAATTAGAGAATGGCGATCTTGCCCTTGATGATGCCCTACGTAAATTTGAACGTGGCATTGCACTGGCTCGTGCTGGTCAAACAAAACTGAGCGACGCCGAACAGCGCGTAAGCATTCTTCTTAGCGAAGATGATGAAGCACCACTGAGTGACTTCAACCCTGAGTCAGAATAATAATCAGTAGTGAGCAATGTGATGCAAGAGACATTGACGTCTTATCAACAACGAAACAACCAACAACTCAATCTGTGGCTTGAGCAATTGCCTCACCAAGAACAGCCGCTGATTCAAGCGATGAAATATGGTCTGCTGCTAGGCGGCAAACGTGTTCGTCCTTTCCTTGTTTACATCACTGGTCAAATGCTGGGTTGTAAGCCAGAAGATCTCGACACGCCAGCGTCTGCTATTGAGTGTATTCACGCCTACTCTCTGATTCACGATGATCTACCTGCAATGGACGACGATGCGCTGCGTCGCGGTCAACCGACTTGCCACATTAAGTTTGATGAAGCCACAGCAATCTTGACTGGTGATGCTCTACAAACATTGGCATTCACGATTCTTGCTGAAGGTAAACTGAATCCGAACGCGGAAAGCCAGCGTATAAAGATGGTACAAGCACTAGCGCAAGCTTCTGGTGCAAGTGGCATGTGTCTTGGTCAAGCGTTAGATTTAGGTGCAGAGAATCGTCGAGTTTCTCTCGCAGATTTAGAAGAAATTCATCGCAATAAAACTGGTGCACTGATTAACTGTGCGGTCAAACTTGGTGCGTTAGCCGCAGGCGAAAAAGGCCTGGAAGTATTGCCACACCTAGAACGCTACTCAAAAGCGATCGGTCTGGCGTTTCAGGTTCAAGACGATATTCTTGATATCATTAGTGACACAGAAACACTGGGTAAGCCTCAAGGCTCAGACCAAGAGCTGAACAAGAGCACTTATCCATCTCTACTGGGTTTGGAGGGAGCAATGGAGAAAGCTCACACTCTGTTACAGGAAGCACTTCAAGCATTGGAAGCAATC
Organism: Vibrio sp. MMH1-50; assembly: GCF_022347645.1. Lineage (NCBI taxonomy): Bacteria > Pseudomonadati > Pseudomonadota > Gammaproteobacteria > Vibrionales > Vibrionaceae > Vibrio > Vibrio sp. MMH1-50. The sequence goes on from NZ_JAKRGG010000006.1 coordinate 56,631, forward strand.
CCATACAATACTCAGTTACTCGAAGAGTTCGCCCGATATGTCATCGAGCGCAAGAACTAAACTATAAGCGCGCATTTATATGACTCTTGATATTTCAAAATACCCGACACTGGCGTTAGCAAATACACCGGAGGAGTTGCGTCTTCTTCCGAAAGAAACATTGCCGACATTGTGCGATGAACTACGCACGTATCTGCTAAATTCAGTGAGTCAGTCTAGCGGACATTTAGCGTCTGGCTTAGGCACAGTAGAGCTAACGGTCGCTCTGCACTATGTATATAACACACCTGTTGACCAGTTAATCTGGGATGTGGGTCATCAGGCTTACCCACATAAGATTCTGACAGGTCGTCGTGACCAAATGCCTACTATCCGTCAAAAAGACGGGCTTCACCCATTCCCTTGGCGCGAAGAGAGCGAGTACGACACTTTATCTGTTGGTCACTCATCGACTTCTATCAGTGCTGGTCTCGGTATGGCCATTAGCGCAGAAAAAGAAGGTCAAGGTCGTAAAGTGGTCAGCGTAATCGGTGATGGTGCCATTACGGCTGGTATGGCTTTTGAAGCAATGAACCACGCTGGTGACGTTCACCCTGACATGCTAGTGATTCTAAACGACAACGAAATGTCGATTTCAGAGAACGTAGGTGCGCTGAACAATCACCTTGCAAAAGTCCTTTCTGGCAGCTTGTACACTTCTATCCGTGAAGGCGGCAAGAAAGTGCTGTCCGGCGTCCCACCGATCAAAGAGTTGGTGCGTCGTACAGAAGAACACCTAAAAGGCATGGTCGTTCCTGGTACGTTATTCGAAGAGCTTGGCTTCAACTACATCGGTCCTATCGATGGTCACGATGTCAACGAGCTCGTCAAGACATTGAAAAACATGCGTGAGTTGAAAGGTCCACAATTCCTGCACATCATGACCAAGAAAGGTAAAGGTTATGAGCCAGCAGAAAAAGATCCTATCGGCTACCACGGTGTACCAAAGTTCGACCCATCACATAACAGTTTGCCGAAGAGCAGTGGCGGCAAGCCAACCTTCTCTAAGATCTTTGGTGATTTCCTATGTGACATGGCAGCGCAAGATCCTAAGCTGATGGCGATTACACCAGCAATGCGTGAAGGCTCTGGTATGGTTCGCTTCTCAAAAGAGTACCCTGAGCAGTACTTTGACGTAGCGATCGCAGAGCAGCATGCCGTGACACTTGCAACAGGTATGGCAATTGCGGGCGATCACCCGATCGTAGCAATCTACTCTACCTTCCTACAGCGTGGTTATGATCAACTGATCCACGACGTTGCGATCATGGATTTGCCAGTGATGTTCGCTATCGACCGTGCAGGTCTGGTTGGCGCAGATGGTCAAACTCACCAAGGTGCGTTCGATCTCAGCTTTATGCGTTGTATCCCGAACATGGTAATCATGGCACCAAGTGACGAAAACGAATGTCGTCAGATGCTGTACACAGGCCACAAACACACGGGTCCAAGCGCGGTTCGTTACCCACGCGGTAGCGGTATGGGCACTGAAATCGAAAAAGACTTCACTGCACTTGAAATCGGTAAAGGTCGTATCGTGCGTAATGGCGAGAAAGTGGCAATTCTTAGCTTCGGTACCTTCTTAGGTAACGCACTGGAGGCGGCTGAAAACCTCAACGCAACAGTAGCTGATATGCGCTTTGTTAAGCCTCTTGATGAAGCCTTGATCCGTCAGCTCGCCGCTGAGCATGATGTTCTGGTCACACTAGAAGAGAATGCGATTGCAGGTGGCGCTGGTGCAGGTGTAATTGAGTTTATGATGCAAGATAAGATCATCAAGCCAGTACTAAATCTTGGCTTGCCAGATCGCTTTATACCTCAAGGTACGCAAGAGGAGCTGCACGAAGAACTTGGTTTAGACGCAAAAGGCATCGAGAAATCAATCAACGATTACCTAGCCAAGTAAATAGCGTAAAGCAATAAAATCGCGTAAACACAAAAAAGGGATGCTCTGGCATCCCTTTTGTTTATTTGTCGATGGTCAGTGGTAGGTACTACATCCAACCTGCGTATTTCGCCACAAAAAACAGTGCGATACCCGCCATAATGCCCGCCACGATATCATCAATCATGATACCTAAGCCGCCATGAACACGTTTATCTAACCAACCGATAGGCCACGGTTTTACCATGTCAAAGAAGCGGAACAAGATAAAACCAGTAAGTAACCATTTCCATTCTGTTAAGGGAATATTCAGTGCAGGCACTAAGCTCATGGTGATCCAAAAGCCCGCAAATTCATCCCACACGATTGAGCCATGGTCATGAACGCCCATGTCGTCTGATGTCACTTGGCAGATCTTTATGCCAATCACACAAGAGACAAGTACGGCGACCACGTATAGTGGAAAAGGCAATTGGGCTAACAATAGAAATAATGGTACAGATGCCAGTGTGCCCATTGTGCCTGGCACTACAGGTGATAAACCGCTACCAAAACCTGTCGCCAATAAATGCCACGGGTTCTTTAATGAAATCAGAGAGAGAGGGTTGGTCATTTCCTTAAACCTATACTGCAAGTTTGGTTTCAATCTTAGGCTAGAGCCTAGCTCATATCATTTAAAGTGGTCAAAGCCACTCAGATCCCAATCAAGCGGTTGATTGTTATCATGCAGCTCGAAGGTACCTTTTGGTCGAATCTGACCAACACACGTGACTTTACATCCGATATGAGACAAAGCGCTTTGTAATGAGCCACGGTTTTGCTCTGGCACAGTAAAGCACAGTTCGTATTCTTCGCCACTTGATAGAGCATACTGCTGTGCGATGACCTTATCATCTAAAAACTGAACCAGTTCTGAAGAAATTGGCAATTGGGAAACATCTAAGCTCACACCAACATCAGAACGTTTGAGGATGTGTTTGATATCAGAGATTAAACCATCAGAGATATCAATCGCAGCCGAAGCCAACCCAACGAGCGATTGACCAGCCAAAACACGAGGTGAGCTAAGATAATGCGCTGTCTCAAGTTCCTGCGCAGCAATACGTGAGCGCAGTGAGTCATCCAGAATCACATCCAGACCAGCTTTAGCATCTCCAAGGTTACCCGTAACGTAAACCCAGTCCCCGACTTTCGCCCCAGAGCGAGTCAGTGCTTTCCCTTCTGGTACAAACCCTTGCACGGTGAGCGTCAGACTCAGCGGACCTTTTGTGGTATCACCACCAATAAGTTGAATACCAAAATAATTCGCCAGCTCAAAAAATGCATCACAAAAAGGAGCGAGCCAAGCTTCATCAGGCTTAGGCATCGTCAATGCAAAGCTCACCCACGCCGGCGTTGCACCCATTGCCGCGAGATCACTAATATTTGATGCCAACGCCTTATGTGCGACCCAAGCAGGGTTTGCATCCGCAAGAAAATGGGTTCCAGCCACTAACGTATCAGTACTAATGGCAATTTGTACGTTATCTGGCGCTTTCACTAACGCACAGTCGTCACCCGCCGCTAGGTGTACGTCTTTGCGTTGGCTTTGACGTCCAACAAAGTACTTATCGATCAGATTGAATTCACCAGACATTATTCACTTACTTTTTGATGGAAAAGCTTTTGATACAAAAAAGGTCAGCATCTGCTGACCTTTTTAATGAAGAAATCGTTATTTCTTACGTACGTGTGGCGCCGCTTTATCTAGCACACCATTCACAAATTTGTGGCTGTCTTCTGCCGCGAATACTTTTGCAAGTTCAATCGCTTCGTTGATTACCACTTTGTAAGGAACATCTTCGCGACGAGTCATCTCGTACATAGCAAGACGAAGAAGAGCAAGTTCCATCATGTCTAGGTCCTGCATTGGACGAGACACGTATGGACGGATTTTGCTATCTAGCTCAGAGTGGCTAAGTACAACACCGCTTAGTAGTTCACGGAAGTAAGCTACGTCTGTTTCTGGAGCAGCAAGTGCAGGCTCAGATGCGTGAAGTTCTTCTTCATCGTATTTGTCGCCAGACAAAAACTGTTCTTCGATCGTGGCAACATTATCTTTAGTAATTTGCCATGAATAGATCGCTTGTAGAGCGAATTGACGTGCGTTACGACGTGCGGCTGGTTTCACACTGGCCCCCATTAGGAATCAATTTCAGATAGTACATTAATCATTTCAAGTGCGCTTAGTGCAGCCTCTGCACCTTTATTACCAGCCTTGGTTCCTGCGCGTTCAATCGCTTGATCGATAGTATCAACAGTCAATACACCAAATGCTACTGGAAGACTGTACTCCAGAGAAACTTGTGCAAGACCCTTGTTACACTCACTACAAACATAGTCAAAGTGCGGTGTACCGCCACGAATTACTGTACCTAGAGATACGATTGCATCGTACTTACCAGTTTTAGCAACACGTTGAGCTACTAGAGGTAGTTCTACGGCACCTGGGCAACGAACAACAGTGATGTTGTCTTCGCTTACTTGTCCGTGACGCTTTAGTGTATCGATCGCACCAGATAGTAGGCTTTCGTTAATAAAACTGTTGAAACGAGAAATAACGATAGCAATTTTTGCATTTGGCGCTGGGAAGCCACCCTCGATCACTTTCATAAGCTTTCCTTTAACTCTATTTATAAGTGAAAATTGTTCATCAAGTGAGAATCGCCGGATTCTATCACAATTTTGTGAGCAATATCTAATGGAAATTGGGGACGAATCACGAGTTCCTCGCCTTAGCGACGATAAGTGCGTGTAAGACTAGGAACTCGCTGGTCAGTTATTATTCGCAGACGTACTCAACCACATTCAGACCAAAACCGCCGAGTGCGTGGTACTTCTTGTTGGTTGAAGAAAGCAGGCGCATATCGTGAATGCCCAGATCAGCAAGGATTTGAGAGCCGACACCCACTCGGCGTGACGTACCTTGCTTCTTAGCAAGCGTTGGTGCTTCGCCTTTGTCTTGTGCTTCAAACATTTTCACTCGGTGAATAAGCAGATCGGTTGACTCTTCGTTGCCAAGTACAACCAGAACACCACCTTCTTCGCCAATGCGCTTCATTGCTTTCTCAAGTGTCCAGCTACGCTCTGCGTTGCGGTCACTTCGAAGGACATCGGTAAATACATCTTGTAAATGAACGCGGACCAATGGCGCTTCAGAAGCAAGGTCGCCCTTACACATTGCGTAGTGCACTTGGTTATCAATCGTGTCTTTGTAAGTCACAAGCGTGAACTCACCGAACTCTGTTGGCAATGCACACTCAGCAACACGTTCAATCGTTGTTTCGGTGTTATTGCGGTATTCAATCAAGTCCGCAATAGTACCTAGCTTTAAGCCGTGCTTTTCAGCAAATACTTCAAGATCAGGACGACGTGCCATCGTGCCGTCGTCGTTTAGGATCTCAACGATAACCGATGCTGGCTCTAGACCTGCAAGGCGAGCCAAATCGCAGCCTGCTTCTGTATGACCAGCGCGAGTTAGAACGCCACCATCTTGTGCTGCTAGAGGGAAGATATGACCAGGTTGAACTAAATCAGCTGCTTTCGCATTTGGCGCAACGGCAGCTTGTACAGTGCGAGCACGGTCTGCGGCAGAGATACCTGTCGTAACACCTTCAGCCGCTTCAATAGAAACGGTAAAGTTCGTGGTGTATTGCGCATTGTTGTCTTGCACCATTGGCGGTAAACCAAGGCTTTCACAACGAGCTTTTGTCATGGTTAGACAGATCAAGCCACGACCATGCGTAGCCATAAAGTTGATTGCTTCCGGCGTAATGTGCTCGGCAGCCATGATCAAATCACCTTCATTCTCGCGGTCTTCATCATCCATCAGGATGACCATTTTGCCCGCGCGAATGTCATCAATAATTTCTTGAGGCGTGCTGATAGGCATATTCTGTTTCCCGTTATTCATAAATTTATTATTGCAGCAGCAATACGTTTAACGTTTCGGTTAGCCATGTCTACTGGCTTTAGCGCAGTTTGCAGCCAACCCTTATTAAGTCAATTAACCTGATAACGTTCTGTGATTATTGTCGGTTTCGCCTACGCAAAACCATTTTGCTGCAAGAAGTCCATGGTAATACGTGACTCTTGCGATTCTTCTTTTTGACCTTGTAGCAAGCGTTCCATGTAGCGAGCCAGTACATCCACTTCTAGGTTCACTTTGCGACCCACCTGGAACTGATCAATCGTGGTCTCTTCACTGGTGTGAGGAACAATCGTCAATTTAAAACCATTTTTACGTAGGTCATTGACGGTCAGACTAATGCCATCCACTGTGATCGAGCCTTTTTCTGCGACGTACTTACTGATTTCAGCAGGCATTTCTACCCAGAATTCAATCGCTCGACCAACTTGGTTGCGCTCAACAATCACGCCCACGCCATCGACGTGACCAGACACAATGTGCCCACCAAAACGTGTCGTTGGTAACATGGCCTTTTCCAGGTTCACTTTATCGCCAACTTGGTAAGCGGCAAAACCTGTTTTATTCAGCGTTTCCAGTGATAAGTCGGCACTGTAATAGTTGCTACCGAAGTCGACGACCGTCAAGCACACACCATTCGTTGCGATACTGTCCCCCAACTTAACGTCAGACATATCCAACTTGCCAACTTCGACCGTAACGGTGATGTCTTCGCCTTTTGGCGTGATTGCAGTTAGTTTGCCAACTGCTTCTACAATTCCTGTAAACATAATGCTTCTTTCTAGCTTTGGTTGCGTTTGACGGTTGCGGTAATGCGAATATCCATCCCTACCATTCGAACGTCGGTAATAGTTAAATCGATAACTTGTGCCATATCGGTTAACCCAAGAGCACCAATCAAACCTCGCCCATCGCTGCCCATTAATTTAGGAGCAAGATAAACAATCAGTTCATCTACAAGGTTAGCTTTGATTAATGAACTCGCGAGTGTAGCGCCAGCTTCAACCCACAAGTGATTAATATGATATTCGCTCGCCACAGCTTTTAATGTCGCCGTTAAGTCAATTTGACCATTTTCCGTCAGCTCAGGCGCAATATCGCCGTCGTGACTAACAATAATACGCTCACCGTCAGTATTAAATAGTTTTAGATCATCGCTAAGTTGAGACTGGCGATCGAAAATCACACGAGGAGGCTGACGAACTTCATCTTGAGGATATTGAGCTTGCACACTGCATGGCAGGTCATCCCAACGCACATTCAGCGATGCATTGTCATCAATGACTGTCTTACTGGTAGAGAGAATAGCGCCACTCAACGCTCGATAACGCTGTACATCTTGGCGAGCCTTTGGGGAGGTGATCCATTGACTCTGACCATTATTGAGTGCACTTTGCCCATCGAGGCTGGCTGCCATTTTCAACTGAACATAAGGTATGCCAGTTTGCATGAACTTGATAAACCCTTTGTTCAGCTCGATCGCATCGCTTTCTAATAAGCCAACTTGAACGTCTACCCCCGCATCGCGCAGCATTTGAAAACCGCGTCCTGCAACTTTCGGGTTTGGATCTTCCATTGCACAAACAACACGTGCGACTTTGGCTTTGATTAGCCCCTCTGCACAAGGTGGCGTACGACCATAATGAGAGCAAGGTTCCAGTGTCACATATGCCGTTGCGCCTTCAGCTTTATTACCAGCCATACGCATCGCGTGAACTTCAGCATGAGGTTCCCCCGCACGATGGTGATGACCTTCGCCAACAATCTCACCGTCACGGACAATAACGCAGCCTACATTCGGGTTAGGTGCCGTTGTATAAATGCCGCGCTTCGCTAACTTGAGCGCACGCGACATCATTTCGAAATCTTGAGAGGTAAATTCTGAAGAGAGAGATTGTTGAGCCATGATTCAATCAGTCTTCTAGGCGAGCAATTTCTTCACCGAATTCACGGATGTCTTCAAAGCTACGATAAACCGATGCAAAGCGGATATAAGCGACTTTATCCAGCTCTTTCAATTGATCCATAACCAAATTACCAATCATTTCACTTGGTACTTCACGTTCACCAGTTGCACGCAGTTGGGACTTAATCATGCTGATGGCTAGCTCAATAGAGTCAGCACTGACTGGACGTTTTTCTAAGGCACGTTGAATACCACCAACCATTTTATCTTCATCAAATGGTTCACGGTTACCGTTAGATTTAATCACTTTCGGCATCACCAACTCTGCGGTCTCAAACGTTGTAAAACGTTCACTGCACGCAAGGCATTGACGACGACGACGCACTTGATGCCCATCAGCAACCAAGCGTGAATCAATTACTTTTGTATCGTTCTCAGAACAAAAAGGACAATGCATATCACCTCCAAATAGCTTGCAATTGGGTTCGTCCCAAAAGCAAGACTAGTGTAGCGGAATTGCTATGTTAGAGAAAACAAAAAGGGGCATCGCTGCCCCTTTTTCAATCAATATCAAACGGTTTCTGTTAACTGCGTGCTAAGTAGTTCGCTTTACCAACCCATTTGTAGCTGGTCAGTTCTTCCAAACCCATAGGACCACGAGCATGCAGTTTCTGAGTTGATACCGCAACTTCAGCACCTAAACCAAACTGAGCACCGTCAGTAAAACGTGTTGCGGCATTTACGTAAACCGCCGCAGAACCGACAGAGTTAATGAACAATTCTGAGTTTTGTAGGCTGTTTGTCATGATCGCATCTGAGTGGCTCGCGTTGTGAACGCGCATGTGATCAATCGCTTCTTTCACATCAGCAACCACTTTTACACCTAGCGTATAACTTAGCCATTCCGTATCAAAATCACCTTCACCCGCATCGCGAATTTGTTTCGCTTGTGCCATCAGTGCTTTTGCTTTTGGCTCTGCGACAAAAGTTACGTTTTCGTTCATGCGCTCTACGATCATTGGCAGGAACTGCGCAGCGATATTCTCGTGAACCAGCAAAGTATCTAGCGAGTTACATGCGGACGGACGTTGAACTTTTGAGTTTTCAACAACATTGAGTGATTTATCTAGCTCTGCTGATTCATCAACAAAAATGTGGCTAATACCAAAACCACCAATGATCACTGGAATGGTGCTGTTCTCTTTACACATTTTGTGTAGACCAGCGCCACCACGTGGAATGATCATATCGACGTAGTCGTCTAGCTTAAGTAATTGAGAAACCAACTCACGATCCGGTTTTTCGATGTACTGAACAGAAGCCGCTGGCAAGTTTGCTTTTGCAAGCGCCGATTGGATAACCTTCACCAGCTCCATATTAGAGAAAAATGTCTCTTTACCACCACGTAGGATGCTTGCATTACCTGTTTTTAGACACAAAGCAGCAATATCGATAGTTACATTCGGACGCGCTTCGTAAATCACACCAACTACACCAAGTGGCACGCGACGACGAGACAGAGACATGCCGTTTTCTAGCACTTTGCTGTCAATTTCACTGCCCACAGGATCGTTAAGGCTGATCACATTACGAACATCGTTAGCAATACCGGTTAAGCGCTCTTCATTCAGTAAAAGGCGGTCAAGTAATGCATCCGTTAGACCCGCTTCGCGACCTAACTCAATATCTTTTGCGTTTGCAGCCAAAATGGTTGCTGCATTTGCTTCTAGCTCATCGGCAATAATGGCTAGTGCTTGGTTCTTTTGTGCGGTTGACGCTGTCGCCAATTCGAAAGCTGCATCTTTGGCAGCTTTACCCATATTCGTTAAATCCACTTTGCTTCCCTCAATTTCTATTCTTGAATGACGACAAGATCATCGCGATGAATCACTTCTGAGCCGTAGTCATGACCCAAAATAGAGATGATATCTTTACTGTGCTTACCTGCAATTTTCGCTAGGTCTTCACTTGAGTAGGCACTGATACCACGAGCAACCAGTTTACCGTGGGAATTTGTCACGCGGGCGACTTCGCCACGAGCAAAATCACCACTTACTTTAATAACGCCTTTCGCAAGCAGACTACTGCCCTTACCTACAACCGCGTTAACGGCACCGTCATCAATAATGATGTCACCAGACGCCGCAGGACCGGCTAAGATCCAACGCTTACGGTTTTCTAGTGCTTCAGAACACGGTAGGAAACGTGTGCCTTGTGGCTCTGAACTCAATGAGTCAAAGATAACATTTGGTGCGCTACCAGCGGCGATAATAACTTCAATACCTGCACGGCGAGCTATGTCTGCCGCTTGAAGTTTGGTTGCCATGCCGCCCGTACCTAGCGTTGTGCCACTACCACCTGCAATTTTACGCAAAGTATCATCGATAGTTTTCACTTCTTTGATCAGCTCAGCATTCGGATCTTTACGTGGGTCTGCGGTAAACAAACCTTTTTGATCAGTCAGGAGCAGCAATTTGTCTGCACCACACAAAATCCCCACCAAAGCAGACAAGTTATCGTTATCACCTACTTTGATTTCATTTGTTGCGACAGCATCGTTTTCATTAACGATAGGGATAATGTCATTCGCAACCAACGCATTAATGGTGTCACGTGCGTTAAGGAAACGTTCACGATCGTCCAAATCAGCGCGAGTCAGTAGCATTTGACCAATTTTGATACCGTAAATACCAAACAAAGACTCCCATGTTTGAATCAGACGGCTCTGACCCACGGCTGCAAGCAACTGTTTGCTCGCCATCGCGTTGGGCAGTGCGGGGTATCCAAGATGCTCACGGCCTGCTGCAATCGCACCAGACGAAACCATTACTACTGAATGGCCTTGTTTTTTAAGCTCAGCACATTGACGAGCCAGCTCTACCATATGAGCACGGTCTAACGCCAAAGTGCCGCCTGTCAGCACACTTGTACCCAGTTTCACAACGACGGTCTGTGGTTGTGAAACAACTGCATTCTGTTGATTCGTTGTCATGATGTCTTCTGAAATGAAAAACAAATAAAGAGTGGATGTTTTAGCAATCAAATGGGGATTTAACAAGCAGAAAAGGTGCGAAAACGCACCTTTTTGTCTTATCAGGGAAGAAAACAGCCAAATTAGGCGAAATCAAACGATTCGGTGTGATATTCCACTTCCAGTTTGAAATGCTCAGCCACTGTATCAATAAGCTTTTGATGGAAGGTACTTTGTGTCAAGTACACTTCCTCTACTACCTTATTTGGTAATGGTTCTGAGGTCCATTCCCCTTCTTTGTTGTATTTACCAATATGGTATTTTGCCGTAAAGCCACCTTCGATGGACTCCAAGTCCATCCACCAGCCCCAAAATTCACGTTTCTCAGGTGACTTTTTGTCGTCTACACAGACAGATAGACAGTCAAAATAGTAGTGCCCTTCTTGTGATTGTGGTTCGCGCAGGTACGGACCTATCGCCTTCAACTTTGACATCAAGCGAAAGTGAGTCGGCCCTTGTGTCGTCTCTGACATAAGAATCTCCGTTTCCATAGTAAGGATATTTAGCTATCCAAGAATGATTATTATTTTTAATTATCATGAGCTTATTTTTTGCTCACATATATCACTCTTAACTAAATTAGGAGATTTGTCATCTTAATAATTCGTCCTCCAACCACTTTATGGCTAAATCGAGGGATTGCTCATAACCTTTTGTAATTGTCTTGGAACTGATTTTCTTGGCTTGTCCGTACTGGCTAAACAGTGCTACCAACTGGTTATCACTATGAGGTGAAACTGGGTCCCCTTCGAGACTCAATGCTAAAATTGGCACCTTAGTTTTACGGCTACTTAGGAAACCTTGTACCTTGAGTGACCATGCCATCATCTGTCCGGCCATGCTATTGATGTCAACAGCACTCTTACCAAGGCGAGACGCTAATAGGTCAAGGTACATCTTCGGCATTTGCTGCAACTTTTTAGGCGACGTAAACAGATCATGCACTGGTGCTCCCAAAGCCACACAAGCTTTGATCTTTTCTTGCTCAACAAACGAAAGACGAATCATGGCATTACCGCCAAAGCGGAAGCCAATCAATCCAACTTTGTGGTGATCAACCCAAGGTAGAGAATACAGTTCATTCAAAACCGCTTGATGAAGGCAACTGGAGTTTTCAGTCAGCGGCCAATGTGAACTATGACCGACTGACGGCATATCAATAGTCACCATCGCAATGTCTTTTGGAGCTAAGTGGTTTCTGAACAAGCGCCACATATCCGTTTGCAAGCTGTCCAAACCAGCACTGACCATTACAACTGGTAATTGTTTATCTGTGCGAGGAAGATGTAGGTTCGCGATGATCTTGCGTTTTTGGTAAGGCACTTCGATCTGCTTGATCACGTATTTAGTTTTTTCTGAGCCTTCTGAATACGCTTTGTTCGCCAATACCTGTGCTTGAATGGCTAAGTTATCATTCTTTAAATGTGGATAGCCTGCAATGCTAAAACACAATGAAGCCGTAAACAGCTCATCAGCCGCTTCCTCCCCCTTCATTTCATTCGCGCGGCGTTGATGCTCCATGCCTAACTTAATCCACTCAAACGTCCAGTTACCACCGTGGTAACCCATGACCGTATCAAGCCATTTATCTTCGGTACGAGAATGATTCGATGACGCGATTTTAGAAAGTACCCCTTCCATTTCGATAGGAGATAAGCCCTGCCACGCCCATTGAAGACGTCTCAAATGACGATACCAAGCACGATCTTCATGCTCTTCTCGCTCATCAAGAATCTTTTGGCTGGTCGGCATGTATTGAGTAAGTGCAGAGGTTTCTTTCGCTTGTTTGTGTTTGACAAACAAAGTTTCGGAGAGGTTTTTACTGACGTCTTCTGACATAGGAAGGACTCTAGGCTGGTTGCAATAGCGTAATAATAATAAAAAAAATGCCCCTATAAAGGGGCATTTCTCAATATTCTTAGTGCAAACTTATTTTTGCTTACGATTTACTGGCTCAGCGTACTGGATAGACATATCCCAAGGTTGCTCGATCCAAGTGTCTTGTGCGATGTCTACTACGTAGTCATCAAGTAGCTCTTTACCAGAAGGCTTAGCACATACAGCAATCAGTTTTGCTTTCGGGTACATTTCACGAAGTTTACGCGCTGTATCACCGCTATCTACTAGGTCTTCAATGATTAGGTAACCTTCACCGTCACCTTCTGGCGCTTTAAGCACTGTCATGTCACGTTGATGATCGTGGTCGTAGCTTGAGATACAAATTGTATCTACGTAGCGAATACCTAGCTCACGAGCCAAGATAGCACCAGGAACCAAGCCACCACGGCTTACCGCCCAAATACCTTTCCATTGCTCAGCTGGCATTTGTTTCTCAGCCAGTTCACGGCAGTAAGACTGCATCGCATCCCAAGTGATAATGAATTTTTTACTCATTGTAATAACCTAATAATTTCAAAATATGCATCCCCGTGACCTAGCTGATGGCGCTGAAATGGACTCATCAATCTAGATTTCCCACACCAGAGGAAATGGGGGTTTCAAGCTACGCAAACGATTATTCTACCGAAACCCATGATTAATACCAACGCTGATATCAAAATTCTCCGTCTATTACGCAGAAAAATCGAATTCAGTGAACACGGCAAAATAAAGAAGGGAATGAATTTGAGAAGAAATGCTCCATAAACAAGGAGAAATTCCCCTCCAGCAAAAGCCCACAAACAAAAAGCCAGTGTGAACGAGTGCCCACACTGGCTTTTCTTTTAATCGTCAGAGTTAGCCTAGGATGTACTTCGCAATGAAGATAGCGGACATAACCCATACACTCATTGAAACTTCACGTCCTTTACCACTGAACAGTTTGATCGCAGCGTAAGCAATGAAACCAAGCGTGATACCTTCTGCAATAGAGAAAGTCAAAGGCATAACCAAACACGTTACGACAACAGGAGCCGCTTCTGTTAGGTCACGCCAGTCGATGCCAACAAGACCAGAAAGCATCAAGATAGCCACGTAAAATAGTGCACCAGACGTTGCGTAAGCTGGAATCATTCCCGCTAGTGGCGAGAACAATAGAGCAAGAAGGAACAATACGCCAACAACCACAGCGGTTAGACCTGTACGACCACCAGCGGCTACACCAGAAACGCTCTCAATGTATGACGTCGTGTTTGATGTACCTAGTAGAGCACCGACAGATGTTGCTGTTGAGTCTGCAAGTAGCGCTTTATTTAGGCGTGGAATGTTGCCGTTTTCGTCAGTCAAACCCGCTTTTTGCGAAACACCAACTAGCGTGCCTGCAGTGTCGAACAAGTCAACGAATAGGAAAGCAAATACTACAGAGATCATACCTACTTCGAACAAGCCAGAGAAGTCTAGCTGCATGAAGGTTGGCGCGATGCTTGGTGGTGTTGACATGATGCCGCCCCACTGAACGTCACCAAAGATCAGACCAAGAATTGTTACGCCTAGGATTGCGATCATAACCGCACCTTTCACACCACGGTGAACCAATGCAATCGTCATGAAGAAGCCAATCGCTGCAAGTACAGATGGTAGAGAAGTGATATTACCCATTGAAACTAGCGTTGCTGGGTTATCTACAACAATACCTGCGTTTTTCAGTGCGATGAAAGCAAGGAACAGACCGATACCTGCTGAGATACCAGTACGAAGAGAAAGTGGAATCGAATTGATGATCCATTCGCGAATCTTAAACACACTCAAGACGATAAATAGCAGACCGGAAACAAATACTGCTGCTAGCGCGACTTGCCATGTGTAACCCATGCCCAACACAACGGAATAGGTAAAGAACGCGTTTAGCCCCATACCTGGAGCCTGAGCGATTGGGTAGTTTGCTACTAAGCCCATGATGAAACAGCCAATAGCGGCAGCAAGACACGTCGCAACGAACACGGCACCACGATCCATACCTGTATCTGCAAGGATAGCTGGGTTTACAAAGATGATGTAAGCCATAGTTAGGAAGGTAGTAACACCTGCGATGATCTCAGTGCGCACATTGGTGCCATTTTCACTAAGTTTAAAGAGCCTTTCGAGCATGATCGAATCCTGTAAAAGGTAAAAAGTAAACGGTTGCGTAATCGATTGGCTCGAATTATAAAGTTATCAAATAACAAATTCCAGATAGAATTTTCACTCTAAAGGGATTTTTTTCTTGGGATATGAAACCCATTCGCTAGCGTTTTAAACAGCAAATAAATTTAGGTCTTAATAAACAATAACTAACGAACTTGTACTGAAAACAAACGTATATGTATAAACTGAGCAATGTATTAAACTTTCAAACGCAAAGTCATCGTTTTGGACGCTAAATACCCAAAGAATTGGTCAGAAAATGAAACAAGTGAGATAAGCAATCGGAGAATTGAAGCTTGGTGGCGATAAAATAGGCGAGATTGGGATCAGAAGATAAAAAAACGCCACTCAATTTGAGTGGCGGTGAATCATGTCAGCACTATGCACTGAAAAAAAATTCCAATTTATAGGGGTGAACAAACTTGTTCGAGTCACATGCGTTGGCTTCAATTAGTAACCAAAGCTTGTTGGGTATACAAAGTTACCGGTGTAAACAGATTTGCTGTTCCAGAACATTGCACTTGGTAAACCTTTCATAAATATCACCTTCTAAATCAATTAATACTGTTAATTTGGTTGATTTCTCAGTTCCTTGGAGGCGATAAACGGACTCATCCTTTGAGCATTTCATTCTTCTCTCAGAAGCTGGTTACAAATATACCACCCAGAAATTTAATTACAAGCATTTTAGTGACCAGAATCACAAAAACTTAATAAATTGACCTCCATCAAGAATTAACTGTAATTAAATTACAGTTTAGTAAATTAAAAATTAAACAAACTTTCAGAACATACTAAGCTCGTTGCATTGGTGTATTACGTTGTGTTCATAATCTGTGACAGTTCTAGGGCAAATCCTTTTCACCACAACTACTAGAACCGCTTTTCTGGTGGTATGCTGAGGGCAATTCCAAGCCAATACCGATTAGCATTTACTGCTAAACACTCATTAAATTTACGGTTTAAATTTGGCAAAGCACATCAAAAGGAGTCTTCCGTGTCTGAATTCCATTCTGAAATCAGTACCTTATCACCTGCTCCACTTTGGCAGTTTTTCGATAAGATTTGTTCAATCCCTCACCCTTCAAAACATGAAGAAGCTCTAGCACAGTACATTGTTACTTGGGCAACAGAGCAAGGTTTTGACGTACGCCGCGATCCAACTGGCAACGTGTTCATTAAAAAACCTGCGACACCAGGTATGGAAAACAAAAAAGGTGTAGTGCTTCAAGCACACATCGACATGGTGCCACAAAAGAACGAAGACACTGATCACGACTTCACTCAAGATCCAATTCAGCCATACATCGATGGTGAATGGGTAACAGCAAAGGGCACAACGCTAGGTGCAGATAACGGCATCGGCATGGCTTCTTGTCTTGCTGTACTTGCTTCTAAAGAGATCAAGCACGGTCCTATTGAAGTTTTACTGACTATTGATGAAGAAGCAGGCATGACAGGTGCATTTGGTCTTGAAGCTGGCTGGTTGGAAGGCGATATCCTTCTAAATACAGACTCAGAACAAGAAGGCGAAGTGTACATGGGTTGTGCAGGCGGTATCGATGGCGCAATGACCTTCGATATTACTCGTGACGCAATTCCAGCGGGCTTTATTACTCGTCAACTAACACTGAAAGGTCTAAAAGGCGGTCACTCTGGCTGTGACATCCATACAGGTCGCGGTAACGCAAACAAACTAATTGGTCGCTTCCTCGCTGGTCACGCGCAAGAGTTGGATCTTCGCCTGGTTGAATTCCGTGGCGGTAGTTTACGTAACGCGATTCCTCGTGAAGCTTTTGTAACTGTAGCACTACCGGCAGAAAATCAAGATAAACTAGCGGAACTGTTCAACTACTACACTGAGTTACTAAAAACAGAGCTTGGTAAAATTGAAACAGACATCGTGACTTTCAACGAAGAAGTTGCAACAGATGCACAAGTGTTTGCGATTGCAGACCAACAACGTTTCATCGCAGCATTGAACGCTTGTCCAAACGGTGTAATGCGTATGAGTGATGAAGTTGAAGGCGTGGTTGAAACATCACTTAACGTTGGTGTTATCACAACAGAAGAGAACAAAGTAACCGTTCTATGCCTAATTCGTTCCCTGATCGACTCAGGTCGTAGCCAAGTTGAAGGTATGCTTCAATCTGTCGCTGAATTGGCTGGTGCTCAAATTGAATTCTCTGGCGCTTACCCAGGCTGGAAACCAGATGCTGATTCAGAGATCATGGCAATTTTCCGTGATATGTACGAAGGCATCTACGGTCACAAGCCAAACATCATGGTTATCCACGCAGGTCTTGAATGTGGTCTGTTCAAAGAACCTTACCCGAACATGGATATGGTTTCTTTCGGTCCAACCATCAAGTTCCCTCATTCTCCAGATGAGAAAGTGAAGATCGATACCGTTCAACTGTTCTGGGACCAAATGGTTGCGCTTCTTGAAGCCATTCCTGAAAAAGCGTAATTCAAACCAATACGCGAAAAACACAAAAGGGTGCCTCGGCACCCTTTTTTTATTGTGAGCTTTTTATTACAGACTCTTTATAACAAGAGTATCGCAAACTATGCGCGAGTTTGCGCGTATGCCGCTAGCTCATCCATAGAAGTTTTAGCAACCACTTCACCATCGATGTAGTAAGTAACGAAGTCACCTTCACGAACGCCCATTAGTGTCGCTTTGTCACCGTTGTTGTATGTAATGTCCATCTGAACGGTGTTCTCGTCGATCTGTTGCATTTGACCTTGCTCGATAACACGGTTGTGCGTTAGAGGACCGATCGGTGCAGTCGTTAGAGATTTGTCTAACTGGTGGTTCACGTCGATGTAAGTATCCATCTTGGTATCAAAGATGTGTGGCTTACCGTTTAGTGGGTTTTTACCAGTCCAGAATTCTAGAGAGTTGAATACGATGTAATCCGCTGCAACAGCAACACCATAAACAGGCGCCAAAAGCATGTTTAGACCACCACGAGCGTAACGGTTATCTACTGCTTTTAGGTTAAAGCCCATTACGTAACCTGTCACTGCATTACTGCCCACACAGCCAGAAAGAGAAACTGCGACTGCAGTCAATGCGCCAATTTTAGCGAACGCCTTTTTCATCAAAACCTCTAGTTAAATAGTATTAGGTCAAAAATTCGGCGGGGATATTAGCGGATTAAAACCATAGGTAAAAGTCAGTTTTTCTTCAAAAAAATATGAGTATTAAATTTAACACAGCCTTATTTATTCGATGAATGTGCTACTTTAAAACACAGCGTACAGCCACTCAATAAACACAGAAATTAACCCAATGTGCTTACACAACTCATACATCTGGTGAAACTTTAATCTTTTCAATAAAAATTATTTTTCGTCACCTAAAGAAGAATGATTAGTGTGATTTTGAACCAGTTGTTACATTGTTGCTAACGTATTTGACAGAGATGGTTTATGGCCAGAAGTAAAAAAAGCAAAGTATTTGAGCTACTCGGGCATCAAGTACAACCAGGACAACGACTAGAAACCGAATTTGAAGCAGCACAGCTTTACACGCACTCACCACTTTCTATTCCTGTGGAAATCATCCATGGTAAACAAGAAGGTCCCGTGCTAATGGTGAATGCGGCGATCCATGGTGATGAGCTTAATGGCGTAGAAATCGTTCGTCAGATGATCAACCAACTGGATCCGCAAAAGCTGAAAGGCACCGTGATTGCGGTTCCTATTGTGAACGTATTTGGTTTTATTCATAAGTCACGCTACCTACCGGACCGCCGCGACCTAAACCGTTGCTTCCCAGGAAGCGAAAAAGGTGCATTGGCATCTCGCATGGCGCATGGGTTCTTTAACAATATCGCCAAACGCTGTGATTACATCTTGGATCTTCATACGGGTGCGATTCACCGTACTAACCTACCGCAGATCCGTGCGAACCTGAGTAATCCAGAAACACTGCGAATCGCAAAAGCGTTTGCCACACCAGTGATCGTAGACTCGGCACTGCGTGATGGCTCTTTGCGTAGTGAAGCTGAAAAATGCGATATCCCAGTGCTAACTTATGAAGCTGGTGAAGCTCTGCGCTTTGACCCTCTATCTATCAGCGCAGGTGTACTTGGCGTGCAGCGCGTCATGCAAGCCATCGGCATGCTTCGCGCAAGCCGCAAAAAGCTACCAGAACCAATTATCGCAAAATCCACCAGTTGGGTACGTGCATCAGGTAACGGTATTCTGCGTACTGTCGTGAACCTAGGTGACAAAGTTGAAGAAGGTGAAACACTCGCATACATCAGCTCGCCGCTTGGTCACGACGAACTTGAACTGGTTGCACCAAAAGGCGGTATCGTGATCGGTCAGCAAACACTGCCTCTCGTTAACGAAGGTGATGCAATCTTCCACATTGCTTACTTCAAACAAGACGATGATGTCGTTGAACAAACCGTAGAAAGCTATATTGAAGAGCTAACAGAGTTCGATGTTGATCAAGTCACGACAGGGCAAATTCCGCTAGAAACTCAGCAATAAGTTTTTGCATAAACTGAAAGCCCAGAAATTCATCTGGGCTTTTTTGTGGCGAAAAGATAGACACATTCACTCCCCTACATATCTTAATCCCTATCAAAATCTGTTTTACCGTCATTTGGTGGATATAAAACTTTACAGGCATTCAAAAAAACACCATTGATAATTAATCTCATTATCATTTATTAATTTGTGCAGCATTCATATAATCCTCGCCTAATCAAATTACTATAAATGACGAATATGAAACGTTTATCCACTCATGGCTTCAAGGTAAGCCTTGTTTCGCTCGCAGTGCTCAACTCCCTTGCTTCCTATGCAGCAGAAGGCTCAGATGAAGAGCTTGAAGTCATTGGTGTGCATTACGCGAAACCAATCACTGTTGCAGAACCTGCTCAAACGACCATTGATTGGTCTCTTATCGAGGAACAGCAGTATTCCAATTTTGCAGATATGATCGACTCCGTGCCAGGAGCAACATTAGATGGTGGTGCTCGCTCTGGGGGGGAACGTATCAATATCCGCGGTTTTGATGACCCAAGTGACATCGCTGTATTTGTTGATGGCGCACCTATCGGCTTCCAACAATACCGTTACGGAACCTTCTTCTTTGACCCGTTCTTAATTGGTGAGGCAGAGATCATCAAAGGCGCGCACGACTATCGCGCATTGAATGGTAAATTTGGTGGCTCCATCCGTATCAAAACGAAAAGTGTCGATGATCTCCTCGATGGCGATCGTAACTTTGGTGCTCGTGTTTCCACTGGCTATAACAATAATGGTGATGAAAACTCATACACCTTGTCCTTATACGGCAAGAACGACGCCGGCTTCTACTTCTTAGCCAATGGCTCGGTAAAAGATTCAGATGACATCCAAGTTGGCGGCGGTGAAACGTTGGATTACTCGGGTTACGAGCAAGAAAACATGCTGGTGAAAGTCGGCTATGAAAATGACGACCACGAGTTCGAAATCAGTCATACGCGCTACAAAGACGAAGGCCGCAAACCTTGGGCGAACCGTCGTGGAAAAATGCCGAATATTTCCGACTACAACATCAAAAAATATGGCTCATTAGAGAAGGCGAAATACGCGTACACGGTCGACAACAAATACACCGACAATACGACGACGCTCTCTTACCATTACATGCCTTCCAATCCTTACATTGATTTCAACATCAAAATGGCACGCTCTGAAAACGATCGCCACTGGGTACGCCCTGATGTTGCATTCGAAAAAATGTTCGTCTCTGTCGGCAGCTACGGTCACGAGTCTTGGCTAAGTTACGAACGCGATTATGTTGATGTCTTCAACCAAGCACAAATTGGAGATCACGCACTAGTCACCGGTCTTCAGTACCAAAAAACTGACCGCGATTCACTGGTCTTCAATAAATCGTATGCCAAAAAAGAAGCAAAGAACTACGGCTGGTACACGCCTTATTACGAACCATCGGGTATACAGACGATTTACGCCGCTTATGTAGCAGACCATTACCAAGCGACCGATCGTCTAACCATCACACCATCTTTGCGTTATGAATACATCACCAGCGAAGGTAAAGGCAATGCAGCGCCAGACTACAACGACCCGGCGGCTGGGCATGACTACAGTGAGACGAGCCACAAAGGCTTTAGTCCGCGTCTCGATATCGATTTTGATGCCACTAATAATACGCGTTTGAATTTCTCTTACGCATACGCATTAAAAGCGCCAACGGTCGATAACATCTACTCTGTACAATATGCCCGCGCTACGGCGACAGCAACGGCAAGAGATCTGGATGTTTCGCGTATTCATGCCTACCAAGCGAGCGTGATCAATTTAACCGAAGGTCTAGTCAGTGACCGTGACAACCTTGCAACGGAGTTTACCGTGTTTTACAACGACGTAAATGACACGGTCGATATCCGAACAGGTGCAAATCTAGATAAAAACAGTACAGAAAACCAAAGCTGGAATACGAACTTAGATGGGTTCAAAAACTACGGTTTTGAGTTGATTTCACAGTACCGTATTTCAGATTTCTATACTGATTTTTCAGCGAGTTACGTACGTGGTAAAAACAAAGGTAGTCTATCTGACTCCACTGGTTCTGATGACGATCACCCAGATGTACCACCATTGAACATCAACCTAGGCTTCGGTTACGAATGGCTCCCAGGTCTACGCTCAGGTTGGGAAGTACGTTGGTACGATGCACAAACCAAAACGAAGGCAGAGGGTAACAACCTGAAAGTAAAATCGCCTAGTGAGCAATATACGCTGCAAAATGCGTATGTCGTTTGGGATGTGCAACAAGTCAAAGGCTTGAGCGTTGGAGCGGTCGTGAAAAACCTAACTGACCGTTACTATGAAGCCTACCTATCTAACGGCGTGCCTTCACCGGGTCGTGAAGTTAAACTTAAACTGACTTACCAGTACTAATTAATCACATTATCTGTATTGGTCTTCAACCAGCTCGGGGCTATGAATGGCTCCGAGTTTTCGTTTATATCCAAGTAACCTCAAAATGCTTGATTCAGCCAGAGTGACTTGGGTCTATCACCCTCATTTTACATACGAGACTTATGAGCCTTCGAAAAAAAACGCTGACATGGAAACAAATGTTATTTGTCGCTGCCCTAGCCTCTCCGCATGCAGCGAGTATTTCACAAGACAATATCTCTCAATATTTGGAAGAACACAGTAAGCGCCAGCAATTAGAAGATCATTACGCTGCCACTGTGACAGACAACTTAGATCTTGATGCTCAAACAGATGGTTTAACGTGGAAAGAAGATGGCAAACCCGATCATTGCCAATACACAAAAGGAGAGATAACGGAAGCGAGAGATTATGATTATGGGGAAGCCAAAGATCTTTCTGACGGCTTGCATAACATCGATTTGCCGCCCGTACATACTCCCAAAAACAGCCACAAGTATCGAACCTATTCGAATAATCCTCAATTGCTTGCTGGTAATAAACAATTTGCAGCCCCTGCAGAAGGTTCGGTGAGCTTTTCGGTATCTTCGGACTGCTTTTAAACGACACAAACAAAAATGCCCCGAGATGATCTCAGGGCATTTTTTAATTCATAATCGACGGCACAGATAAGCCATCTAGTAGGCTGAGATTACTCTTCGTCAGCTTCTACTTCACGCGCTTTGCGAGCTTCTTCTTTGCGAACTTTCGCCGCTAGTTGCTCAGCTTCACGCTCTTGACGCTGTGCTGCTTTACGCTCGTTACGAACAACTTGGTTTTGAACAAAACCCGCTAGTTCTTGCTCAGCCCAAGCTTGTGCTTTCTCTTCGCTGTCAAAACCAGTTTCACGTTTTGATACTACTGTCTTACGAGATGTCACTTGACGAGTGATCTCTGCGCTCCAGCCGTTACGTTTTTCAGTTACGCGGATAGCAAATTTTGGATTTTTAGACATTTCTTTCATTTCCTAAGGGATTAATCAGGGATTCGGTCAACTTGATAACTCCATCTAAGCTGAGCTGTTTAACACCATCCCTTGGTAAGCGCGGTATTAGAGCATAAAAGTTACCGAAACGCTGCAAGTTTTTTAAGGGAGACGGGAGACGTTCTCGATTCCCTTAAATAAAAAAGCGCCAGTCTTTCAACCAGCGCTTTATTCTTTTCGTTAACCTTGGACTACGCCGTAATTAGCCGATGTTCTTACGTGCGTTTTGGAACATACGCATCCAAGCACCATTCTCGCCCCAACCTTCTGGAGCCCATGAGTTCGCTACTGTGCGGAACACACGCTCAGGGTGCGGCATCATGATTGTGACACGACCATCTTGAGTCGTTAGACCCGTAATAGCGTTTGGCGAGCCGTTCGGGTTATTCGGGTATTGCTGTGTTGGATTACCGTGGTTGTCCACGTAACGAACCGCAACGGTACCTGATGCTTCAATCGCTGCTAGATGGTCAGCATCACGTACTTCTACACGACCTTCACCGTGAGAAACTGCGATAGGCATACGAGAACCCGCCATGCCGTCAAAGAATACAGAATCAGACTTCTGAACTTCAACTAAGCTAAAGCGCGCTTCAAAACGCTCAGATTCATTACGAACAAAGCGTGGCCATAGGTCTGCACCTGGGATTAGCTCTTTCAGGTTCGATAACATCTGACAGCCGTTACACACACCTAGAGAAAATGTGTTGTCACGATTAAAGAAGCTTTGGAACTGTTCACGAGCTTGTGCATTGAACAAAATAGACTTAGCCCAACCTTCACCCGCACCAAGTACGTCACCGTAAGAGAAGCCACCACAAGCCACTAGACCGTGGTACTCATCCAGAGCCGCTTGACCTGTTAGGATGTCGCTCATGTGAATATCAGTCGCTTCGAAACCTGCACGATCAAACGCTGCTGCCATTTCTACGTGAGAGTTAACGCCCTGCTCACGCAGAATAGCCATCTTAGGCTTCGCACCGGTATTTACCATAGAACCCGCGATGTAAGGCGCTGCAATGTCTTCGTTTACGTCGAAGCTTAGCTTAACGTTTAGACCTGGGTCAGAGTTGTCTTTCTTCGCTTCATGCTCTTGGTCAGCACATGCTGGGTTATCGCGTAAACCTTGCATCTTATGCGTCGTCTCAGCCCAGATAGTACGCAGTTCAGTACGGTTACGCTCAAGAACCACTGTGTCACCAGAAGTAATCACTAGCTCATCAGATGCTTCGACTGAGCCGATTACGTGAGAACATGCTTCAAGACCGTTCGCTGCTAACGTTGAAAGTACAGCATCTAGGTCATCGTTTTTAACCTGAAGCACTGCACCCAACTCTTCGTTGAATAGTGCTGCTAGTACATCTTCACCTAGGTCGGCGATGTCTGCTTTAACACCACAGTGACCAGCGAATGCCATCTCTGCAAGCGTTACAAATAGACCGCCATCGCCTTTATCGTGGTAAGCCACTACTTGATCGTTTGCTACTAGAGTTTGAACTCCTTCGTAGAAACCTTTCAGTTGTGCTGCGTTGTCTACATCTGCTGGCTTATCACCAAGCTGCTTGTAAACCTGCGCAAGTGCTGTTGCGCCTAGACGGTTTTGCCCGTTACCTAGGTCGATAAGAACCAGTGACGTGTCACCTTTATCTGTGCGCAATTGCGGTGTGATTGTCTTACGAACATCTTCAACACGAGCAAACGCAGTGATGATGAGAGATAGCGGAGAGGTTACTTCTTTCTGTTCGCCGTTCTCTTCCCACTTGGTCTTCATCGACATTGAGTCTTTACCCACAGGGATAGTCAGACCAAGTGCTGGACATAGCTCTTCACCCACAGCTTTCACTGCTTCGTAAAGACCTGCATCTTCACCCGGGTGACCGGCTGGAGACATCCAGTTTGCAGACAGTTTAATATGTTTGATATCACCGATGTTTGTCGCTGCAATGTTTGTGATTGCTTCACCAACCGCTAGACGAGCCGATGCACCAAAGTCTAATAGAGCAACTGGTGTACGCTCACCCATCGACATTGCTTCACCGTGGTAAGTGTCGTAACTTGCTGCAGTTACCGCGCAGTTTGCTACTGGAACCTGCCACGGACCAACCATTTGGTCACGCGCGACAAGACCTGTTACCGTGCGGTCACCGATAGTGATTAGGAATGTTTTTTCTGCAACCGTTGGAAGGCGTAGAACGCGATCCACGGCTTCGTTCAGCTCGATGCCGTCACGGTTAACCGCCGGGTTGTTTGCTTTTAGCGTTTTCGCATCACGGTGCATCTTAGGCGTCTTACCAAGAAGCACATCCATTGGCATGTCAATTGGCGTGTTCTCGAAGTGTGAATCTTCAAGTTTAAGCTCACGCTCTTCAGTTGCGATGCCTACTACTGCGTATGGTGCGCGCTCACGCTTACAGATTGCATCGAATACTTCCATGTTCTCTGGCGCAACCGCCATTACGTAGCGTTCTTGAGATTCGTTACACCAGATCTCAAGTGGGCTCATGCCTGGTTCGTCATTTGGTACGTCACGCAGTTGGAAAATACCACCACGTTCGCCATCGTCGACAAGCTCTGGAAGTGCGTTAGAGATACCGCCCGCACCCACATCGTGGATGAATGCGATTGGGTTAGCATCACCAAGTTGCCAACAACGGTCGATCACTTCCTGACAGCGACGCTCCATCTCTGGGTTTTCACGCTGTACTGAAGCGAAATCTAAGTCTTCTGCTGATTGACCAGATGCCATTGAAGAAGCAGCACCACCGCCAAGACCGATGTTCATTGCAGGACCACCAAGTACGATTAGGCTTGCACCTACGGGGATCTCTTTCTTCTGAACGTGCTCGTCACGGATGTTACCCATACCACCAGCAATCATGATTGGCTTGTGGTAACCACGAACCTCTTCACCTGCGTGAGAGTTAACTTTCTCTTCGTAAGTACGGAAGTAGCCAAGTAGGTTTGGACGACCAAATTCGTTGTTGAACGCCGCGCCACCAAGTGGACCTTCTAGCATGATATCTAAAGCGTTAACGATACGACCCGGCTTACCGAAATCTGTTTCCCATGGCTGCTCAAAACCAGGAATACGTAGGTTAGAAGTAGTGAAGCCAACAAGACCTGCTTTTGGCTTACCACCGATACCAGTCGCGCCTTCATCACGGATCTCACCGCCTGAACCAGTAGAAGCGCCCGGCCATGGAGAGATAGCAGTTGGGTGGTTGTGCGTTTCCACCTTCATTAGGATGTGCGCTTTCTCTTGGCTGTAACCGTACTGGCGAGTTTCTGGGTTCGGGAAGAAACGACCTACATCTGAACCCACCATAACTGCCGCGTTATCTTTGTACGCAGACAGTACGTTTTCTGGTGTGGTTTCAAACGTGTTTTTGATCATCTTGAACAGAGACTTCTCTTGCTTAACACCGTCGATAGTCCAATCTGCATTGAAGATCTTGTGACGACAGTGCTCTGAGTTCGCTTGTGCAAACATCATTAGCTCAATATCAGTCGGGTTACGTTCAAGCTTATTTACGAACGCATCGTAAAGGTATTCTATTTCATCATCTGCAAGTGCAAGACCTAGGGTAACGTTTGCGTTTTCAAGCGCAGCACGACCGCCGTTTAATAGGTCAACGTCTGCCACTGGTGCAGGTTCTGCAGCTTGGAATAATGCGCTTGCGTCGTCGAAGTCAGTAAAAGTAACTTCCATCATGCGATCATGGATGAGCGCTTTTACATCTGCAATTTGAGCATCGTTAAGAGGCGTCGCTGTTTCTACGTAGTATGCTGTGCCGCGCTCAAGACGTTTTACTTTGTCTAGACCACAGTTGATGGCGATGTCTGTAGATTTAGAAGACCAAGGCGAAATAGTGCCCGGGCGAGGAGTCACAAGAAGTAAAAGACCTTCTGGCTCATGCTCTTCGATCGTTGGACCGTAAGTCAGCAATTTTTCCAGTTTTTCCAACTCTTGGTCATCAAGGTCAGACTTTAGATCCGCAAAGTGCATAAACTCTGCGTAAATGCCAGTGACAGGCAGATCTTGTTCACGACATAGTTCCAGTAGTTTATTAACACGAAACTCAGAAAGAGCTGGGGAGCCACGCAAAATTCTCATGTGCTTAGGTCTCTTATTGCAAGTGATTAAGGTAATATTGGAATAAATTCAGTGGGTTATACTGTTTTCTTCGAAGCTATTCCCGAAGGTTTTTCAAACCTATGCCGATGCCACCTCTTCGTTGCGAGCGCATTATATAGCAATTGTTTTTGTGATGTAACACCAAAAGCAACCGTTTGCGTCATTTTTTTTTGCCAAATTTGAATTACGACTAAAATGTCGATAAATCACACAATGTCGCACTCTATCTGTCTGATTCACTTTGCCCCACCAGCGCGCTTTGATATAAAGGCAACTAGAAATTTATCGAGACGTACCGAATTAATGCAAATAAGTCAGTTCAACCGACTCAAGCGCAGCGCCCTACTTTTCGCTTCTGTGCTTTTACTTTCTGCCTGTCAGATTGAGTCGGAACCTAAAAGTGAATTCGAGCAAATCCAAGAGCGTGGTGTCCTACGTGTTGGCACGCTAAATAACCAACTCTCCTACTACATTGGTCCAGACGGTCCTGCTGGCTTGGATTACGAACTGGCACGTAAATTTGCAGAACAACTAGGCGTGAAGTTGGAAATCAAACCTGCTTTCCGTCAAGCCGAGTTATTCCCTGCCCTCAAAAAAGGCGATATCGACATCATTGCGACAGGTTTGAATCAAACTTCGCAAGCGGTGCAACGTTTCCGTCCGGGACCTGCCTACTACTACGTAAGCCAACAGGTGGTATATAAGAAAGGACAACTTCGTCCTCGCGACATTGATCAGCTCATCAAGTATCAAGAATCAAAAGATGAAAAGGCTGTCGATGAAAATGCCAATGCAGGTGCAGAAACGCTACAGATCGTTGAACAATCACAGTTTGTTCCGACACTAACGTCACTACAAAAAGAATATCCAGAGCTTCAATTCGAGATTGTTGGCGATGCAGACACTCGCGATTTGCTAAAACACGTATCGACGGGTGAACTGCGTTTTACTGTAACTGACTCGGTTGAATTATCTTTAGCTCAACGTTTATACCCAGATCTTGCACTTGCTTTTGAGCTAACAGAAGACCAACCCGTCTCTTGGTTTACTCGCCGCTCTGAAGATGAAAGCTTATACGCGATGCTGATTGAATTCTTTGGCAATATCCAGCAGTCAGGCGAGTTGGCGACACTAGAAGAAAAGTACATCGGTCATATTGAAGCATTTGATTATGTCGATACTCGCGCCTTTATCCGAGCGCTAGACAACAGCCTGCCTAAGTGGGCACCACTATTCCAAAAATACAGCGAAGAGTTTGATTGGCGCTTGATCGCCGCATTGGCTTACCAAGAGTCCCACTGGAAACCAAAAGCAAAATCACCGACGGGTGTACGTGGAATGATGATGCTTACATTGCCTACTGCGAAGAGCGTTGGAGTAACGGACCGACTTGACCCAGAACAGTCTGTTCGAGGTGGTGTGGAATACCTGCGTCGTATTGTCGCTCGTGTACCAGATTCCATTAATGAACACGAAAAGATTTGGTTTGCGTTGGCATCTTACAACGTTGGCTATGGTCATATGATGGACGCACGACGCCTAACTAAAGCGCAAGGCGGCGATCCAAACGCATGGGCAGATGTAAAAGAGCGTCTACCATTGTTGCGTCAGAAACGTTATTACAGCCAAACCCGTTACGGTTATGCCCGTGGTGATGAAGCACGTAACTACGTAGAAAACATCCGCCGTTACTATCAATCGATCATTGGTCATGTCAGTCAGAAACCAGCCATTGACGAAGATACGGAAGATCTTCAGGTCATTCCGCCACTCGATCCAAACCTATTGGTTTCTGGGGCGGTTGAAACCTTGGCTGAACAAGTTTCAGGGGCTGAAAGCACAACACCAAATGAAATGCAAAAACCAGAGACTAAAGCCGAACCTATTCCTGTTTCAGGGGCGGAATAAACCTTTCGAAAATAGCGAGCTCACAGCTCGCTATTTTTTTGTTGAGTCAACAAAAAAAGTTATCTAGAATCCGGTCTTTCGAGCTTATGTAGTTTGCGTTGTTATTTGGTGCCATACCAATACGAAGCGCGCAGAAAAGTAAGTTCTTTTGGTCACCTCTCCTCACTCGATGTCACCTTCATCGGAAGTGTGCATCACCAGAATGTCATCAATTGATAATGAATCGGACGCTTTGCTATGCGAGTGTCGGAGAGTGTGTTCGTTGTCTGCAAGAGGTTCTGATTATGAGAAAACGCAGAGTGCAGTCAAAACGTTTGAATAAGACAGTGGCTGCTAACCGCCGTAAGCGCAAGCTTACGTGTATGAAAAAGAAAGTCAGTGCACGTAACCGTGTTTTCGTTCACCTAGTGAATCACTGAGAACTTGAAGCAAACATCTACTTCCGAGTAGGTGTTTGCTAAAGAGATGAATTATTGCTGCGAACCTTAATTTACTCGCCTGAATTTATTCGCCCTTTGTATCCTGCTCATTATCTAACGCTTTCTGCGCTTGTTTTTTGGCTTTAATTTCTTTACGACGACGCTTAAAGAACGCTTGCAACTGAGCACGGCACTCCTCTTCTAGCAATCCATTTTCTACTGTTGCGTAATGGTATGCCGCTTGGCTTTCGAACAAATTCAATACCGTCCCTGCTGCCCCTGCTTTTAAATCAGGCGCACCGTAAACCACTCGCTTTACTCGGCTATGTAGCAACGCACCAGCACACATAGGACAAGGCTCTAACGTGACATACAAAGTCGTATCAAGCAGTCGATAGTTACCTAGTGCTTCTCCTGCTTTTCGTAATGTCTGGATCTCGGCGTGTGCGGTTGCATCGTGAGCGCAAATAGAACGGTTCCAACCTTCCGCAATAACCTCTCCATCTTTTACCAACACAGCGCCAACTGGCACTTCCCCTTCAGCTTCGGCTTGCTCGGCAAGCTCCATCGCACGGCGCATAAATAGTTCGTCTTGAGGAGAAAACTGAGAATCTGACAAAAGGAGGCTCCGGAATTTGGGATAGATCGTGATTGAAAGTGGATTTTAACCTTCAAAGAGGGGAAGTGGAAGCGGGATGATTTTGCCTGTTAGGGCACAAATACCGTGATTCAAAGCAGTTTGATCGTCATCCTCAAGAGCGAGGTACGAGCGAGTTGGGGATCTCTTTATTTTGTATCCCGAAGGGCAAAGTCCGTTCCGACTCCCAAAACAAAAAAAAGCGCCAGTCTCTCGAGCAGCGCTTTCGAATTACCAATACCTAAATAGTTGGTGTTGTAGCTAGGCAACAAGCAAGTTCAGCCCTATGAGCATAGAGGCTCTATGTGATTAGGGTGAACTTGCGCAGTTAACAACGCTACAGCGCCAAATATGACGGTATTTACATTGTGTAAGTGTATGGCGCTTGGATACCTAGAGGAATGCCTAGCATCCAGTAAACCACTAGGAATACTGACCAGCCGATTAGCATTGCAATCGAGAATGGCATCATTAGCGATGCTAGCGTACCGATACCTGTCGACTTCACGTAACGTTGACAGTAAACCACGACTAGAGGGAAGAATACCATCAGAGGTGAAATGATGTTCGATACAGAGTCACCTACGCGGTAAGCCGCCTGAGATAGCTCAGGAGAGATACCCACAGCCATTAGCATAGGAACTAGGATTGGACCGATAAGAGCCCATTTCGCCGATGCAGAACCGATTAGAAGGTTTACAGAAGCTGTTAGAAGAATCATACCGATGATAGTAGCTTCACCAGGTAGGTTCATTGCTTTCAGACCTTCTGCACCGTAAAGCGCTAGCATCGTACCGATGTTTGATTGCGCGAATGCTGATAGGAACTGTGCACAGAAGAACGACATTACGATGTATGCGCCCATAGTAGACATAGTATCCGCCATCGCTTTGATGATGTCGTTACTTGTCTTGAACGTGCCTGAAACGCGACCGTAAACGTAACCCGGAATGATAAAC
This sequence comes from Vibrio sp. MMH1-50, assembly GCF_022347645.1. Lineage (NCBI taxonomy): Bacteria > Pseudomonadati > Pseudomonadota > Gammaproteobacteria > Vibrionales > Vibrionaceae > Vibrio > Vibrio sp. MMH1-50. The sequence continues at coordinate 87,539 of NZ_JAKRGG010000006.1, forward strand.
AGGATGAAGATCAACGGAACGATAGACTTCATGATTGGCGCAGAGAACGCAGTGATCTCACCCTCAGGTGAACGCAGTGCAGAGTTTTCTGGAATAAGCGCCACAACAAGAAGAGCGATACCCGCCATCATTGCCCAACCAGCGTAACGGAACGCTTTAGACTCAAGCTCAGTGAAAGAACCTAGATCTGGTGCTTTCTCTGCGTCTTCGTCGATTGGTGTGTTCTTTAGGCGTGGTTCGATGATTTTCTCAGTTACGTACCAACCGATAGCCACAATAATTACTGAAGATAGACCAGTAAAGAAGATGTTCGCTAGAGGGTTAACCACGTACTCAGGATCTAGAACCTGCGCAGCTGTTTGCGTGAAACCAGCCAATAGAGGATCGATACCTGAAGGGATGAAGTTTGCAGAGAACCCCCCCGATACACCTGCAAACGCTGCCGCGATACCCGCTAGAGGGTGACGACCAGCCGCGTGGAAGATGATACCACCAAGAGGAATAACTAGAACGTAGCCCGCATCCGCCGCAGTGTGCGATACGATTGCTACAAGAATGAGCATTGGAGTAAGAAGTTTGGCTGGCGTGAAGTTCAGCATCTTCTTAAGACCAGTGGTGATGAAGCCAGAAGAATCGGCAACACCTACACCCAACATCGCTACAAGAACGATACCAAGTGGTGCAAAGCCAGTGAACGTGGTCACCATGTTAGCAAGGAAACTTGCTAGTGCTTCGCCTGTTAGAAGGTTAGTGATTGTGAGAGCTTCGCCAGTTCGAGGATTTAGAAGGTCGAAAGAAACATTCGACAAAAGTGCAGACGCAGCCCAAGTAATGATTAGTGCCCAGAAGAACAGAATCGCTGGATCAGGAATTTTGTTACCTGCTCGTTCGATAAAGTTCAGGAAGCGATCCATCCCGCTCGGCTTCGGTGACGGTGCCTTATTTACTGCTTGGTTACTCATCGTAACTCCATATGAATGATGTTGGTGCCATGGCCTATTTGAATAATTATAACGGCCTATTTTCAACAGAGCATTCTAGTAAATAGCGCCTCAGAAAGCACAAGGTTCTATGTTTTTTTCCATATTTGGAGACATATTTTGCAAAAACGCCATATCAATTAAACATAAAAAAAACAGTAGCACACCATTCGCATTAACAGTTGTAAAACCACCCATTAACCACGCAATTTAGCAATAAAAAGCGTCAATATTAACGATAAAAGTAATTATAAGAGGAATACCTAATCCATCACTTTTCGAATTCACTATGACGCGAAATCATAGTTTTCAATTCAACTGATTGCGTTTCCCCCATTCGGTCAACCCAACTCGATTTGATAGTAATGGTCTTAAGCGATCCTGAAACCGTAGCTGCTGGAACTTCCCACTCAACAACATAAGATCCACTAGCAGAAGATCCGGTTGCAATCGAAGCAAAATTGGCAGGCGTAATGGTAGACATCGCCTCAGAAGCACCACGAGAGCGGAACCACTCAAGTTGATTTTCAGCCAGTCTCAACGCCTCGATACTATGAATCGCATAATCCGATTCACGTTCCATGTAAATTTGTAGTTTAGTGAGTCCGAGCGCCCCAATGCCCAATAAAAGAAAAGAAATCAGCACCTCAATTAAACTAAAGCCTTGTTGTCTAGAGATCATTCCAAGACCCCTTTCTCCATCTAGGGATAGTATTCGCATTTCTTGAGTTATCTATTACATCTTTATTGTATCTAAAGTCGAGAGAGTCAAAGAATACGGCAGCCTGGTCTTCACTATCAAAATACTGTCCTCCAGACACCGTGAAAGAACCGTGTTGATAATAAGATGCGATAGTGCGGTAAGAGTCTTCAACAACACTAGGGACATGATTCAGATGCCCATTAGCTTCGAAGCCAACCCAATCAGCTGTTGTTGGGGTATATTCATGATTGAAATGAAACAACACACCTTTAAACTTGTTTGATGTCGCACCCGCGCTTGGAGGTCCCATAACGGAGAAAAGACCATCATGAATGAGCACCGTAACGCCGTTAGTCGAAGATGTCGCATTCACTAAATCATTGTATTCTGATTGCTTTATTTCGCAGCTCCCTTCAACCCATAAATGGTGCTTCCCTGACTGAATTTTTGCTGTTAAAGCGGCACCACAATTAGGTATACCACCAGTTATCGAGCCTGTCATAACATGAAAAACACCATTATCTCGTATGTCATTATGATCTTCAGCCTTTACTCCAAAGAAGGATTCAAATGGCTTTAAATCCGTATCTTGAGTAAAGTCATCACCAGCACCAACCCCACCAGAACTTGATGAGAGATGACGATTTGTCGCCGTGTTCGCGCAATCTTTATTTGTTGGGTTGTTAAAGTCCGAATATGGAGACTCACCATGAATTACCCCTTTATTATCAACCGAGGCAGAGTAAAAACGCTTTTTATACCTTAAAGCAATACACTCCCATCCATCGCTGCTCAATTCGCCTGGATCTGGAGTAGAGAACGTTGCACTGGAGTGAAAATACACATCAGCACTGGATTGCATCGCTCCAAAACTTAAGTCTCCCCCCATCATTATTTCTTTTTTAACACTCGCAAAACCAACAGTAGAAGTAACCAAATACCCTTTTAAAGTACTCGCAAAACGGGGAATAGTCGCAAACCCGGAATCACAATCAGTCACCACTGCAGGAACACTTTTACTTAATTTAAATTGTGCCCACGCACATTCAACAGCCCCTTCAGCTAACCAATGCTCTTGTCTGGATTCAATTTGATTGTTGGCACGTTTGATTTGATAGAAAAGGGACTTGTAGCTTCCCAGTGACATCATTAATGCCGCAACCAGCAACACGCTCACAACTAATAATGCTGCGGCTCCCTGTTGATTTCTCATTACTGCCAGTTCCTCTGCTTCACGGTAAACGACTGTTCTGTATGAACACTTGTTGCGCCAACTAATTCCGTTCCTAAGGTAATGGTGACTACCGCGCTTTCAGCATCTGTGTTTTTCAGCGTGCGAGCGGCAAGATCAAAGCGGTTAATATGAATCGCTCTCTTATCAAAAAGCGTATTGCATGTACCGGTACCAGAAAGCGCAATAACTTGACTGACGTTCCATATCGTCGTTTGTTTTTTCTCACAGACAAACAAAGACTCGGGCGTATTAATCCGCTGCTCATATACGACACTTTTATAAAGTGGCGCTGCACCTGAAGTCCCAACTTGATAGGCGTATGCAATCAACCCCATCCCCGGAGTATCAAGAGTGTAAATCGTATCGGTCGCACCTGAAATTTTGACTGAATCACTGCCACTTTCATTAAAGCCAGCTCGTTGGATATCGTTTCTTAACATCGCTAATACGCTGCCCGTGTTTTGCAGTAACATCAGCTCTTTGGAACGCTCCATCGCCACTTTTTGTCCACTGATGTAAAGCGATCCAACAATAGCTAGAGCAATCAGCCCTAAAGAGGATGCAATCATAAACTCGACAAGGCTCGCGCCTTTCTGCTTATACATATTCATTCCTCAAGAACAGGTTGAATAACCGAAGAACTCGGTATTGTTGTTGTCGCTGCATACCCGGACACGCGCAGACAAAGTGTGAGAGATAAGTTTTAAGGCTTTAGAAGACTCTCCGACCGGGTAAAAGCGAATGTTGCCTGAAGAAGGGCGACCATGGACGTCATCAAAACTGATTTGGTCTGAAGCGTAGCTCGGAGTAACCACAATGCCCTTGTAAGGCGCGCCTGAAAACGAGAATAAAACCGTACCGGCTCCCTCGGAGCTATTATCTGTGAGCTCAATGCGCCAATTACCATCACTGGATGAACCTCCAGACATGATCAGGTGTGCCCAAAGCCTCTCTCGGCGCAATACCGCTTCTGACTTACCTTGAATAACAAAACCATGCAGTTCATTCGCTAAGCGCTGCATTTTGTTGGTTTCAAAAACATTTTGGAAAGAAGGAGCAGCAGCCGTGAGCAAAACACTCAGCACGGCGATAGTGATCAGAAGCTCCAATAATGTAAACCCGCGAGGCATTTCCCAAATTCCTATGCAAACGGCAAGAGGACCGTAATTCATCTTGCGCAGATGCTATCACCTGAGAAGAATAGGCGGAAAAGTGAAAAGGAAACTACTCGTCATGATTCGAATTTCTGGTTGTAACGGATACAACAAACGATTTAGAGGGATGACATTGATCGAAATACTGATAGCAGTTGTGATTATTGGAATCATCGCGGCTATCGCTTATCCGTCATATACCAACCACACCATTACGGCACACCGCACCGTTGCTCTAAGCGATATCAGTCGCATACAGCTGGAGCTAGAAACCTCTTACAACGGTGGGTACGATTGGAGTAGTATCATCTCTGGCGGGACTTGTACGATCTGCGACTCCGATTCAAATCGCTTTTCATTTAATATCGCAAGCACATCCAGCGCAGCTTATGTTATCGAAGCAACGGCAAAAGCCGATTTAGGGCAAAACGGTGATAACTGTTTCCCTAGTGGGGTAAATAAAATAACCCTAACGTCCACCAACATAGAGTCACCGAGTGCATGTTGGGATTAGCCCTTTCGAGAATAGATAAAGACAACTTAGACGACAAGTTCGATGCCATAAAGTCACTTTAAATAAAAAGAAAGCAGATACAAAAAAGCCTGCATCACAGCAGGCTTTTTATTGGATTCAACTAACCAGCAATTAGCTTGTTAGATCATCAAAGAACTTCTTCACGCCGTTGAAGAAGCCTTCAGATTTTGGTTTGTGCTTAGTTGCGGCATCACCACCACAAGATTCATCAAACTCTTTAAGCAATTCTTTCTGACGAGCGCTCAAGTTAACTGGAGTCTCTACTACAAGCTTAACGATTAGGTCACCAACACCGCCACCACGAACGCCTTTCACCCCTTTACCGCGCATACGGAACATACGTCCTGTTTGCGTTTCTGTTGGTACTTTAAGGTTCACACGACCATCTAGTGTCGGAACTTCAACTTCACCACCTAGAGCAGCCATAGCAAAGCTAACTGGCACTTCACAATACAAGTTGTTGCCTTCACGTTCGAAGATATGGTGCTCTTTCACGTGAACTTGTACGTATAGGTCACCTGCTGGTGCACCCATTTCTCCAGCTTCGCCTTCGCCAGATAGACGAATGCGATCGCCAGTATCAACACCTGCTGGGATCTTAACGTTAAGTGTCTTAGTTTTCTGTTTGCGACCTTGACCATGACATTCGTTACATGGGTCTTTGATGATCTTACCTTTACCATGACAGGTAGGACAAGTTTGCTGCACAGCAAAGAAACCTTGGCGCATTTGAACTTGACCGTGACCATGACAGGTTCCACAAGTCTCAGCTGAAGAACCTTTCTTCGCACCGCTACCGTCACAGGTATCACAATGAACAAGCGTTGGTACTTCGATTTCTTTCGATACGCCACGAACGGCTTCTTCTAGCGACAGTTCCATGTTGTAACGTAGATCTGCGCCACGTTGTGCACGTTGCTGACCACCGCCACGACGACCGCCACCAAAGATATCGCCAAAAACGTCACCAAAGATGTCGCCGAAATCAGCACCACCGCCACCAAAACCGCCGCCGCCGAAGCCGCCACCGCCTTGTTCAAAAGCAGCATGACCATACTGATCGTACGCCGCTTTCTTTTGAGGGTCAGTGAGAATTTCGTACGCTTCTTTTACTTCTTTAAACTTATCCGCAGCAGATTCATCACCCTGGTTACGGTCTGGGTGGTATTTCATTGCTAGACGCTTGTACGCCTTTTTGATATCGCGCTCAGAGGCATCACGGCTTACGCCTAATACTTCGTAAAAATCACGTTTTGACATGTTCTTCGTCACCAATTAATTACTGCAAACGGCATGATTTACCGCTTGGTGTTTGTATCGTTCTAGGTAAGTGCACTTATTGCAAAATACTTAACTAGAAAGACAGCTTGGACAAACAGACGGGCGTAAGAGTTACCCCAAACGCCCGCACACAAAAGTCTTATCGACTCTAGGCGACCATAAGCCGCCTAGTTAAGAAATATTATTTCTTGTCGTCTTTAACTTCTTCGAACTCAGCATCAACAACATCGTCTTCTTGAGACTGTTGTGCACCAGCGTCAGCACCTTGTGCTTGTTGCGCTTGAGCTTGTTGTTGAGCGATTTCCATTAGCTTTTGAGCTGCAGTCATTAGCGCTTGAACTTTAGCGTCGATCGCTTCTTTGTCATCACCTTTACGTGCAGTTTCTAGCTCAGAGATAGCTGCTTCAATCTTCTCTTTCTCTTCTGCAGGTAGAGCTTCACCAGCTTCTTCTACTTGCTTACGAGTACCGTGAATCATTTGGTCAGCTTGGTTACGTGCAGTTGCTAGCTCTTCGAACTTTTTGTCCGCTTCTTTGTTAGCTTCTGCTTCTTGAACCATTTTCTCGATGTCGTCATCGCTTAGACCACCAGAAGCTTGGATAGTGATCTTCTGCTCTTTACCAGTTTGCTTGTCTTTCGCTGAAACGTGTAGGATACCATCCGCATCTAGGTCGAAAGTAACTTCGATTTGTGGCATACCACGTGGTGCAGCTTGGATACCTTCTAGGTTGAATTGACCTAGAGATTTGTTGAAAGACGCTTGCTTACGCTCACCTTGAAGAACGTGGATAGTTACCGCGCTCTGGTTGTCTTCTGCTGTAGAGAAAACTTGGTTCGCTTTAGTTGGGATAGTCGTGTTTTTCTCAACTAGCTTAGTCATTACGCCGCCCATTGTCTCGATACCTAGAGACAGTGGAGTAACGTCTAGTAGAAGTACGTCTTTAACTTCACCCGCAAGTACACCACCTTGAACTGCAGCACCCATTGCTACTGCTTCATCAGGGTTTACATCGCGGCGAGCTTCTTTACCGAAGAACTCAGCAACCTTCGCTTGAACCATAGGCATACGAGTCTGACCACCAACTAGGATTACGTCAGTGATGTCGTTTACTGATAGGTCAGCGTCAGCTAGAGCAACTTTTAGTGGCTCAAGAGAACGTTGTACTAGGTCTTCAACTAGAGATTCTAGTTTCGCACGAGTCACTTTGATGTTCATGTGCTTAGGACCAGTTGCATCAGCAGTAACGTAAGGTAGGTTTACGTCAGTTTGAGAAGTAGAAGAAAGCTCGATTTTCGCTTTTTCTGCTGCTTCTTTAACACGCTGCATTGCTAGTGGATCGTTCTTAAGGTTGATGCCTTGCTCTTTGTTGAACTCGTCTACTAGGTAGTTGATTAGACGGTTATCAAAGTCTTCACCACCAAGGTGAGTGTCACCGTTAGTTGCTAGAACTTCGAATGTTTTCTCGCCTTCAACTTCATCGATTTCGATGATAGAGATATCGAATGTACCACCACCAAGGTCGTATACCGCGATAGTGCGGTCGCCACCTGACTTGTCTAGACCGTATGCTAGAGCAGCCGCTGTTGGTTCGTTGATGATACGTTTAACTTCTAGACCTGCAATACGACCAGCGTCTTTAGTAGCTTGACGTTGAGCATCGTTAAAGTAAGCAGGAACTGTGATAACTGCGCCAGTTACTTCCTCACCTAGGAAGTCTTCAGCAGTTTTCTTCATTTTCTTAAGTACTTCAGCAGATACTTGAGGAGCCGCCATTTTCTGGCCTTTTGCTTCTACCCATGCATCACCGTTGTCAGCCTTAACGATTTTGTAAGGCATGATTTCGATGTCACGCTGAACTTCTTCGTCTTCAAAACGACGACCAATTAGACGCTTGATTGCAAATAGCGTGTTAGTTGGGTTAGTTACTGCTTGACGTTTCGCTGGTTGACCTACTAGCGTCTCACCGTCAGTGTAAGCAATAACCGATGCAGTAGTACGTTCACCCTCTGCGTTTTCAATTACACGTGGTTTGTCGCCGTCTAGTACAGCAACACATGAGTTAGTAGTACCTAAGTCAATACCAATGATTTTACCCATCAGGCTATCTCCGAATAAATTCTATTTTGTTTTGCTATATCCCCTATGTGGGGACTTAGAATCGGGTTTCAACCCTTGCTCACAAACTAAAGTAATGTTGTTTGCTTCTCTTATGCCCAATAGATAAGGGCTGCAAATGGCTTTTCAAGGGAGAGAGTGAAAAAAAACAAAAAAAAGTTGCGCAAAAGGCGAGAGACGAGCGCAACTCAGCCCCCTTCGACTCTTCAATCTCGATTCTCGTTTCTATAAAAGAAAAAGCGAGGCATATAGCCTCGCTTTTCAACTAAGAGTGTATTGCAAATTATGCGCTTGCTTGTGCAGGCTCTGCGTCTACGACTTCTTCTTTACCAATCTCGCCTTCAGACTTCGCAACAATAGTGTTTACTGCTGTATCACCAACTACGTTAGATGAAGTACAGAACATATCATTGATACGGTCTACAGCTGCAATGATTGCTAAACCTTCTGGTGGAAGACCTAGTTGGTGTAATAGAACACCTACCATCACTACGCCGCCGCCCGGAACACCACCAGCACCGATAGAAAGTAGCAAGATAGTTAGACCAAGAGTAAAGATATCAGCAGTATTGATTGGCTGACCAAACGCGTTTGCGACAAACATAGTTGCTAGTGCGATATAGATAGAAACACCAGACATGTTCATTGTTGCGCCCAGCGGTACACCGAAACCAGCAACCGACTTAGAAACCTTAAGCTTCTCAGTTAGCGTGCGCATTGTTACCGGGATAGTTGCGTTTGAACTTGCAGTTGATAGTGAGAATAGGATCTGCTCTCGAGTTGCACGTAGGAACGCTTTTGGTGAAGTGCCCGTCGCAATACCTACCGCCATTGGGTAGAAGAAGAAAATCCAGAACACTAGCATTGCAACAACAAGTGCTACGTAGCCAGCAACAGACATCAGCGTGTTTGCATCCAGTGTTGCACCTAGTTGAATCATCAGAGCAAATACACCGTAAGGTGCAAGGCTCATTACTAGACCAACCAGCTTCATCATGATTTCGTTCGCCATTTTAAACGTACGAATTGCCGGACCGCCTCGAGAATCCAAAGCTTGAATAGCAAGACCTGTCAAAATTGCCATAAAGATGATTTGTAACATGTCGCCATTTGCAAACGCTTGTACAGGGTTGCTTGGAACGATGTTTACAACCAACGAGAAAATGTCAGGTGTTTCAGTTGTTGTTAAGTTAACAGTTTCTGAAATCGTGCCTGCCAGATTTGCATCAGCACCCGGTTGGAAAATAAGACCAACAGTCAGTGCCGCAGTAATCGCGATGATGGTGTTGATAATGTATAGAGCAAAGGTTTTACCACCAAGACGACCAAAAGCCGTGATGTCTTTTAGGTCCACGATACCGCATACGATAGATACGTAAACAAGAGGTACTACTAACAGCTTAATCAATGATACGAACATACCACCAGCGCCTTCCGCTGCGCCAAGTAAATATGTATCAAAGAGAGCAACGCCACTAAAAAGATACTGAATTGCAGTACCGATCAGAAGACCCGCAAACAAGCCGATAAAAATCTTGCTAGAAAGCGATTTATCCATCATAAATCTCCAAAATGTTGTGTTTGCTATTTATGCTTTTATAGTTACATCTGCTGTTTTTTACGGCAGACCTCGCGAATAATACACACCACAGTTACAAAATAAAGACTTTCTTTACGGGATTGTTAATAAATAACATTAAAAGTAAACCACTAGATCTACATTCATATTCAGAATTAAATTTTGATTGCGAGTGATAACAGGTACTTATAGACACACCCATTCCATAAGTAAGCAAGATAAAGAAAGGATATCCCTTATTGGAAAATTTTTTACCAATAAGAAAAAATTTGAAGGGGATCAAATTTCATTTTGCGCACATATTCAGAGAGATGAATATGTTGATAGAGATGTTTGAAACAAAAACGCCCGCTATTGAATAGCAGGCGTTTTAATATATTTATATCAATGATTTATTTGATTACTTAGCAACCATAACCATTGCAGGACGAACAACTCGACCGTTTAGCTCATAGCCTTTTTGCATCACAAACATAACTGTGTTTGATTCGTGATCTGGGCTTTCTTGAATAGACATAGCTTGGTGGAATTCAGGGTTGAATGCTTCACCTTCTGGGTTGATCTCTTTCAAACCAAATTTCGATACTGCGTCTACAAACGTCTTGTGTGTTAGCTCAACACCTTCAAGAATTGGCTTAACCACTTCGTGCTCTGCATCTGCAGCTTGGATTGCACGCTCAAGGTTATCGATAACTGGAAGTAGTTCTTCAGCGAATTTGTTCAGAGCGTACTTACGAGCTTTATCGATTTCTTGCTCAGTACGACGACGCATGTTTTCTACTTCAGCTTTAGAGCGAAGAACCGCATCTTGCTGGTCTTTCACTTTTGTTTCGCTAGACAGTAGTGCTGCTTCTAGTTGAGCAATCTTAGCGTCTTTCTCATCACCAATTTCTTCAAGTTCTGCTTCAGCTTCTTGCGCTGCGGCTTCTACTTTCTCAGCTTCTTCGATGATTTGATCAAGCTCTTCTTCTGTAACTTTGTTTTCTTCGTTGCTCATGATATCTCCAGAATTCAACTTAATGTCCTTAAAGCCACTCACGTTTTGTGGGCTTTAACCACATAAAAATTCGCATATTTAGGTAACTTGCCATTATTATGGGGATGAAGATTCCTGATTCAAGCCTCTTTAATGCGGAAATGCTATGAAAAACCCATGTAACGTGATCGCGATTATCGGAAAACCACGAGATCAGCAGGCAATTCAAACTCATAGAGAGTTATACGAATGGCTGACATCCGAAGGTTACCAAGTATTTATCGATGATCGCCTTGCTGCAATTTTAGACGAAATCCCGCAAAGCCAGTTTGCTAGCCTCGTAGAGCTAGGTAAAAACGCCGATCTCGCTATCGTAGTTGGCGGTGATGGCAACATGCTGGGTGCTGCTCGTATTCTATCTCGTTTCGATGTTGCTGTGATTGGTGTCAACCGAGGTAACTTGGGGTTCCTGACGGATCTAAACCCCGACGATTTCAAAGAAGCATTAAAAGCCGTATTAAAAGGCGAATATATAGAAGAAGAGCGTTTCTTATTGGAAGCAGAGATCCATCGTCACGGTCAGATCAAGAGCCATAACGCGGCATTAAACGAAGCCGTGCTCCACCCAGGACAAGTGGCGCACATGATTGAGTTTGAAGTTTATATTGATGACAGCTTTGCGTTTTCGCTGCGTGCCGATGGTTTGATTGTCTCTACTCCAACAGGCTCTACGGCTTACTCCCTGTCAGGTGGTGGACCTATTTTGTCACCAAGCTTAAACGCGATTTCTTTAGTGCCAATGTTCCCGCACACATTGTCTAGCCGCCCATTAGTCGTCGATGGCAAACGTCGTATCAAACTGGTCGTGTCACCAGAAAACCGCGGTACTCAGGAAGTAAGTTGTGACGGACAAGTTTCGCTCCCCGTCTCTCCAGGTGATGAAATACACATCTACCAGAGCCCGAACGTTCTCAAACTTATCCACCCGAAAGACTATAGCTACTATCACGTACTAAGAAATAAGCTTGGATGGTCGAGCAAACTGTTTTAGCAATAAAGGTTGGTGTGAAAGCATCAACCTTTTTTCTTTGCTCATATTTCAGCTTTCTACTCTATCCCGATTAAGGCGACACAAAATAAAAACCTACTAAATCTAGATTTATAAAATTTGATCTTGTGGGCAGATTTTATACAAATCTTGGAGAGCAAATTGAATGATAGGTGTCTGGTGATATTCTTGCCATGAATAGAATATTAACTCTATTTCATACAAACTATCTCAAAGGACACACTATGAAAAAAACAATTATATTGTCCGCTCTCAGTACTTTAGCGCTTATGGGCTGCCAGTCTGAGGAGGCAAAGGTTAACAATATATCAAACGCAAAAGCCGAGGATATAACCAACACAAAACGCGCACTCGCTCAGCAACTTAGTGAGAGCTATACCAGCATGGAACCAATGCTACGTAGGGACATTACCGCGGAGCACACTAGCGTCCCAGTATCTTCCTTTGTTGAACAAACGCCTCAAGCTGCTTTCAGTAAACAGCTTGTACAAGCCGACAACCAAATCCGCACATGGAAAGGCATCGAACAATACTCAGATCAGTTACTAGAAGTCCGTCTAGCGAATGAAGAGATGCTAAATGTATGGCAAGAAGGGAAAGTCGATCCCCTATTCGCTTTCGAGCCAAGCGGTGATGACTCGCAATGGCAGTATATCGAAGCGTACGATGTATATGGTCAAATCCACCAACTCGATGTCTATCAGCTTCCTGACGTACCAGTATTGGTTGTCGACAATAACAGCTCTGCAGAACTAAAAGCAGGTCTGCAAGCGATGCAAGCTGAGATGAAGAGCTTAGGGCAAGCCACGATGGTTCAGCCATACCTAGCGGACAAACAGCAAGTTAATTCCCCACTTCTCGCTAGCGCTGAAAGTTCAGTTCAACCAATTCAGACTACGCAACTGAAAAAGATCCGTCTTTCTGATGATCAAGAACCATGGATCTCGGGTAAAGCAGAAATCTACGCCATCGTCACAGGGGTGAACCCAAGTCGCGACGAGCCGACGTTAGATTTAGTCGAGCTTCCATATTTGGATTATGACAACAAAGACTATTACCCGAATCAAATCATCATTCATTGGTCTCGTTACCGTTGGGGCGCGGCTGACATTGTATTGATGGAACAAGATGACGGTACGGATTACAAACAGTTGGCAAAACTGCTCGTTCAAGTTGCTGAAGAAGTATTAAAGGCGATTCCAGATCCAGAGGTGCAGGCGTATGCCATTATTCCTCAGATCACCAACAAGATCATTGATGCAATTCCGGATGGGGTTCTGACCAATGATGACGATTTCGTTGATGTTTACTACACCCTGATGCAAGACACATCTTACGTCGACCATCCGGGCGCGGGAGTCAATGCAGTCGTCACATTAGAACCGCTCACCATTAACCCAACTCGTCCGTAACTTGTTCAATTTAAATAGGTCGTTGCATTTTGCACGACCTATTTTTCTTCTCTCCATCACAAAAAGCCGCTTCTTTAAGAAAAAATACCGCACCTGACTTTACTGTATAAAGAAACAGTATATACTGTTTTCTTATACAGTATTGTTCAGTTATACAGGTAAATAAAAATGCTGGCTCATCTAAGTGTTAATAATTTTGCGATTGTTAAGTCTTTACAGCTCGAGCTTTCAAAGGGCATGACCACCATTACTGGTGAAACAGGTGCAGGTAAGTCTATTGCAATTGATGCGTTAGGTCTTTGTTTAGGCGGACGTGCCGATGCAGGTATGGTGCGCCAAGGCGAAGAGAAAACAGAAGTCAGCGCTGCCTTTTTACTGGATAACAATCTACACGCAACGCGTTGGCTAGAAGATAACGACCTGCTTGATGGCAGCGAGTGTATCTTGCGTCGCATCATCACCAAAGAAGGTCGCTCTAGAGCCTTCATCAACGGCAGCCCAGTCCCACTTTCACAACTCAAATCTCTTGGGCAGTTGTTGATCAACATCCATGGACAGCACGCACATCATCAATTGATGAAGAGCGAGCACCAAATGGCAATGCTTGACCAATATGCAGGACATTTAAACCTATTAAAAGGCACACGCAGTGCTTACCAGCATTGGCGTCAGGCAGACAATAACCTCAAGCAACTAAAAGAGAACAGCCAGCAAAATCAGGCACAAAAGCAGTTGCTCGAATACCAAATCAAAGAACTGAATGAGTTATCGCTAGGTGAAGAAGAATTCGCAGAGCTCGAACAAGAGCACAAACGACTGTCCAATAGCGGTGAACTTGCCGCTACCTGTCAGCAAGCCATCGAACTTATTTACGAAGGTGAAGAAGTCAATGCGCTTGGTATTTTGCAATCGGCCAATCACTCCCTAATTCAATTAGCTGAATTGGATGAGAAATTAGCAGAGCTACCAAATATGCTGGCAGAAGCAATGATCCAGCTAGAAGAAACTAAAAACGAACTTCGCAGCTACCTTGATGGCATTGATGTCGATCCGGGTCGCATGGCTTATGTCGAAGAACGCTTTTCTAAAGTGATGTCAATGGCTCGTAAACACCACGTTATGCCTGATGAGCTATATCAACACCATCAAGATCTGTTGGCTCAAATCGAAGCGCTCGATTGCTCTGATGAACGTTTGGATGAACTCGCTCAAGAAGTTGAACAAAAATATCAAAGCTTCTTGACCCAAGCGGAAAAACTGCACAAATCACGCAGTCGCTACGCAAAAGAGTTGAACAAACTGATCACACAAAGCATGCACGAATTGAGCATGGAGAAAGCGGTATTCAGCATTGAAGTGAACAACGAAAATACCCACCCATCACCGCTGGGAATGGACAGCGTCTGCTTCTTGGTTTCAACCAACCCAGGTCAGCCATTGCAACCCATCGCTAAAGTGGCATCGGGTGGTGAGCTATCACGTATCTCATTAGCCATCCAAGTGATCACCGCGCAGAAAGTAGATACTCCAAGCTTGATCTTCGATGAAGTAGACGTAGGTATCAGTGGTCCAACCGCCGCTGTTGTCGGTAAGATGCTGCGCAAACTAGGAGAGTCGACCCAAGTAATGTGTGTCACCCACTTACCTCAAGTCGCAGGTTGTGGTCATCAGCAAATGTTTGTCGCAAAACACACCAAAGGTGGTCAAACTGAAACACAAATGCGCTCACTAGATAAAGAGCAACGTGTGGCAGAATTAGCTCGTCTACTTGGTGGTAGTCAAATTACAGATTCCACATTGGCAAATGCTAAAGAACTGCTTATCGCCGCTTAAGATTATTACTGAGCCACCGCATATCAATCAGTTCAGTGGCTCTCTCCCATTTCAACTGCCCCAGTACTTTTGCTTTTCGCTAAACGAATGCGCAATGTTCCGCCAATTATTGTTCAATCTCAGCGAATAAATGCAACTCAACTCAAAATTCGTTGTCAGATTCCCTACCATACGACGCATAGCTTTTTACATCTGCGTCGAGCTTGTTTATTATCAGCGCAGTATTTTAAAGGTTACTAAGAAATTATTATGCAATTAAAGAAGTGGTTAGTTGCCGTACCATTAGCAATGACATTGCTGACAGGATGTTCGGTATTGGAAAAACTGGTTTATCGCATTGATATCAACCAAGGCAACTACGTAGAACAAAGTGCGGTTGATAAATTAAAGTTTGGGATGACTAAAGCACAGGTTCGCTACGTTCTTGGTTCACCTATGTTGGTTGAAAATGGCTACCCGAATACGTGGTACTACATTTACCACCACACTCCTGGTCACGGTGACTCAGTGCAAAAAGATCTTATCGTTCAGTTTAACGACCAAGGCACGCTGGCAGACATCACTGGTGACTACCCGAAAAGCGATGCATTTTACGAGAAGATTCAGTAAGCAACCTTTATTTTCACAGTATTCTTAAAGCCTCCTGACGGAGGCTTTTTTATTTCTGCTCAACAGAGCAAGGAAAGTTAGCCTCACAAAAAACAACACCTCCCAATTGGGAGGTGTTGTTCGTAATCAAAAGCATTATTCCTCAGCTTTTCTCAAAGCATTGGGCTTACCGCCTGTCACAGGGTCTGCACTACCAGCGGCTTTTGCTTGCTCCGCTCGTTTACGACGAATCTCTTTTGGATCTGCCAATAGTGGGCGGTAAATCTCGATACGGTCTTTGTCGCGTACCGTTGCATCTAATCGCACGTTACGGCTGTAAACACCGACTTTATTCTTCTTCAAATCAATCTCAGGGTATAGCTCAAGCACACCTGACTGGCGGATAATATCTTCAACCGTTGCTTGATTGTTTACCACCAAATTGAATACACGCTGCTCTTGAGGAAGCGCATAAACCACTTCCACGTGAATCATGTCCGACTCAATACTCATAGCACTCGTACACCTGTTTCGCGCGTTTGGTAAAAGCATTCACCATGTTATTGGTTAGCTCATTAAAAATCTTGCCGAAAGCCATTTCGATCATCTTGCTTGAGAATTCAAACTCAAGCTTCAGTTCCACTTTACACGCCTGCTCATCCAAAGCAGTGAAGATCCAACCACCACGCAGTGTCTTAAATGGACCATCGACCAAATTCATCATGATCGCTTGACCCGGAATAATCTCGTTAGAGGTTGTAAATGTCTTACTGATACCTGCTTTTGCTACATCGACAGAAGCCACCATACCATCGTCCGAAGACTCAATGATTCGTGAACCTGAACAACCAGGTAGAAACTCAGGATACTTAGAAACATCATTGACCAGATCGAACATCTGCTCTGCACTAAAAGACACCAAGGCAGAACGGCTGATTTGCTTCATACACACTCCTATCGATACGCGTACATGTTTAAGGCTTGTGCCAATTCTACTTTTATTCCACGATAGCGCAAATAAAAGGATTTCCTAACCCATATCCAACCCGTATAATGAGTCCATTATGGTAAAGAAAAAATCAAAGCAAAAAGCGGGTAGCAACACTATCGCGCTGAATAAAAAAGCTCGCCACGAATACTTCATTGACGATGAAATTGAAGCAGGCTTGGAGCTACAAGGCTGGGAAGTGAAAGCACTTCGCCAAGGTAAAGCCAATATCGCTGAAAGCTACGTTTTCATGCGTGACGGAGAAGCTTTTGTCAGCGGAATGACCATCACGCCTCTTAACCAAGCTTCTACTCACGTTGTCGCAAACCCTACACGTGTGCGCAAACTATTGATGAGTCGTCGTGAACTCGACAACCTTCTTGGTCGCATCAACCGTGAAGGTATGACGCTAGCCGCATTGTCACTGTACTGGTCTCGCTCTTGGGTGAAGATCAAAATCGGTGTTGCGAAAGGTAAAAAACTTCACGACAAACGTACCGATCTGAAAGAAAAAGACTGGGCTCGTGAAAAAGCACGCGTGATGAAGAGTTCACTGCGTTAAACTTGACCACTTAGACGCATAGTACTGGACAGCTTAGGCTTTTCTGTTACTATGCCGATATTACCTCTGGGGCTGATTTAGGATTCGACGGGAATTCAGAAGTCTGAGGTGCATGCCGAGGTGCGGTAGGCCTCGTTAACAAACCGCAAAAAAATAGTCGCAAACGACGAAAACTACGCACTAGCAGCTTAATAACCTGCTCAGAGCTCTCTCGCCCTAGCTTCCGCACGTAAGACGGGGACCAACGAGGGATCAAACCCAAACGCGCTAGCCCGGATTCTCCCGCCTGAGAGATGAACGGCGAATTTTAATTCAGGATAGTCATTCATTAGCGTGTCGGTTCGCAGGTGGGTGGTGAATTTAAAGATCGACTAAGCATGTAGTACCAATGATGAAAGGTTTTCGGACGCGGGTTCAACTCCCGCCAGCTCCACCAAACGTTTGGAAAAGGCCACCTTCGGGTGGCCTTTTTTGTATCCAAAAATCTTACAACTCAATTAGTTACCCTGCTTTTCTGTCTTATACCGTCTCATCGCGTCTCATACCTGCTCACGTTTTTAGTACCCAATGAATTACCCTATACTCGTATCCAAGATATTTTTGGGTACTAAATCGAGTATAAAGAAATGGCAAGACGCGTAACTCCACTAACAGATAAAAAAGTAAAAAGCCTTAAACCCACTGGCAAAGAGACAATCGCCAGTGATGGGAAAGGACTTCAGCTTAGAATAATGCCAAATGGAACTAAGTCTTGCCGTTTTGTATACAAGAGTCCTGCTACGGGAAAACGTAGTAATATGACCTTAGGCAAATACCCAGAACTATCGATAGCTAATGCAAGGAAAATAATAGAAGGCTACCGTGAGCTCGTTGCACTCGAAATCGATCCAAAACACCACAGAAGAGAAGGAAAAAAGCGAGGCTATACATCAGCACACACTATTCAATGTTTCACAGAAGTGGATGGAACTGAAGAGAACAGAAGTCACCGAAGACTACGCGAAGGATATCTGGCGCTCATTTGAGCTTCATGTTTTCCCTACTTTAAGCTCACAACCTATATCTATGATTACAGCACAGTCCGTAATCGAAACTCTAAAGGTAGTAGAAGCTAAAGGTTCACGGGAAACTGTTAAACGTCTAACACAACGCTTAAATGAAGTTATGGTCTATGCGATGAACTGCGGACTACTGCAAGCAAATCCGATTAGCAACATCCTAGCTGCTTTTAAAAAGCCCACAACACAAAATATGAAGAAGCTCGAATCAAACGAACTTCCCGATCTAATGAATGCCCTCGCGAACGCAAGTATTAAACGCTCTACACGTTGTCTTATTGAGTTTCAACTTCATACTATGACGAGACCAAATGAGGCAGCTGGTGCGAAATGGGACGAGTTTGACTTGCTAGAGCGCGTATGGACTATTCCGAAAGAAAGAATGAAAAAACGAAAGGAGCATCGCATACCTCTAACTCAAGAAGTAGTTAACCTTTTAAAAACAATGAGATCAATGAGCGCAAATAGCGAGTATGTCTTCCCATCAATTAAAGATCCAAAAAAACCAATGCATAGCCAAACCGCAAATATGGCACTCAAACGAATGGGTTTTAAGGATCGCTTGGTATCTCACGGAATGAGAGCAATGGCTAGTACCATACTCAATGAAAATGGCCATGACTTCGTTTTGGTCGAAGCTGCACTTGCTCATACCTTTGGTAACAAAACGCTACGCTCATATAATCGCACGGACTATTTAGAACGACGAGTACCAATGATGGATTGGTGGAGCGAACATATTATTAAAGCTTCTAATGGCTCTCTATCGATGGCTCTGGCTTCCTAATTCTCATGAACTAAACATTATGAGGTTAGGCTAGCCATACCTAATGACAAGCTCTTTAACACCTTTCAGTCTGTCTTCACGGTAAACATAACACTTATCAACATACTGTAGTCACACTACACGATAGCTTCACCAAATGTAATAAATTTTCATAGCTACTTTTGAACTGAGAGCTTGCAATTTACAAGAACTGAATTCTGCTTGTTAAATAAAGCTGTGGATAATCAATTTACATACTCAGGTACCATTTAGCTGCTTTCACTATAGAAGATAAGCAGAGATGGATGATAATATGCAGTTTGATTAGTAACAATCGACTGTCGAAAGCATGAGGACGTCATGGCGCTTATTAATGATTTCAAGATACTCCAGAATCGATGCATCAAATATTATGAGATGTTAAATAAAGAACTTCCGTTGAGTTTCCCACAAGAAAGTAGTTCATCAAAAGCTAGATTAGGCTTTTACCTTTTCATGCTAGAGAACATATGCAATGTAAAGGATGTTCACGATCAAGTAGAACTTATTACAGATCTAGAGTTCAACAAGTGCCTTTACGGTAAAGGTGAGGATGATTGGGGGGTGGATGCTGTACATATCGATTCAACCGAAGGTGTAATTCGGTTATTTAACTTCAAATACAGAGACAAATTCAGTCCAACTAAAGCTCAAGGTGTCAATGAAACAATTTTAAGTGCCAAATTTGTTAATGGAATTATTAATGAAAACCTAGACGGTTTTACTGGGCGGGTCAAATCTAAAGCTCAGGACATCATTGATTGCTTAGATAGCGACCGACTGTGGGACTTCAAGTTGTATGTTGTAAGTAATGAAGTTGAGCCAGTATCGTCTACACATGAACACCTAGCTGTTTTAAGGGATTCTTATGGGCTTGAAATTGTTCCTATTGCTTTACCTTATATTTCAGAAATAATGTCTATTAGACCCAATCCAATTAATGCAAAGCTGGTCTTAGATATAGACGCAATGATGTCATATGAAGAGCACCAATTGTCCTCTTCAAAATCATACATCACAAGACTAAGAAGTAGTGAGATTGTTAGGATAACTAGTCATGACTCTAGCCTTAGAGACAAGTACGATATTGAAGATCTATCCTTATTGAGCGACGCCCGTTTAGACTTCGGTGTTTTATTTGATAACGTTCGAGGCTTTGTCTTGAACTCAAAATATAATGCTAATATAACAACTTCTTTAAAAGAAGACCCAAGTAAGTTTTTCATGTATAACAACGGTATTACAATCGTTGCTAACTCTATTCAAGCTAGACCAATTAATGGCGGTAAAAAGTTCATACTTGAACTTCAGGATTTCCAAATACTAAACGGTGGTCAAACAGTCCGCACTATACACAATTTTAATTCAGAAGATGCTTCTGTCATCTCGGATTATCTATCAAAAAGTGAAGTCTTAGTACGTATATTTAATACAAGTAACGATGAGATAGATTCAGTTAATAAGATTGCAGAATACACTAATAGCCAAAATGCCATTTCTAATATTGATCTGAAGTCACTTAGCCTTGAGCAAATTGAGTTAGAACAATATTTAGAAGATTTTGATATTATTTATTCCCGTAAACTCGGTGATGTCGGTAAGTCTGATAACAAAGACTACAGACATAAAATATCTATGGATAAGTTTGGGCAAGTGTTATTTGCAACTCAAGGATATCCGGAAAAGTCTTCAAATGAGAAGCAACATATCTTTGGTAAATATTATGATCAAGTATTCAAAATAGACTTTGACATAAATACGGCACCTTCGATCATTGATAGGTACTACCAGATCTTGAGCGAGTATGCCCGCCTTAAAGCCTCAGGTGTCATCCCAATGGAATTGAAATACTACTATGTTTTATATATTCATACACTTAGGCCTGAAAAAAGTCTTGAAGACATAATTCGTTACCTAGAGTTTGTAATTGAGCAATATGATGCACCAAGCGAAATGTCAATTCCTCGCAGAATGATTCAGCTAAGGTTTAAGAATTTTGTGAACGATAAACTAGGAGCTCTCTAGTCTAAATAGCCGAAATGGTCTCTATTTATTTCGGCTATCTCTATTTTTTTAATTTCAAAAAATAGCATTTTACAAAATAAACATTTCTAATCGCTAATAACTTGTAACTTGCTTTAGTTTGTTATTGAAGTTAAAAACTATTTCTTGCTCGTGGTTAAAACTCTATATTGGAATAGTAACAGCATGTAAATAATAAATTAAAATAATATACCTACTAACATAAATGCTATCTGTAAGAATTACTTATAATCTTAAAATTAGCTCCTAATTATTTCACATTAAAATATTGCATTTATCACAAATTAATTTTTTACAGCAGGATTAAAAGTTGAAAACAAAGCATGTTAAGAATAATTACATAGAAAAAAGACTGTTAGAACTTGAGCAGAAATTATATTTTTGTATCAGAAGTAAAAGACTTAGAAGAGGGATAAAACTGCTCAAGGAATTTGAATTAAGCTTAAGAAAAAATGATTATGAAGATGATGTTTTAATAAGCTTTTTACAAATATCTAGTCGTTACTATCTAAGCTTTAATAAAAGATCAAGCTATATAGCAGTACTGTTTAAATTATCGTATATCTACGCGGAGTTTAGCTCATTCCAATCTGCATATAGAACTATTGATGAGCTATTAGAAATAGCAAAAAAAAGAAAAAGAATAACTTTAATTTCTAAAGTTTACGATTTATACCTGTTCACTCTTTTGAAAGAAAATGATATTAATACAGCTATCTCCATATCTAGTTTCATCAGAGATAGAATAGGATGGAATCTAATTAAAAAAAGTACTGCCCACAATATGGCCGTGGCACTTCTTAAAGCCGAATTTTATGAACAAGCCATTGAAATATTTAGTGAAATAGAAAATTCAACTATACCATTAAGTGAAATTAATTTCTCTTGTAGAATAAACTTAGCGATTTGTTACAGAGAAACTGGCGAGCACGATAGATCTATATCGATACTTGAAGAACTTGATTATTACTATATGCCAGATATAAATAGTCAAATCGAATTCGAATTAGTATATGCAAAATCACTAATATCAACTGGGAGATTTTATGACTCAATCTCTAGAGTTATTTTAGCCATTGAATCTATTGAAGAACTACTTCAAGATATATATAAGATATATTATAGAAGAGGGGTAAGAGAGTATTATGTTCACAGAATAGAAATCTTGATAATAAAAATTCCAGTTTCCTATTTTGATAAAAGAGTCCTAAACATTTTATGTTTTACTCGTCAAAATCAGTGTTCTGATTGGATGCACTTACTAGACTGGTCTGATAAAATATACTTTAACCCTAAAATTGAAGAAGTTGATAAAGCTGATCTTAAGAGAAAAATATCTTCAGTTGCTTCAAGTGGCTCTCCATTTAAATATGGTATGCACGAAAAGTATGATGATCACCTTGATAAAACTTACAATAATGACTGGCTAGAACTTGGTGATACTATATCTAATATTAGGCGAAAGTATGGAGAAAACAGTCCATTTTCATTAGAAAAAAACAAAATAAATTCAGCATTACACTCTAATTCATTATTAATTAGCTTCTTGGAGGTTTCTAATAAAATCGTTCTATTTAATGGAGATAAATTTACAGAATCAAATCTAGACAGAGATACATTAATTCATTTTATGGAATCATTTTACAGATACAAGTCAAATGAGATTAGCAATATATATTTTGCAAACATTATAAATGAAACGATAAAATCATTAGAAGAATCAATGAAAGAAGTAATTAATTCTTTGTGCCAGAAATGTCCTGAAAAACTTATATACTTGACTGATAAGTACGAATTAATTCCTATTTCAAGTGTTTTTTATAGAAATGATACTTTACTAAGAAATCTATCTAATGGTAGTTTTTATTTTCAAATCTCTCCAATAATTTATTGTAAAGACAATAACATTCCCGTGTTGAAAAACGTGGTGGGCATATCTGATGAATCACTAACACTGTCACAAGAAGAAATTCTCTCATTTTCATCTAATATAAATAGTGACAATCTAAAACTGTTCAATGACCAATCAAAAGTGTCAGATTTTTTAAAAGAAATTGATTCTGCTGACGTTATTCATGTAACAACTCATGGAGATCCTATTGATTATTATTCTGATCCGATACATGCGTCGCTAGGAAGCAATCACCTAATCAATACTCATTTAATTCAATCTAACTTTTATAGGTTTAATTATAGTCTATGTCTTTTAAACTCTTGTCATAGCTCTTCTAATTTACAGAGAAGACAAATTAGCTTGACTGATAGAACTTTGAATAATATAAAAACCTACGACACATTTAGCTTTCCAAGGATAATATTAACAAATAGAAAATCAAGTTGTATAAGCTCTAGCTGGAGAACATTCGATAAATACTCATATGTGTTGAGTTTGAATGTCTCAAAAAACATTTCTAAAGGCGATTGTTTCGGGATTGCCTTAACAAAATCCATCGCTAAAATGATATTAGCAACGGAATCTGAGATAGTTGGGGATATAATACCAGAAAGTGATGTTAACATCAGTAAAATGGGTGATATATCAAAGCTAAAAAATATGTTCAGACATCCGTATTCTTATGCAACATATAATTTTATAAACACGTTGTAATCATGATTAACTAGAAAAATTACCATCCTATTTTTGTTCTATGCTTTGAAATAAAACGCCTCATCAACTAGAGAGGCGCTTTCACTGTGTGAGACAAACTAATGTAGTGTTCTTAGACAAAATACTTATATCAATATGAGTGAGTTACAATGATGATAATTCAATAGGTCTATACTAAAGAGCACTTTCAAAACTCGGACACTTTGTACTACCAACCTCTCTCACCAAGACTAAATAGAAAAGCTAGTCGTCCCATTTTATCAATCCAACACAGATGCTCGCAAAACATTTTATTTAGCAGTCTTTGCTTGGTTGTTCTTCGTTTACCACTTCGAGAGCAAATGTAATCTACTACCTCCAAAGATACTAATTTGAAAGCATAGCTAGTTTGTGTAAATGGCTTCCTAAGCTTCTGAATTTTCGAGGGTCTAGCGTCTGGAGTTTGCTTAATGTGCTCCACTTGCAACCTTCTGAGTTTTCGACGCAACACACGAACAGCTCGCTCGTTATTCTTCGTTGACTTGTAGATCAAGTGAAAATGAGGAAGCCAAAGTCCACAAATCCTGTGTCGGTCTAACTCTAGTGTTCCAAACATAGGTCCGTCAAAGCCACTTCGTCTGATCTGCTTTCTCATTCGATCTTTTGCTTTACGTAAATCAAAGTCAAAAAGGGCGTCATCATGAAATGCTCGGTTATAATCAATTATGGTAGCAGCAAACAACTGTCCTTTGTCACGTCGCATCTTAACTACGAGTTCATCCACTCGTTTTATACGAAAATCCCGATTACAGATCTTACACGCGACACTATTGCACTTGTCTTGCAGCTCACAGCATCTAATAAGCTTGTCAGCTAAGGCGTTGTTCTCAAGACCGCCTACTCTTTGCAAGATGCTTACGCGTATATTGTTCTCCTCCAGAGCGTCATTGTACGACTCGAACTTAGGAAGATGTTTTAATGAGTAGTATCTAGCCATTACTTCAAAACCTCATTCATCAGTTTCTCGTGCTTTTTGTTTAAACCTTGAGTTCTTGGCCTAGACTTTATCCACTCTTTTATTTCATGTTCGTACCAAGCAACTCTGCCTTCCGAAACATCAATTGAGGAAGGAAAGGTGCCATCAGCCATCCAACGATAGATAGTGGCGCGCGACACACCAATGGCTTTCAAAATTTCGTTAATGCTTACCAGTTGTGGAAGAGACATCGTTTTTCTCCGTCTTGTATGAGTTCAAGACGGGATTTACAGTTTTCAATTCGTCCCTAATCTCCACAGCTACATCACATTCTTTTGTTGCATTTTCGTGAGGCTCACAAAAATCAAAACTTTATTAAAACAAGGACTTAATAATATTCTTCAGCCTTATCGTGAGCCTCACAAAACAAAATCGTTTGTCATGTTAGAATTCCAATATCAGTTTTTCATACGTAGATACGATATGGCTAAGTCACCAAAAGAAAGACAAAGAGATGTTGCATTGCGACGCAAAGAATCAGGGTTAGTACAGAAAAAATGCTATTTCACAGAATTCACAACTGATGGTTTAGAGCAAGTTTCTGAACTACTTGGATACAGTCAGAAAGACCTTAATAGAGATGAGAATACTTCTTTCATTCTTGATTACTGCGTATCTGTAACTCTGAGTTTTCTCGAAGGCTACGATAGTGGAACTCTTCCTAAAACGAAGGAGGCACAGTATCTATTTAAGATGAAACAGATCGCTACTTTCAGACAAGACAGTGGTGACTCAGATCAAGATGTTTTAGGGCACTTAATAAGGTGGAAATACAAAACACCTACAATAATGAAAAAAAGAAAAGACGGAAGTTATGTGCCTCGGCAGCGTATTAACTGGAGCATTGAAGGCGTAGAGCTACTCTTGAATGACAAGAAGTATGCTCGGCAAGTACAATTGTTGAATCAGCATTTTAATGTCGAGTAGTTGTGGTTCCGTCCAAGAATTGTGATGACAATCAAAACTAGAGAACAATTATGACATTTTGTTTTGTTACCCAAAGATTTACCCAAACATAACAGAACAAATCATTTAATAACTAAAAATCAATCATTTAGCTTGTAAGTTCAGATGCCGCCAGCCCAAACGTTTGGAAAGGGCCAACTCGAAAGGGTTGGCCCTTTTTGTATCTGCGATTCGTGTTTCCCCTCAACTCATCGCTTTGATTCCTAGCCAAAATCTCTTAGTCTGTGTTTAAGCATTCATCAATGGACATGAGTTTATGCTAAAAGGCAGTGAGTACCCTTCTATTCGTGCGCTGCGAACCTTTGTTGCAGTTGCTAACCATCTGAGTTTTTCTAAAGCGGCAGAGAGTTTGTGCGTAACTCAAGGTGCCGTGAGCAAACAAATTGCGACGTTAGAGCAACTGGTTGGGTTACCTTTGATTCAGCGTGGTATCAATGGTATTGAACTCAGCGAAGAAGGAAAACGTTACTTACCCAAGGTGACCGAAGCGTTGGAGATCATCCAACATGCGACGGCAAGCCTGATTCAAACCGATACAGAACAAGAGTTATTGGTGGTCGATGTCACGCCTTCTTTCGCCAGTTTGTGGTTGGTGCCGAACATTGATGCATTCCATCAAACCCATCCTGACATCCGCGTTAAAGTTCGCACCAGTGATGGTCCAATAAATCAGTTAGATGTAGACAGCGACATCACCATCCGTTGCCTTCCTCTCTCTAGTCACTACGAACATGGTCGATTGCTGCGTCAAGAAACGCTGCTGCTAACGGGCTCATCAAGTTCTTCAACGTGTAATGACAAACAATCCATTACGGATTTCGCTTTTATTCCTCAAACAACGCGCCCGCAGTTGTGGGAGCAGTTCAAACTAGAGCAATCTCTGCAAAGCGCGATTCATTATCACCCTGTCGGTCATGAGCATTTCTATCTCTCTTATGAAGCGGTAAAGCTTGGTAAAGGTCTTGCCCTCCTGC
The DNA here is from genome assembly GCF_022347645.1 of Vibrio sp. MMH1-50. NCBI lineage: Bacteria > Pseudomonadati > Pseudomonadota > Gammaproteobacteria > Vibrionales > Vibrionaceae > Vibrio > Vibrio sp. MMH1-50. Next base: position 114,018 of record NZ_JAKRGG010000006.1, read on the forward strand.
CTGATTTTATGGTGCAGCAGGCGATGTCGAGAGATGAGGTCTACCACATCCAACAATTGCGTATGCATAGCCATTATGGCTATTACGTATTTGTGCCGAACTACCGTCTAGCGGCGCGAAAAGTCTCGCAGTTCAAAGATTGGCTATTTACTCAACTTGGAGAAGGCGTCGGTTAGATAACGACTCTGCTTCAATTTTTCAAACTGTGGTTGAAGCCAGCACATCTAAAGATATTCGCGTTACACTGAAGGTGTTGCCAACTGTAATGAGGGCTTATGACGTTATCTCCTGCCTTTCTGCGTAAAATCTGGTACTCCCCTTCTGTCAACCTTGGTTTGCGTGCCACCAGCGCGATTGTCCTATTCATGGGATTGGGTGTGCTATTCAACCAAATCAATCTCGCCATGACAGCTTTAATGACCATGCCTGCAGCATTGATCAGCGGTTTAGACACTGCCGGTCCTAGACGCTGGACACGCTTTGCGATTACCGCTTTTACATGGAGCATTACGCTCGTCATCAGTTATGCTCTGCTGAATATGGGCTTACCGCTGTGGCTGACTTACGGCGCGATGGGAGCAATATTGGCAAGTACAGCAGTGAATGGTCCGTTTTGGGGACGTCTTGGCATGTCGAGCTTACTGATCGCGGTCGTGAGCTTGTCACTACATAATTCCAGCGCGGTACTTGGTCTCTATCCTATGTTGGTGTTGGGACCACTCACTTTTGCGCTGTTCAGTTGGCTTTGGTTTGCCTTATGGAAACATTACGCGCTGCGTGTTTGTCTTTCTGCGATTTACGAGACGCTAGCGGACTACATTCAATATCGCCAAGCTTTCTTACTTGGAAGCGAAACCGATGCTCCGAAACGACGCATCAAATATCAGTTGATTGAACTGTTCCAACAAGCGCTGCAATCAGAATCTTTTCGCTCGAAACATGAAGACGCCAACTCTCTACGTCAGGCTTTGTTTTTGGCGCTCGATACATTTGAAGTCGTCTTGAGCAGCCATACCAGCAACCCTGATCTGCTTAAGCAATTTCAATCCAATAAACCGAAACGAGATCTGCTCTTGGTTTGGAGCCAACACTGCCAGCAAAGATTAAGACACAAAGCCAAGCAGCTTTTGCATAATACGCATGAAGAGATGGAACACTTGAGCTCACTAGAGCAGGAAGCCCATGATTTGATTGAGGCGGTGAAGCTAGAAGACCAACCTCGCTTTCGCTACTGGGCATACGCGGTAAAGCATATTTCTCGTCGTATTGAGCTCAATGAGCCCGCTTATGAACGCTCCTTTGAAGTGCAACCATTCGAGCTGTCTTTTCGTTTGCCAAGTCGAGGCAACCCGATTTGGCGCCATGTGACTCGCGTTAGTTTGATGTTTGCTATTGGAGCTGGGATTGCTGAATACTTTGAATTGATTCGCCCGGATTGGGTGTTGATTTCCATGTTGATGGTCATTCAACCGAGTTTCTTGGCAACCCGAAGTAAAACTTGGCAACGCTGTTTAGGTACGGCGCTTGGGGTATTGTTCGCGACCTCATTGATTCATCTAGGCGTACCAACGACCATCCTGTTGGTATTAATCGCGGTCCTATTACCCATCGCAATGCTCAATATTATGCGCCATTACTCGCTGGCTATTGGCTGTATTACCGCGCTGTTGATTTTGGTTTATCAAACCATGGCACATCAGGGGCTCGACTTTGCCGCTCCGCGCTTGATCGACAATGTCGTCGGTGGCGCAATTGTCCTACTCGGTTATGGCTTATTGTGGCCGCAGTGGCGAGGTAAGGAGATTCATACCCAAGCATTAAAAGCGCTCGATAGTTCAAAAAACTTATTTGTGTATTGCTATGAGCAGTTACAAGTCGACACAGAGCAACGTGATCACATGGCGCTCACTAAGCAACGTGCCGCTATGCTCACCGCTGAAAGCGACCTTGAACTGATTTACAACGAGATGCAGCAAGAGCCAAGGCACACTCGCGCCGATCCGCATTATTATGAAGATATGTTGAGCCATTATCGCTTGTTGAGTCACTACCTCTGCTTGCTGATCCCTCTAGTGAGAGCGGGCACCCATTACCAAGGTTCATTGCAAGTAGAACGCCTGATTCATGATGCGATGGATGCGTTGATCAGTACGATTCGTGACAATCGTGTTCATGAGCTGCCAGCACTGAGCAATAAAACCGATGCCAATCATCCCTCCTCGACCGCAGGACAGCGCTCTGTCGAAGAGATCATCTGGTTAGCATTGATGACGATTAAGCAAATGCACGACTTAGTAAGGCGTAACCTAAAAGACTAAATACGCGCCACTATTATCAACGGAATGTCAGATTTGACTATTTGAGAACAACGTCGATTGACCAAGCTAACTAACAGGAGTATCACTCCAGCTTCGTTCCACTTTGGTTAGAGGAAAGCATTTGGAACACATTAATGATTTACTGATGGCGATGAAGCCGCTGCTTGAGCAATATGGCTATCTCGCCCTTATCGTCAGCATCTTTCTTGAAGGTATTGGCATTCCGATGCCGGGGCAATCGCTGATGATTGCGGCATCTATCATCTCATCTGAGCATGTCATGAACCTTAGCCTAGTGATGATAGTCTCTTGGTTGAGTTGCTTTTTTGGCAACACGTGCGGCTACCTGATTGGCTATTACTTTGAAGGTTGGTTAGACAAGAAAGGCTATATTTCTGGCCCTAAAATGCTGAAGCTACAAAATACAATTCAGAGGTATGGTCCTGCTTGCTTGGTTGTCAGCCGCTTTATTGAAGGAATGAAACAGTTTATGCCGCTTGCTTGTGGCATTGCTAAGATGTCGCGTAAAGAGTTCTTATTGGGCAACGCCCTTGCAACCACCATTTGGGTTGCCGTGTTCAGTTTGCTCACTAACTTTGCGTTTGAGCATCTAAGCGTTCTCAGCCAGTTCTATACCGAGCATCGCTACGTGGTTTGGTCGAGCGCAGCGTTGTTGTTCTCACTGATGATCTTCGCGCTCCTCAAACGAAAAAAAGCATAAATACTCTACACAAGTAAAATTCTACAAAGGCTCACAGTATCAATAAGATATGTTATGTGAGTCTTTTTTCTTGGTCTTTTCGATTAAAAATAACCAGCCATTTAGACGTCTAGACGTTGACAAGTCTTTGGTGTCAGATTAGTCTGCTCGCCTTATTTGTTGATTATGTTGTCGTTCACATGTCTGGTTCTAAAAATTCTAATAAAGCAATCGCACCATCAGCGGTCGCACTTTTACCTTTAGTGCTATTCCTTGCGCTGTTTATTGGCGTGGGCACTTACTTATCCTTGCAAGGCGTCGATTTCGCCTTCTACCAACTACCAGCGCCTATCGCGGTATTGCCTGCTGTGATCCTTGCGCTCATCCTAAGCAAAGACAAACTCAATCGCTCTATCGAACACTTTATGCGTGGCGTTGGTCATCAAGACATCATCGCGATGTGTATGATCTACCTGCTTGCTGGTGCCTTTGCTGCAGTAGCAAAAGCATCTGGCGGCGTAGATGCGACAGTTAACCTTGGTCTATCTGCGATTCCAACCAGCATGATCTTGCCGGGTATCTTCCTGATTTCGGCATTTATTGCGACAGCGATGGGCACCTCAATGGGCACCATCGCAGCAGTTGCGCCTGTTGCTCTGGGCATTGCTCAATCAGCAGGTATGAGTCTTCCATTGACTGCTGGTGTAGTACTTAGCGGCGCAATGTTTGGTGATAACCTTTCGATCATCTCGGACACCACGATTGCGGCAACCCGTTCTCAAGGCTGTGAGATGAAGGACAAATTCAAAGAAAACATCCGTATCGCACTACCAGCAGCACTGGTTGCGCTTGTGATCTTCGCCTTCAACAGCACAGCGACTCAAGTACCAGAAACCGGTCCTATTGAATGGTTGAAAGTGCTGCCATATGTGACGATTCTTATCCTTGCTGTATCAGGCATGAATGTGTTTGTCGTGCTTACTATTGGTATCGTTTTGGCAGGCGGCGTGAGCTTGTCTTCTATCGATGATTACGGTCTAACCAACTTCGCGCAAGACATCTACTCAGGCTTTGGCAACATGCAAGAGATCTTCCTGCTATCCATGCTGATTGGTGGTCTGAGTGAGCTTATGCGTCGCCAAGGCGGTCTCGCGTTTCTAACTAACCTAGTGAGCGGCATCATCCGTACGTTTGGCTCTAGCCACTCGAAAGAAGCAAATGGTCGTGCAAGTGAGCTCGGTATTGCTGGTCTGGTTTCGATGGTGAATACCTGTACCGCCAACAACACCGTTGCAATCATCGTATCAGGTAGCGTGGCTCGTCAGCTGGCAGAAGAGAACAACGTTTCACCGCGTCGCTCTGCAAGTTTGTTGGACATTTTCTCGTGTGTTATCCAAGGTGTATTGCCATACGGTGCACAAGTTCTGCTATTGGGCTCGGTATTTAACCTTTCTCCACTAGAAGTTGTCGCGAATTCTTATTACTGTTTCACGCTTGCAATTGCAGCTATCGTGGCGGTGTTTATCAAGCATCCGGCACGTCAGCCTGTCCCTCAGACTGAAAGCTAAAATTAAATTTGAAGAAGGGCTCCAGTTGGAGCCTTTTTTGTGTCTTAAGAAAAGAAGCGATTCCCTACTCGCTCCTTCGCCGCTCTAGATAATGACGCTATGTAAAACCAAGCATCAACCAAGGCTAATTCCGTCATTCTCGAGAAGGAGGAACGACTGAGTCGGGAATCTCTCAAATCAACTACCACTCAGGCTAAGGCGAAAACTCTCCGCATCATGCAGGGGCACATCGAGCAATTCACAAATCTCTTTTAATCGCCGAACTTGCTCTGCATTGCTTTTCGCAAGCTGACCATCCGAACTCAAATGGTTGTTCTCAAAGCCTACCCGAACATCCAATCCCAGTAACATTGCATGGGTTAAACAGTCTTGCTCTCTCGCGCCAAACGCGCACACGGCACACCTAACATTCTCTTCGATAAATCGCTCCAAATGCAGTGCCCGTAAATTCCATGGTGAAGATTGTTGAGCCTCATGATATCGACCAAGTACCACTAACGCGTGTTGGTTTTGCTTTGGTAAAACGCCTCGCTCTCTTAGGGAGAAATAGCGCTCGATGTCTGCCTGATCATACAAAATGATTTGGCTGAGGATGTCCTGAGCAGCGACCCAATCAAAAAAGATAAGACCTTGCTCCTCACTCTGCTCATCAGGAATCAGTTCACGCAAAGCAAAAGAAGCGGCTTCTGGTTTTACCACTTTGATCAGCGCCATTTGCTGTTGTGGTGAATACATACCAACAGCCTCAGTTGTGAGCTGAACAATCATCGAATTCCCAACCGCAGCTTTCACCGCGTGGTAGATTTCTAAGTTGTCATCAACCTCTAGAGAATGCCTGCCTTGCACATCTCTCGCGTGCAAATGGATCATGGTAGACCCTGCCGTTTGACATGCTTTCGCCTCGGCAACCATTTCTTCAGTATTCATCGGCAATTGAGCATGGTCTTGCTTGTTTTTTTTTGCTCCATTAGGCGCAACAATAATCGCGATTCGAGCTCTTTCTGTAGGGGAATTTATTACCATGTTTGCGACACCTCTCTGAGTGTACGAGTGAGCTTTTCCACCAGCTCGTCAATGTGGCTTCGCTCGATGATAAAAGGCGGTGCCAGAAGGATATGATGCCCATTGATACCATCAATCGTGCCCCCCATTGGATAGCACATCAGTCCATTTTCCATCGCTTGATGTTTGATCTTTTTGTCTGCCAAAATTGAATTAGGCAGAGGGATTTTACTTACTTTGTCTGCCACAAGTTCAATGCCAAGAAACAGCCCTTTACCACGAATATCCCCAATATACGGGAAGTCTGAAAGTGCTGACTCGAGTTCTCTTTTTAACATTGCTCCTTGTTGGTTGACGGCTTGCAGGAGCTTTTGGTCACCGATGGTCTGAATGGTTGCAACGGCGGCTGCGCATGCGACGGGATGCGCCATAAAAGTATGCCCATGTTGAAAGAAGCCACTACCAGACGCGATTGCTTGATAGACTCTGTCATTGGCAACAACGGCTCCGATAGGTTGATAACCCGCACCTAATCCTTTCGCCATGCAGACTAAATCTGGGACGGCTTGCTCTTGTTCAAAAGCAAAAAAGCTACCGCTACGTCCAACGCCACACATCACCTCATCCATGATCAGCAACACATCATAGCGATCGCAAATCTCTCGTATTCGTTCGAAGTAACCTTGAGTGGCAGGTACTGCGCCAGCTGTTGCGCCAACAATCGGCTCTGCAACAAATGCCATGACGTTATCCGAGCCCAGTTCTAAAATTTTAGCTTCAAGTTCATTGGCAGCTCTCAGTGAGTAATCGAGCTCTGATTCACCTTCTCTTTGATGACGATAGGCATAGCACGGCGCAATGTGATGGCTTGGGTGCAAAATGGGTTTAAAAGGCTCACGCCGCCATTCGTTACCACCAACAGCCAACGCACCAAGCGTATTACCGTGATAACTTTGCTGGCGAGCAATAAACTGCTTTTTCTCTGGCTTACCACATTCCACAAAGTATTGTCTTGCCATCTTTAGTGCAGATTCAACCGCTTCAGAGCCCCCACAGACTAAGTAGACGTGATTGAATTGCGATGGCATTTGCTGGCAAATCAACTCAGCCAACTGCTCACTTACTTCACTAGTAAAAAAGCCAGTATGAGCAAAAGGTACTTTTTCGATTTGGTCGAGCATGGCTTGTTTAACAGCTTGGTGGCTGTGCCCAAGGTTTGATACGGCAGCGCCACCGCAAGCATCGAGATATTGATTACCTTGGCTATCGAACAGATAAACCCCTTCCCCTCTGGCGATAGTAGGCAACTTGGCGTGACAATGGCGGTGAAACACATAAGACATGAGCGTCCCTTCCTCGTGACTATTTGCTAAGCATAGTCAGGAAGATGCGATTTATACGCAAGGTAAGAAAAGTGCACCGCGATGAGCATTTGGAATAGACCGCTGGAGTAACGATAAAAATGTATAAGAAGCCTTGATTTATAAATGATAATAATTATCATTAAGATCAAGTAACAGACGGAAGGTGTTTTATGGATTGCGTGATGACATGGCTAACTGCAGAGATTGACGACTATAAGGATAGATTACAAACGGCCACTTCAGAGTTCTTTCTTGCAGAGATGAATCTTAATCGTCATGGTCCGTCTGAAAAACGGTTATCAGAATATTATCATGCGAGTCTCGACGTCGCCCTGACTGCTCGTGATAGCGGTGATGATATGAGTTATCTACTTTGCCTAAAAAAACTCTACACCAGAATGATGGCTGAATTGAATGACACCAATAACGAGCTTTGCTGCCGCTCCCAATGCAAAGCCTACGCGCTTGATTCACTCAATCTCACTTGTCAACTCTACAAAGGCTATGACGTGATGGACAAAGCCAAGATCCTTCGCTCTGACTTTGCCAAACGCTCGTCCATTACCTAACACAGAAGCTCTGCGGAAATCACGCCATCTCTAGCGCTTGAACTTGCTTAAAAATACTCTTAACCATAGCTTCAATGCCTTGGTTTCTGGCCGGAGTTAATTGTTGCTGTAAACCTAACTCAGCAAAAATGCTTTTAATGTTAGTCTCCAACAACTGCTTCGGTGTTTTATCTTGCAATAACAAGCACACCACAGCGACAAGCCCTTTCACTAAAGCCGCGTCGCTGCTACCCAACAATTGCACTTTTCCTTGTTCTACTTGTACCTGAATCCATACTTGGCTTTGACAGCCGTAAATGGCCGTCTGTTCAGTCTGTAACGCTTCTGGTAAACGAGCAAACTTCTCGCCAAGCGAAATGATGTATAAGTACTTATCTTCCCAATCAATACATCGATTGAAGTTTTTAATTAATTGTTTTTGGTCCACTGCTTTCTCTTTCCTATCCGACTAACAAGGTATGGATACGTTTTAGACTAGAAACCAAAACATCAATATCTTGTTGATTATTATATAAAGCAACCGATGCACGACACATCGCAGGTACTTGGTAGTATTTCATCAGAGGTTGAGCGCAATGATGTCCCGTTCGAATCGCAACACCGTACTTATCTAAAAAGCTACCCACATCAAAGGCATGCACTTGTGCAAGGTTGAATGACACTACGCCGCAGCGCTCTTGAGGACCATAAATGACAATATCCGGCACCGTCTTTAATTGATCGTAGAGGTAGTCAACCAATGCTTGTTCATAGCAACCAATCGCTTCAAATCCAAGATCGAGCACATAATCAATCGCACACCCCAAACCGATAATGCCTGCAACATTAGGAGTGCCAGCTTCAAAACGCCATGGCGCGTCGTTATAAGTGGTTCCTTGGTAAAGATCGACCTCTTTTATCATCGCGCCGCCACCTTCCCACGGAGGCATAATATCAAGCAGCTCTTTCTTCGCGTATAACACCCCTACCCCTGTCGGACCATAGAGCTTATGCCCTGAAAAGACATAGAAGTCGCAGTCAATTTCTTGTACATCGACCGCTTGGTGCATCACTGCTTGTGCCCCATCTACCAGCACTCGGGTGCCATTCTGATGAGCCAACTCGATGATATTTTTGACCGGATTAATGGTACCAAGCACATTAGAGACGTGGGTGACCGCTAATAAGCGAGTACGCCCAGTCATCAGCGTTTTCAGCGTATCCAAACTCAAGCTTCCATCAAGCTCTAGCGACCACACCACCACTTTGATCCCGATGTCTTGTTCTAGCATTTGCCAAGGCACGATATTGGCGTGATGCTCCATTTCAGACACGATGATCTCATCGCCTTCCGTCAACTGCGCTTTCGCATAAGCATTCGCAACAAGGTTAATGCCATGCGTGGTTCCATGAACAAAAACCACCTCTTCACGCAGCTTGGCACTAATGAATTGCTGAACCTTATCACGCGCTTGTTCCATCAAGTCTGTCGCATGAGCACTCAAATGATGGATTCCACGATGAACCGCTGCGTTTTCATGTCGATAAAAGGTGTCGACTCGTTCAATCACAACCGATGGTTTATGTGCACTTGCTGCGCTGTCTAAGTAAACCAAAGACTTGTTGTTCACTTCCTGATGTAAGGTTGGAAAGTGTGCTCGTTGCGCTGTTATGGAAGAGCTCATGCATTTACCTCTGCTAGCTTGGACTCTATATGCTGTAAAACCAGCGTACGAATAACGTCAATATCAATCGCCTCTGCGACTTCCGCGGCAAAGGCAAGGGTGATCAATTGTTCAGCTTGGTGCTTTGGCAATCCGCGAGCCTGCAAATAAAACACCTGCTCTTTGCTCAATGCTCCTGTGGTAGTACCGTGACTGCACTTCACGTCGTCCGCATAGATCTCCAGTTGAGGCTTACTGTTGACCTCACACGCTTTACTTAGCAACAAGTTGTGATTGTCCATTTGTCCGTCAGTTTTGAGCGCGTTTGGGGCGACTTTGATCATGCCGTTAAATACTGCTTTGCCTTGCTGACTAGCAATAATTTTGTGCAGTTGCTGACTCGTGCAATGCCCTTTGTTGTGTTCAAGGTAAGTACGCGTGTCATACGTTTGCTGATGGCTAGGTAGCGCTAGACTGTTGATTTCAATCTCTGTATTTTCGCCATTTAACTGGCAGCTGGTGTGGTGGCGCGTCAATTGACCAGCGAGCAAAAAGGTCTGGCTTGATACATTTGCATCTCGTCCAACGAAAAGATCATTGTGAGCAAAATGGTAATGTTCCGCAGAACCCAAGCAGAGCTTGTAATGGGTAAGTTCAGCGTTGTCCGAAACCTCCATCGTAAGCCGCGAACCGGAATAACTTGCTGCCACACGATTGCCATGACAAGCAGAAAGAAGGTGCTCAACAATTTTAACTTCGCTACTTTGTCCGACTTTTAGGTGTACGCGATGGTGTGCCATACCACCTTGAGGTCGAGACTCAATTTGCATCAAGTAAATAGGCTTGGCTACGGTATGTTTGGCATCGACCTCAATCAACAAAGTCGTATCGGAAAATGCTTCCGTGAGATGCAAAAAGATTTCTGGTGCAATCGCGGCAGGCAACGCTTGTTTTGCATCACCATTAAGTAAAGAAAGTCGAAATGCCTCGCCATCAATATCACTCAAATTAGGTTGGAACTGACCGTTCACAAAAACTAACCTTTCTGCATCCATATCAAGCTTGTGAGCCTGAACGAAAGCCATCGATACATCAGTCTCACGCTGGCTGGAAAAATCAATGGCATCGAAGCCTTCAAGCGAGGTGTATTTCCAATCTTCATGCTGACGAGTCGGTAATCCTTGTGCTAACGCGGCTTGCCAATGGTATTTGGCAACCTCATCTAACTCAATCAGACGAGGCTTTAAATAGTCACTGAATGGCAATAGACAATTACTCCTCTCCGGTGAGCCAACCATAGCCCTTCTCCTCTAACTCAGCCACCATAGAGAAATCACCCGATTTGATGATTTTTCCTTGATACAGCACGTGCACAAAGTCAGGTTTGATGTAATCAAGAATGCGTTGGTAATGGGTCACAATGATGAAAGAACGTTTGCCGTCTTTTAGGCTATTTACGCCATTAGCAACTTCTTTAAGTGCATCAATATCTAATCCAGAATCGGTCTCGTCCAAAATGCAAAGTTGTGGGTCAAGTACCGCCATTTGCAAGATGTCATTACGCTTCTTTTCTCCGCCAGAAAAGCCGACGTTTACCGAGCGAGAAAGTAAGTCTTTCGGCATATTGAGAAGCTCAATTTTCTCCTCAATTAAATCCGCAAGTTCAAAGCGTTCCAATTCCGGAAGTTCACGGTATTTTCGCACCGCATTCACTGATGCTTGTAAGAAGAGATGGTTACTCACTCCCGGAATTTCGACAGGGTATTGGAATGCCAAGAACACGCCTTCGCCTGCACGTTCATCAGGATCTAATTCCAATAAATCCTTGCCGTTGAAATCGACAGATCCATCGGTAATTTCGTAGTCTTCACGTCCTGCGAGCGTGCTTGCCAGCGTGCTTTTACCGGAACCGTTTGGTCCCATGATGGCGTGAATTTCTCCAGGGTTAATCTGAAGATTGACTCCTTTTAGAATTTCTTGTTCTTCAATTTGGGCTTTTAAGTTGTTAATTGTTAACATTTTTCATTATCCAACGCTGTGTTCTAAGCTGATTGCCAATAATTTTTGTGCTTCTACGGCAAACTCCAGCGGTAATTCGGAAAACACATCCTTACAAAAACCGTTCACAATCATTGAGATCGCATCCTCTTCAGCAATGCCTCGTTGTGAACAGTAAAACAGTTGGTCTTCACCAATTTTGGTTGTGGTTGCTTCATGCTCGACCTGAGCGGAGTTGTTTTTTACTTCAACGTAAGGGAAGGTATGCGCCCCACAATCCGGACCGATGAGCATCGAGTCACATTGAGTGAAATTTCGCGCATTTTCAGCGCTCGGTAAGATCTTCACTAATCCGCGGTAGCTGTTTTCACTGTACCCAGCGGAGACGCCTTTTGAGATGATGGTGGACTTGGTATTTTTACCGATATGGATCATCTTAGTGCCAGTGTCGGCCAACTGCTTACCCGACGTTAACGCGATGGAATAAAACTCACCGATCGAGTTATCCCCTTGGAGAATGACGCTTGGGTACTTCCATGTAATGGCAGATCCCGTTTCGGATTGAGTCCAAGACATCTTTGAACCACTGCCTTTACACAGCGCTCGCTTGGTCACAAAGTTGAGGATACCGCCGTTGGTATCTTTGCCTGAGAACCAGTTTTGTACGGTCGAATACTTCACGTAAGCATCTTTGAGGACGATCACTTCTACCACCGCAGCATGCAGCTGGTAATTATCATGCGATGGTGCTGAACATCCTTCGATATAGCTGACATAGCTGCCCTCATCAGCAATCAAAATCGTACGTTCAAATTGACCTGTTTTTGCAGCATTGATCCGGAAATAGGTCGAGAGCTCCATAGGACACTCAACACCTTTGGGGATGTAAACGAAGGTGCCATCCGACGCAACGGCAGCATTTAGCGCTGCAAAGAAGTTATCTTCTGGCGGGACGACTGTCCCTAGGTACTCTTGTACTAACTCAGGGTACTTGTGAATCGCTTCGCTGAATGAGCAAAAAATGATGCCTTTCTCTGCCAATTTTTCACTGTACGTGGTTTTGACCGATACGGAGTCAAAGATTGCATCAACAGCGACTTCGCTTCCCTCACGAACTGGCACACCCAGCAGGTCAAAAGCTTGTTCGACTTCTTTAGTCAAAAACTCCGGGTCTTGCGATGCTTCATCGCCAGCACAAGTATCATCGCACTGACCACAAGATGGCGCGGAATAATAGCTATAATCTTGATAGTTAAGCGGGGCGTAGTGCGCTTTTAACCAATGCGGTTCCTCCATGGTTTGCCAAATTCGAAACGCCCGAAGTCGGAACTCCAGCATCCATTCAGGTTCGTCTCTTTTGGCAGAAATCGCACGTACAACATCTTCATTGATGCCTTTTGCTAACTGGTCTGTCGCAATATTGCTGTAGAACCCTTGTTTGTAACTATCATCATCAACCCAAGCTTGAACATCTTCTTGGATCTCAATACCACTTTGTGTCATTGTCGGTACCATTTAAAACCAGCCACTGCCCTAGAGCAGTGCTCGCTTTTACACATTAAAACTTTCACCACAACCACAAGCACTTTGTACTTTAGGATTGTTGTACTGGAACATCTGGTTCAACCCTTGTGAAATGAAGTCCACTTCTGTTCCATCGAGATAAGGCATGGCATCAAGAGGCACAAATAACTTGGCGCCGAGATGCTCATATACAAGATCGTCAGCGATGACTTCATCCACGGTGGACAGTACATACGCGTAGCCCGCACAACCTGAAGGCTTAATTGTGAGTCGCAAGCCACATAGAGATTCGTCTTTTTCGAGCAGCTTGTTAATTTGATTGGCAGCTTTATCGGTCAGAGTTAGCCCTTGCCAACTGCTGCTTGGATCGAAGCTGTCTACTGAGTTGAGTCCCGACATGACTATTCACCTATTTAAAAATAAACACTGAGAATGATAGTTATTATCATTTATCCATTCAACCATAATGAATTTATGGGATTAAGGCATGCTGCTCGGTCACAATTTGGAATAGAAAACGAAATGGGATTTGAAAAAGAAATAGGGTCTGAAATGAAAGTTGAATATCGACGGTGTCTTCAAAAAGCAGCCCTATCAGAGAGCTGCTTTTCACTTTTAATTCAATAATTAAGCATTAAGGGCTTGTTCAAGGTCTACCAAGATGTCATCAATGTGTTCAATACCGACGGACAAGCGAATCATCTCTGGGGAGACGCCCGCTTGCTTTTGCTCCGCTTCACTCAATTGACGGTGCGTAGTCGACGCCGGATGGCATGCAAGCGATTTTGCGTCACCAATGTTCACTAAACGCTTAAAGATCTTCAATGCATCGTAAAAGCGCACACCAGCTTCATAACCATCTTTCAAGCCAAACGACAATATCGCTGATGGTTTACCTTGCATGTATTTTTCTGCCAATGGATAGAATTCCGAAGTAGGTAAACCCGCGTAGCTTACCCAACTCACTTTCTCGTGCTGGCTTAAGTATTCCGCGACTTTCAGCGCATTTTCGGTATGACGCTCCATACGCAGCGACAGCGTTTCCAGCCCCTGCATCAGCATAAAGGCATTCATTGGTGACAAAGCAGAACCAGTATTACGCAAAGGAACGGTACGAGCACGACCAATAAAAGCCGCCTCACCAAATGCTTCGGTGTAAACCACGCCGTGGTAAGAAGGCTCAGGCTGATTAAATACTGGGAAGCGATCTTTATGCAGTGCCCACGGGAACTTCCCAGAATCAATGATGATGCCACCCAGCGTCGTACCATGCCCACCAACATACTTAGTGAGCGAATGAACCACGATATCGGCACCAAATTCGATTGGCTTGCATAGCACAGGAGTTGCGACCGTATTGTCTACAATCACAGGCACGCCCTGCGCATGAGCCAGTTCGGCAACACGTTCTAGGTCTATGATGTTCCCTGCCGGATTACCGATGCTTTCACAGTAAACCGCTTTGGTATTCTCATCGATAAGCTCAGCAAGACTTTCAGGCTTATCGTCCTTGGCAAAACGCACTTCAATACCTTGGCTTGGCAACATATGCGCAAACAAGGTGTAAGTACCACCATATAATTGAGGAGTAGAAACGATGTTATCGCCAGCTTGCGCGAGCGTGAGAATAGCGTAGTTAATTGCCGCACTACCTGCACTCACAACCAAACCAGCAATCCCCCCTTCCAACGCTGCCATGCGTTTTTCCAACACGTCATTGGTTGGGTTCATAATACGAGTGTAAATATTGCCCGGAACTTCAAGGTTGAATAAATCCGCACCATGTTGCGCATTATCAAACTCATACGCTACCGTCTGGTAAATCGGTGTCGCTACTGATTTGGTTGTTGGGTCGGTTTCGTAGCCAAAATGGATCGAGAGTGTTTCGTCTTTCATGCATCTTCCCTGAACTATTGAGTGAATGGTTATTCTTTTATATTGCCGATTTTTTCAACAAAGAAAAGCAGCTCAAGTCACAGGGGAGTGGATTATTTCTGTTCAGATGGTCCAAAAGAGAGGAATAACAACGTTAGCTTTTTCCGCATATGAAAATCATTGACTAAACTTATCCAATAATCATAAGGCTAGGATAATGTTATGAAAACAATCACATCATGGATGATCGTTGGGTGTTTGGTGCTTTTCGCTTTCTTCACTCAGGCAAATGAGACTTTCCCCCTCGCACCTCCCGATCTCTCTAGCCCTAGAAAAGCACTCACAAGCTTTGATACTTTGGTGTCACAAGCCAATCAGCAACTAACCGAAATCATTGAAGATCCAGCTCAAAATACAGAGCAAAACCGACAACGTATTTACGCGTTGTTCGATAAAGCAACGCAAGCCTTCGATCTGTCTAAAGTCCCAGAATCTAGCCAAACTCGAGTCGCTATTGAATCTGTCATGTTGATGAAGGAAATACTCGACCGAGCTCCACCTACAGACTTATCTCTCATTCCCGATAACAACACCCTAACCCGCTGGCAAATTCCAGATACGGGGTTAGAGTTGATCAAGCAACCCGATGGTCAGTATCGTTTTTCCGAGCAAACCGTGCACGGCTTGTACAGTGATTATTTGCTGGTTAAACACTTACCCTCTCATTCCGGAGCTAGCTTAGATTACTATCAATATTACTCGCTAAGCGCGGGAAGACTTATTCCGCCAACATGGTTTCACCTCGTAGAAGCATTACCTAGCGTATTTATGCTGGAATATGGCGACCAAGCAATCTGGCAATGGTTAGGGCTGGCGTTGTCTCTTTCTGCGACCATCTCTGTGCTTGCTTTACTCTACAACCATATCCAGTCGCCAATTTCAAAAGCGATACTTGCCGTACTCACACTAAGCGGTTTTCTTTATCTCGCAGACTACCAACTCAATTTAACTGGCGTACTAATGTCGACACTCAATATCGTCATAGAGCTCATTTGTTGGCTATTGCTCAGCCAAGTCGCTTATCTGTTGATTTACAAAACGTGTCGCCTACTAATGAGTAAACAACGCACTAACACCACACTGCGCCAAAGCCTGACACAAATTATCGGTACTTTGCTGGGTTCGATGGCCGCTATTGCTTGCCTTGGTTATGGTTTGAATCGCTTGGGCGTTCCCGTTTACGGCATCGTGACGGGGTTGAGTTTAGGGGGGATGGCAATCGCGCTCGCTATCCGTCCAACTATGGAGAATTTAATCGGTGGGGTTATCTTGTTCTTAGATAAATCCTTGTCAGTTGGAGATTACTGCCAAATTGGCAGCCAGTCAGGAGTCATAGAACAAATAGGAGTGCGCTCAACACGCATCAGAGCAAAAGACAGAACGCAAATCACGATTGCTAATGGTGACCTTATCAAGCGAGAGATCATCAACTATAGCCGCCGTGACCGTTATCCTTTCAAAGCGACTATCGGGTTGCGCTATGAGACTAGCATGGCGCAATTACAGCTCATTACAGAGAAAATCACGGCATTACTCCAAGAACATCCAGATGTTTTAGATTCTCCCCTTCGAGTTCACTTTAGTGCCTTCAATGCGTACAGTCTGGATATTGAGGTTCTCGCTCATTTAAACACCACAAATAGGGAAACCTTCCTTAACCTGCAACAAGAACTTCTGATGCTGATTGATAAGATCATTACGGCAGAAGGAGCTGAATTTGCTTTCCCTTCCACTACCACGTATCTCGCAGCAGATTCTGTACAACTGACCACGGCACCCACGCCGGTTCAAGCCGTACCTCAAAACGCATAAAGCTTAAATGCATAAAAAAACCGCCTCGTAAGAGGCGGTTTATCTGAGGTTATAACTCCGCATTGTTAATCTTCTGTGTTCACTCATTGTGGCTTCTTAAACACATGAACCAAACATAACTCTCGGTAGTTACAACCGGACTTGTTGTAAAAGCCACTTTTTAAATCGTTGGGTTGGTTCGCTTTTCGTGTTAATGATCAAGTAGTACCCTGCGTTGGCATCAACGGGTTCAAATGGTGAAACCAAACGACCATTTTTAAGTTCATCCTCCACCAGTGCCATACGTGCCATCGCAATACCAACGCCGGCTTCAGCTGCGGACATCGCCATATCCGTTCGATTAAAAAAATGCCCAGAATCCGTTTTAAAATCCAGCCCCATACTTGATGCCCAATAGAGCCACTCATAGTCACGCGGCGCTTTATCCCATGGCATAGCATCGTGCAATAACGTCGCATCTCGCCATTGCTCTGGTGTCGTTTTAGGTGTTTTTAGCCACCCATGATCCTCAAGGTATTTGACACTCATCACTGGAAGAAGTTGCTCATCAAGAATCCGCTTCGCGTTTTTGTCTCGATACGGGTGCGGACCATAGTCAATTGCAACGTCGTAATCCTTCAGCTCACTATTCACAAGCGCTCCCTCTGCAAAAATCTGTACTTGCAGGTCGGGGTTATTTAGGTGGAAGCTTTCAAGCCTAGGAACCAGCCATTTAAATGCAAAAGAAGGTGTCAGTTTGAGGCGAATTTCATTGTGGGGCTTTTCAATCTGTAGCTCTTCAAGTGCTTTCCCAAGTTCAGAGAAGTGAAATTGCGAAGCCTGAGATAACTGCAAACCTTTAGGTGTCAGCCTAATTCCTCGCGAATGGCGTTCAAACAAAGTAAAGCCTAGTTGCTCTTCCAATTGGATAATTTGCTGGCTAATTGCGCCTGTCGTCAAGTGCAATACCTTTGCTGCACTAGTAAAACTGTTGTGTTCCGCTACTTGGCTAAATAACCACAATCCACTTACGACACTACTTTTCATCCTGAGCCTATAGTTTTTCTAAACACTGGATGTAATTTATATCGATTGTTAACAAAAGGTAAAGAAGACAAACTGCGCACATCGAAAATGTGTGGAGCACATCAATGGAAGTCATCGTATTAGGTAGTGGTGTTATCGGTTTGACCTCAGCTTGGTATCTAGCTCAAGCAGGTTATCAGGTCACCGTGATCGATCGCCAACCAAGCAGTGCGATGGAAACCAGCTTCGCCAATGCAGGACAAATCTCTTACGGCTACTCCTCACCATGGGCAGCCCCAGGCATTCCACTCAAAGCCGTGAGATGGCTAACCGAAGAGCATGCCCCACTCAAAATAAAACCGTCTCTCAGCCCAGAGCTTATCCGCTGGGCTACGAAAATGGTGTCTAATTGCACCTTATCTCGCTATCAGATCAACAAAGCACGAATGCTATCCATCGCCAATCACAGCCGCACTTGTTTAGAGCAGCTAAGACGTGATCATGCGATTGAATACCAAGGTCGCCAACTCGGAACGTTACAAGTATTTCGATCTCAACAGCAGTTAGACGCCATAGAAAAAGACCTTAAGTTGTTAGAACAAAGCGGTACACGTTTTCAGCTAATGAACGTCGAGCACTGCATCAAACAAGAGCCTGGGTTAGCGTTAGTAAAAGAAAAACTGGTCGGTGGGTTGTACCTACCCGATGATGAAACCGGAGATTGTTTCCAGTTTTGTCAGCAGTTAACTAAGCTGGCGAAAGCTTATGGTGTCAGGTTTGAATTCAATACAGAGGTAAGCAATTGGGTTACCGTAGGCAAAAAGGTCATGGGTGTCCAAACGGATCGTGGTTTATTTAAAGCAGACCAGTTTGTACTTGCTTCGGGCAGTTACTCAACGGCGTTACTCAAGCAGCTTGAGATCGATATTCCGATCTATCCCGTCAAAGGGTATTCACTGACGGTTCCGATTGAATGTGAACAATTTGCACCGCGATCTACCGTCATGGATGAGACCTATAAAGTGGCAATGACACGCTTTGACGATCGCATCCGGGTCGCAGGGACCGCTGAACTTGCGGGCTTTGATCCTTCATTACCGCAAAAGCGCAAGAATACGATTGAAATGGTGATTCGAGATTTATTTCCGCAAAGTGCCGATTTCACTAAAGCCGAATTTTGGACAGGATTTCGCCCCATGACGCCCGATGGTACACCCATCATTGGTGCGACCCCTTACGACAATTTATTCACGAATACCGGACATGGGACGCTAGGTTGGACCATGGCTTGTGGGTCAGGACAACTCCTTGCCGACATTATGATCGGTGCAGAAAGCAAAGTAACAAATCACTCAGAATTGAGCCTAAGCCGTTACGCCTAAACACCTGCAAACCATTTCAAATAGAACATTATTCCACATGTTGAATAGCATTCAGAAGATATGACTTCCATATCTCGCAGCACATTTTCATGACAATGTGCTGCATATTCAATCAATTCATTGTCATTTCCAATAAAAACCACACACAAACATAACAAGAACCAATTTTTAACAATATTTAACCATTCTGTGTTCATCATCACGCTACAAAGGATTTTTAGTCAAAAAGGTTAACAATTACATTACAAAAAAGGGTAATGTGTTGTACGAAAAACAACCACAACCATAACAAACAGGGAAAATACTCATGCAGTCATTAGTTGATTTTCTGAATGGAATTATCTGGAGTCCGGTACTGATTTATTTGTGCCTTGGCGCTGGTTTGTTCTACTCGATCATGACGCGCTTTGTGCAGATTCGTCACTTCTTTGAAATGTGGCGCTTGCTACTTTCTGGTAAGAGTTCAACCAAGGGGATTTCATCATTTCAGGCTTTGGCCGTTTCACTATCTGGCCGTGTAGGTACAGGTAACATTGCAGGTGTTGCAGCCGCTATCGGTTTCGGTGGTCCAGGTGCTGTTTTCTGGATGTGGGTTGTCGCCTTCTTTGGCGCAGCAACCGCATACGCAGAATCAACACTCGCACAGATTTATAAAGAAGAAGACGAAGGCGAATTCCGCGGTGGTCCAGCTTATTACATCGAAAAAGCAATGGGTCAAAAGTGGTACGCTTGGATCTTCGCTATCGCAACCATCTTTGCATGTGGTGTTCTGCTTCCTGGCGTTCAATCGAACAGTATTGGTAACGCAGTAGAAGCAGCATTTGGCTCAGGTGACATGATTGAAACCGCTATTGGTACCTTCAGTTTCGCTAAAATTTTCACTGGTACGGTTGTCTGTGTCATTCTTGCTTTCATTATCTTTGGTGGTGTGAAACGAATCGCGAACTTCACTCAAATCGTAGTTCCGTTCATGGCTCTGGCGTACATCATCACAGCATTCGTTATCATCCTACTTAACATCGGTGAAATTCCACGTATTGTTGGCATGATCATTGGTGATGCATTCACACCGATGGCGGGTATTGGTGCTGCGATTGGTTGGGGTGTAAAACGTGGTGTTTACTCTAACGAAGCAGGTCAAGGTACTGGTCCTCACGCTGCAGCAGCAGCAAGTGTTGATCACCCAGCACAGCAAGGTCTGGTTCAATCATTCTCTATCTACATCGATACACTGCTAGTGTGTTCAGCAACCGCATTTATGATTCTTATCACGGGTGCGTACAACGTACACGGTGCAGTCGAAGGTGCGTTCTTAGTACAGAACCTTCCAGCAGATATCGGTGCAAATGGTCCTGTATTTACGCAAATGGCGATTGAAAGTGCCCTTCCGGGTGTGGGTAAACCATTCATCGCGATTGCTCTGTTTTTCTTCGCCTTTACAACGATTTTGGCGTACTACTACATCGCAGAAACCAACATCGCTTACATCCGTCGCACAGTAAAAGTAAACGGTCTGATGTTTATCTTGAAGGTCATTCTGATCTCAGCGGTATTCTACGGTACGGTTAAAACAGCTAACCTTGCGTGGGCAATGGGTGACGTAGGCGTAGGTCTAATGGCATGGCTAAATATTGTCGGCATTCTGATCATCTTCTTCATGTCTAAGCCAGCACTAAAAGCTCTAGCTGATTATGAAGAGCAGCAAAAACGTGGGGTTACAGAGTACACATTCAACCCTGTTGCGCTTGGTATCAAAGGTGCTGACTACTGGGAAGAAAAGTACAAACGTAAAACAGGCAAAGCGCCTACAGCGGATAGCGACACGGCAGAAACAGTAGAACAACCATCTACCTAATGCCTCATTAACCTCCTCCCCCAGCAGGTTGGCGGGTATATAAGAAAAAGCAGTGGTCCGAAAAGGACATTAAAAAAGGGTTAGCCAGTGGCTAACCCTTTTCTTTTGCATTCAATTCGAAGCGATTATGCTGCGATTTCTTGCGTTGCAACTTGAGGCTTTTGCTTTTCACCGATTGGAAGAACCGTGCGACCGTACTCGTTGTTTAGTACTTGAGCCATTGCGAAGTAGATTGCGCTTGCACCACAGAAGATACCTTCAAAGCCTGCGATAGTGCCGATCAGCTCACTACCAGTAAAGTCACGTGCAGCTAATAGGAAGAACAGGATAGTAAGAGAGCCAAATACGACTTGCTTCGCTACTGGGTAGCATAGAGAACCAATAAACATGAAGCCAGTGAAGATGCCCCATAGCAGTAGGTACCAACCCATAAAGTGTGCAGGGCTTGCAGGAAGACCCATGTAAGGCATTACGATTAGGCCAACCAGTGTTAGCCAGAACAGACCGTAAGACGTAAATGCAGTCGTACCAAAAGTATCACCACGTTTGAAGCACATCATGCCAACAAGAACTTGGCTAAGACCACCGTAGAAGATACCCATTGCTAGGATCATTGAGTCAATTGGGAAGAATCCTGCGTTGTGGATGTTAAGCAGAATCGTGGTCATACCGAAACCCATTAGGCCTAGCGGCGCTGGGTTAGCCAGTTTAGTAGACATGTAAGCGTACCTGTTTTCAAAAATGTTGATAAAAATTGCGCGCGAATTTTAATGGACTAAAAAACAAAAGAGAAAAGACGTTATTGGAAACTTAGATTGCACAAATAGGCAATTAAATGAATAAAAAAAGACCCTACTAAAAAGCAGAGTCTTTATAGATACTTAGACTATTTATTGTTCAATCACTGGCAAGAGATCTCATCCCAGAACCAGTTACTCTGGGTTGGCGTTTCCCATACACCCGGACCATTTTTCGCAATAAAACACTTACCTTGATAAGTCACTTTGTCACCATTGGCTACTTGAGTGACACCTGGTTCCCATGCGATAAAGTCCCCTGAAACAGGAGGCTCCGTCACCGGTGGTTCGGTTACTGGAGGCTCAGTTACTGGTGGCTCTGTCACAGGAGGTTCAGTCGTTGGTGGCTCGGTTGGCGTGCCCGAAACGAGCTTCCAAGGGTCACCTTTGGTCGGCTCATTGCCTTGTGACCACCACTTAGCTTCATATACCGCCCCCTTGTAAGAGACTTGGTCGCCTGTGTTATAAACCTTGCCAGCATCCCATGCAGCAACACCACCTACAGGTGGGTCAACCGGATCGACTGGGTCTAGTTTGTCGACAATGCGTACTTCAGGCCAACCCGCGTGAGATTGGTAGAAGTTGGTAACACATTTCTCGTAATCTCCTGCTACCAGAGCCGAATATGCGGTTTGGAAGCCAACCAATTCACACTCAAATGAATGACCCCCAGGGCGATCTGAGTAGTACTTCCAGTTACCATCCCAGTTGGTGTAAAGCACATCAGTCGCACCGTTAAGGTTTAAGCTACCGTACGGCGTTTGTTGCCAACAAGTATTGGTTTCATCAGCTTCGATAGGAATTTGATAATGCGCTGCTAAACCTTCCCAGTAACGAATACGGTTAACAGGCTGACCTTTGTCTTTGTTTTGCTCGCCACATTCAATACCGCCATTGATGACGTTGATAGTGGTACCAAAACCGTAACCAATGCCCGCATCGATCTCACGTTGCGATGGCACCCATGTACGATCAATTACGTGTAACATCGCTGGTTTTGGCGCTTGAGGGGTTAAGAAGAACCAAATTGCAGAAGCCAAGTTCAACCAAGAGTCAGCGACTAAACCCGGATTCTTCAGCAGCACCGATGCATCGCCATCAAACATTACTTCAGAGAATGCGCCATAGTTAAAGTGGTAAGAAAGCTGTTTGGCACCACGCCCAAAATACCCTTGACCAGGTTCGCATGGCCAGCGCTTATTTTGCCAATCGTTCTGACCACAGCCTGTGGTGTAACCCTCTTGACCTTCAGACCATCCCATTTCGCGTACATGCACGAGTGCCTGCTGCCACTCTTCTAATGCAAGTGGGTTGTCTGATACGTTATCAACCGCAATGTGACCACCAGTTTCTTGAGCAAAATGCGCAAATGCTGTCACGATGGATTTCTTACAGATTGCGTCAGAGTCTCGACCATCGGTGTACTCACCACAGAATGCAGGGAACTTACCTATCGCACGTAAGAAACGAGTATAAGTGTATTCAGGCGCAGCCATTTGCGTTAGGAAGTCCCACTCACTTTCGGGGAATACACGTTCAACACGTTTAACGTTTTCTAGGTTACCTGCTGCGCCCGGTACGATAGCTTCTACAACGCTGTTCGGACGAGTCTCTAACGCCTGTGCCCAGATGGCATACATTGGGTCAGATGTTTTGCTTTGCTCAACCGCTTGAATGTCACCACGAGCGATCACGTAGCCATTCGGGTTTTGAGGATCAGGTTGGATATTCATACTGGCATGAGCTTGTGCCGCGAGCACACAGCTTAATGCAAGAGGCAGATGTTTGAGTGCAAACATGTCTAATCTCCGTATTTATCAATACAATATACAAGGAATAACTAGACACATAGTGGATCATGTAGAAAAAACGCCGAGTAAAGCCCATTCATTCTGCGACGCAAAGTTTATAAATAAATACTGTTACACAGCGGGTATCACAAAAACTGTTACCTTGACTCAAAACAAAACGGGAGAACCTTCCCCCGTTTTTATTCTTGGTTATTGGTTGGCTGTTATCGACTCTAAAGCCTGCGAAGATTTCTGTTTAGAAAGCAATAAATAGACAGCAAACTGAACCACAACCGCCACCAGTACAATCACAGGCGAAGCCATTACCCCAGCGACAAGAAAACTTGCTAGGGCAATGGCACCATTAAGCACCGCATAAGGAAATTGAGTTCTAAAGTGTTCGTACTGCTCGCAACCAGCACCAGTCGAAGACAAGATGGTGGTTTCAGAAATTGGCGAACAGTGATCACCAAATAGACCGCCAGACAGAACCGCACCAATACACACCAACAATGGTGCATCAATCGCAACTGCAGTTGGGATAACCAACGGCATCATAATAGCGAATGTCCCCCACGACGATCCTGTTGCGAACGAAATAATACCAGCTAACAAAAATGCCACCGCTGGCAATAACCAATAAGGGAAACCAGCCTGCGCTTGTTCTGCAATGTACGCCGCTGCGCCAAGCTCCTTGCCAACCGAACTCAATGACCAAGCAAGAACCAAAATCACCGCAACGGACATCATGTTCGACATCCCTTTTAGGTAAACCTGAATGCCATCAGAGAGCTTTCTCACGCCATAAAACGCCATCAAGCTAATTAGGGTAATTGCAGCAAAGAAATACGCCGACGACAATGCAGCACGGAAGGTCGAGCCTGCGACTTTCTGAAATGGAAAACCGTGAGGCACTAGAATCGAGCAAAGCACAACTAGCATGACGAGCAGCGGTGCCCAAACAAAACTTGTTTTTGCATTTTTATGCTCAAACACATTTAATGAATCTTGCACTTTTCCAAAATCAGAACCCTGCTCTGCAAGCTGTTCGGCTTTCGCCATTGGTCCAAAATCCAGCTTGAAGAAAGAGACAATCGGAACAATCGCGATCGCTAAAAAGGCATAAAACTGGTAAGGGAGCGCGCCAATAAAAGCATCCCAATCACTGATACCTACATCCAGTGCAGCAAACTCTTTTTGAATCAGGCTCATGATATAAACGCCCCAACCGATGAAAGGGATGAGGATCGCCACTGGGGATGAAGTTGAATCGATGATAAAGGCTAGCTTCTGGCGAGAGACTTTCAGTTTATCAAAAAGAGGACGAAAGACAGGACCAACAATTAACGGTGTACCAAGGTCTGAAAAGAAAATAACAACGCCGCCAAACCAAGCAGAAAGCTGTGCTTGGCATTTGCTTGCAACCCACTGAGTGACCTTTTTAGCGAACGCCACGCCACCGCCAGATTTCTCCATCAAGGCAACAAAACCACCAATGAAAACCAAAAGAAGGATGACGCCCGCATTGTAACTGTCAGTTGCGGCAACAGGTAACTTTTCATCAGTGCGCTAAACGAATCGAGCGGACCTTTATCAACGAATGTGCCTTCTAACATAGCCACACCGCTAACAACACCGGCAAAAAGACCGACAACAACGTTTCTTGTAGTTAGCGCAAGGACTAACGTAATAATGATGGGGATGAGGGAGGTAACGTCTGCCTGTTCCATAGCAATACCAACTTTAATATTTAGACACCAAAAATGAATATACATTCAACAATGTCGCATGTATATATTTTCTAATAAAAAAGTTGAGACCTGCGTTCACACTTTTCAGGCATAAAAAAACCAGCCCGAAGGCTGGTTTTACTATTTTAATCTTTACGTCAAGTACTCCAACTAATTCCCAAAATAGTTGGAGTTGCAACTAGGCAACAAGCCATTTCAGCCCTATCAGCATAGGTTTACTATGTGATTAGGGTGAAATGGACAAATCAACAACGTTGCTACTTCAAATATGAAGGGAATATTATTCCCATTCGATTGTCGCTGGTGGCTTACCAGAAATGTCGTAAACCACGCGAGAAATACCGTCAACTTCGTTGATGATACGGTTAGAAACCTTACCTAGGAAGTCGTATGGTAGGTGTGCCCAATGCGCAGTCATAAAGTCGATAGTTTCTACCGCACGTAGAGATACAACCCAATCGTACTTACGACCATCACCCATTACACCTACAGAGCGAACTGGTAAGAATACCGTGAACGCTTGAGATACTTTGTTGTATAGGTCTGCAGCGTGTAGCTCTTCAATGAAGATAGCGTCTGCACGACGTAGCAAGTCACAGTACTCTTTCTTGATTTCACCAAGAACACGAACACCTAGACCAGGACCCGGGAATGGGTGGCGGTAAAGCATGTTGTACGGAAGACCAAGCTCTAGACCGATCTTACGAACTTCATCTTTAAACAGCTCACGTAGTGGCTCAACAAGACCCATTTCCATGTCATCTGGAAGACCGCCCACGTTGTGATGTGATTTGATCACGTGCGCTTTACCAGTCTTAGATGCAGCAGATTCGATAACGTCTGGGTAAATCGTACCTTGAGCTAGCCATTTCGCGTTTTTCAGCTTCTTAGACTCTTCATCAAATACGTCTACGAATACGTGACCGATTGTCTTACGCTTCTCTTCTGGATCCGATTTGCCTTCAAGTGCTTTTAGGAAACGTTCTTCAGCGTCAACTTTGATGATGTTCAAACCAAATTGGTCGCCGAACATATCCATTACTTGTTGACCTTCGTTTAGACGAAGAAGACCGTTATCTACGAATACACACGTTAGCTTGTCGCCGATTGCACGGTGAACTAGCATCGCTACTACCGATGAATCAACACCACCAGATAGACCTAGGATAACTTCGTCGTCACCCACTTGCTCTTTAATACGAGCAACCGCGTCTTCGATGATAGATTCAGAAGTCCATAGACGCTCACAGCCACATACGCCAAGAACAAAGTTCTCTAGCATTTGTAGACCGCCTTTCGTGTGCGTTACTTCTGGGTGGAACTGAACGCCGTAGTACTTCTTCTCTTCGTTCGCCATCGCAGCGTACGGACATGTGTCTGTCTCACCAACTTTCACGAAGTCAGCAGGAATTTCTACTACTTTGTCACCGTGGCTCATCCACACGTCTTGAGTTAGCTCAAGATCTTTAAATAGTGCAGATTCACCAGAAACTTTAACTTGTGCGTAGCCAAATTCACGTTCTGTAGAACCCGCTACTTTACCACCTAGCTGCTCAGCCATAGTTTGCATGCCGTAACATACACCTAATACTGGCACACCAGAGTCAAATACATATTGAGGAGCGCGTGGAGAGTTATCTTCCGTTACGCTTTCTGGACCACCAGAGAGGATAATACCGTCTGGATTGAATTCACGAATATCCGCTTCTTCAACGTCCCAGCTCCACAGTTCACAGTAAACACCGATTTCACGTACACGGCGCGCTACTAGCTGAGTGTACTGAGAACCGAAGTCCAAGATCAGAATACGTTGGTCATGAATATTTTTAGTCATTTTGAGCAGTCTTATAAGCTAGGTTATTAAAACGGAGGCGAGTGTACTCGCCTCTTATTAATGCTTCAAGGAAAAAAAGCAAACGTTTACGTCGAGTGTATAGGTTTTATTTTTACAACAGTAAAAATTAACCGCGACGGTAGTTTGGAGCTTCCTTAGTGATTTGAACGTCGTGTACGTGTGATTCAGCCATGCCCGCACCTGAGATACGAACAAATTCAGCTTTAGTACGCATATCTTCAATCGTTGCAGAGCCAGTAAGACCCATGCTTGAACGTAGACCACCCATTTGCTGGTGTACGATTTCTTTTAGACGACCTTTGTATGCGATACGACCTTCGATACCTTCTGGTACTAGCTTGTCTGCTGCATTGTCAGACTGGAAGTAACGGTCAGATGAACCTTGAGACATCGCACCAAGAGACCCCATGCCACGGTAAGACTTGTAAGAACGACCGTTGTAAAGAATCACTTCACCCGGTGCTTCTTCTGTACCTGCGAACATTGAACCAACCATCACACATGATGCGCCAGCTACGATTGCTTTACAGATGTCACCAGAGAAACGGATACCGCCGTCAGCGATAACTGGGATACCGAATGAGTTCGCCATTTCTGCTGCGTCTGCGATTGCTGTTACTTGAGGAACACCAACGCCCGTTACGATACGAGTAGTACAGATTGAACCAGGACCGATACCCACTTTCACAGCACTAACGCCCGCTTCGATAAGTGCTTTAGCACCAGCACCTGTCGCAACGTTACCGCCGATGATGTCTAGATCTGGGTAAGCTGCGCGAGTTTCGCGGATACGGTTTAGTACACCTTCAGAGTGACCGTGTGAAGAGTCGATAAGTAGAACGTCAACGCCCGCTTCAACTAGAGCAGCAACACGCTCTTCGTTACCAGCGCCAGCACCAACGGCTGCGCCAACACGTAGACGACCGCGCTCATCTTTACATGCGTTTGGTTTACGTTCTGCTTTGTGGAAGTCTTTCGCAGTGATCATACCGGTTAGTTGGAACTCATCGTTCACAACCAATACTTTCTCAACGCGTGCTTCGTGCATCTTCTCTTGCACTTCTTCACGTGTTGCACCTTCTTTTACTGCTGCAAGGTTTTCTTTTGCTGTCATTACTGAAGACACTTTCTTAGAAAGGTCAGTAACAAAGCGCACATCACGACCAGTGATAATGCCTACAAGCTCGTTGTTCTCTGTGATGACAGGGAAACCTGCGAAGCCGTGTTTTTCAGTCAGTGCAACCACGTCAGCGATAGTCGCTTCAGGGCTAACAGTTACTGGATCAGAAACGACACCAGCTTCAAACTTCTTAACTTTACGAACTTCAGCAGCTTGCTGCTCAATAGACATGTTTTTGTGGATAAAGCCAATGCCACCCTCTTGCGCTAGCGCGATAGCTAGACGAGCTTCTGTAACAGTGTCCATAGACGCTGAAATCATTGGGATGTTTAGGGTGATGTTCTTAGTCAACTGAGTGCGAAGATCAGCTGTGTTTGGGAGAACGGTGGAGTGAGCTGGCACGAGTAGTACATCATCGAATGTCAGCGCTTCTTTGGCAATTCTTAGCATTTGCAATATCTCACAATTAGAGGAGTAAAAAGACAATCCAATCTCATCGTTTCGCGTAATGAGGGTAACCAGTTTTAGGTTGTTGGCTACATTTGGATTAGATATTGCGGAGGGATTATACGGTTAACGCAATCGCTTGACCACAAATTTTTTAATTTTTTTCTTGCAATTACCCCCTTGATATGTATTATATTGCCGCTAATTTCCATACTCACGTCTACGGAATTAGCTGTGCTCTCCCAGACCAATCAAAACATCTTCACTGTTTCTCGTCTCAATGCCGAAGTGCGTCTGCTGCTCGAAAACGAAATGGGGATCGTCTGGCTTGTCGGAGAGATATCCAACTTTTCAGCTCCCGTCTCTGGTCACTGGTACCTCACTCTTAAAGATTCTCGCGCTCAAGTTAAATGTGCCATGTTCCGTGGTAACAATCGTCGCGTCACTTTCAAACCTGCTAACGGCAATCAAGTATTAGTTAAAGCACGTCTGTCTCTGTACGAACCTCGTGGTGACTATCAATTGATCATTGAGAGCATGCAGCCTGAAGGTGATGGTCGTCTGCAACAAGAGTTCGAAGCACTTAAGATGAAATTGGCAGCAGAAGGTTTGTTTGCTCAAACCAATAAGCAGCCTTTACCTGAGCACCCAAAACGCGTTGGTGTGATCACCTCAAAAACCGGTGCAGCACTGTACGACATCTTAGACGTATTGAAACGTCGTGATCCTTCCCTACCCGTGGTAGTTTACCCAACCATGGTGCAAGGTGAAGAAGCCGCGATTCAAATTGCGCAGGCAATCGGTCGTGCAAACAGTCGTGACGAATGTGATGTATTGATTGTTGGTCGTGGTGGCGGTTCGTTAGAAGACCTTTGGTGCTTTAACAACGAAATCCTTGCTCGCACTATTGCAGCAAGCCAAATTCCGATCATCAGTGCAGTTGGTCATGAGGTTGACGTGACAATTGCTGACTTTGTAGCGGACATGCGAGCGCCGACTCCATCAGCGGCGGCTGAATTGGTAAGCCGCGATAACAGCCACAAAGATCAAGCTTTGGTGACTCGCCAACATAAGCTAGCCAGTGCAATGCGTTACTACCTAGCGCAACAGAAACAGCAATCGGCTCAACTGATGCACCGTTTAGAGCGCCAGCATCCAAGCTATCAATTGCAGCGTCAGACGCAACAACTTGATGAGTTGGACATGCGCCTACAACGCGCGATGCAACGATTCATCACGACACGCCAACAAGCGGTAGAACGCAAACATCATCGCCTACAACTGAACTCACCAGTAAAACATTTGGCTGAGCAGAAGTCGAAGCTTGACCGCGTTGAGCAAAAGCTAATGGATGCAATGGATCGCAAGTTACTGACTATACGTCACCAACTGGCAATCGCGGCAGAGAAGCTAGATACGGTAAGCCCACTGGCAACACTAAAACGTGGCTACTCAATTACTCAGACTGAGCAAGGTCAGGTTGTTACCCAAGCAAAGGATGTAAAAACGGGCGACGTTTTAGTCACCCGCTTATCTGATGGTGAGCTTCGCTCAACGGTTAATTAACTGACTTTTTGAAACTCAAATCGAACACGTGATTTCGATTTGAGTTCATTACAACTATTGCAGAAATAGTTTGCCGCACCACAAGCCTGTAATTTTTCTAACTCCGCATCGCAATCTGGGCAAAACCCTACCTTCTTATAATCTGAGTCGCACTGATTACAGTGATATTGCCCAGTCCATTCCAGTTCTACGTTGCAAGTTGGGCAAATATTTGGTTGCATAACTTCCTCTAAATAACTTCAATTCACTGACTTACAGTCTAATCATAAGCCAGCTTAACGCCTTGATCTTTATCACGCTCGCTTAGCACGCTTGTTCTGATACATAGCAACATCAGCTTGTTGAATAAGCTGCTGCAACACTGCACGCTCACTAGCTGTACTACAAGAAGCGCCAATGCTGGCTTTGACTTGATATTCTTCTAATTGGTAAATCTGATTAAGCTCATCCGCTAAACGAGAAACAAAGTG
The DNA here is from genome assembly GCF_022347645.1 of Vibrio sp. MMH1-50. Lineage (NCBI taxonomy): Bacteria > Pseudomonadati > Pseudomonadota > Gammaproteobacteria > Vibrionales > Vibrionaceae > Vibrio > Vibrio sp. MMH1-50. The sequence continues at coordinate 144,489 of NZ_JAKRGG010000006.1, forward strand.
AAAGTAGGTCTGCTCATCTGGGAAACAACAAAAACCGACAAATTCATCACCACCGTAACGTCCGATCACCGAGCAAGAGCGAAAAGCTTGTTTTAAATGTTCAGCTACTAGTACTAAAACTTGATCACCAGTCTCATGACCAAATCGGTCATTAATATACTTAAACTCATCAATATCAACGAAGAAACAGGCGACTAAGGCATTACGACCACATTTACCGTTTATTTTCCGGTCAACTTCTGACAACAAAGCACGACGGTTAAAGCAGTGCGTGAGAGGATCTCGACTGGCATGAAAATGAAGCTGTTCTTCTAAACGGTATTTCTCTAGCGCAACGGCATACAAGGCAGCTAGCATTTCGAGCACTTCAAGTTCATAAGGGTGAGGCTTGGAAGGGGCGTTACTGTAAATAGCAAATGTACCCAGAACATGACCATCCGATGCAATAATCGGCACTGACCAGCACGCATGAAGTTGGGCTTGTTGAGTGAGTTTAAGAAAAGGTGCCCAGTTAACATGATGATCGATATCGCTAACAACCACAGTTTGTTTTAAGAATGCAGCAGCACCACAAGACCCGACCTTTGGTCCAATGGGGACTCCTTCAATAGCTTGGTTGTAGAAATCAGGTAAATGCGGAGCAAATTCCAAGTGCAATGTATTGGTATCGGGGTGCAATCGAAGTATGGAAGCTTGCCTCTTACCGAATAGGTGTTCACTTAACTTAATAACCTCATTGTTGAGGCTATTGCGTTCCATTCCCAGAGCAAGCTTACCTAAAAGACGATTGACTGCTCGGTGAGCATCTAACAGTCTATCTTTATCCATAATGGCGTAATCATATCGTTATTATGTTTATTAACCTGAAATATAATAAATCTATTAATATGACACAGGTAACTAACTCACATTATGCGAACGCGGCACTATAAAAGATCGCATGCTGATCATCGGATATTACCCTTTTGATCAGCGATCACCCCTTAAAAGAATATTTATATAACCACACACCGAAAGCATAAGTTACATATTCTGTCCCTCAATTTAAAACAGAATTTAAAACCACACTTCAGCACAAAAAAACACACAAACAGAATATAATAAAAAGATCAAAAAGCTAAATTAGCGAATTACATCGGTGTGCATTTCGATGGTTTGTGAGTCTATCTCCACCAGTGTTACTTGGATGGAACCAAAGTCATTCAAATGGCTCGCATGCGTTCCCCCACAAGGGATGACAGCGATTTCACCTTCGCCTAAATCACACTGCCAGTAACGTGAATCGGTAAGGTGTTCACCATGGCAATCGATGGTGATCGCAACGTCCCTTTTTAGCCAATCTCTCAACAGAACATTCACCTGTTGTTCGATGCTTTTTAGGTCAGACAGCATATCTGCACTGTTTAACCCCCTTTTACGGAGTGTTTTACCTAAACGATAGGTATCCAGACATTTATCTGGGGTAACAAAGCTGGTCTCTTGGGCATAGCTGTTGAAGTCATAATTACCATGTGGGTCTTTACGATCTGCATCTTTTCGCCAATAGTTTTGTGCAAGTACCTTGTTGAGCGCAAGGTATGCGATGTGCCCAGCACTATGACCACGACTCAGTGACAGTTGGTATTCCTTATCTACTTCTAGTAATGCAGCATCACCAACGGAAATAGCTTCTGTACGTGGCAACACATGTACCACAACAAACACCCACCCTTCCGTATCACGTTTTACCGGAATTTCAGTACCGACGAACAACTTTCCACTCGCAAGTTCTACCGCACCAACTTGGCAATCGAGCACTTCAAAGCTCATACCCTTGATAGTTAATGTGCCTTTGTCAGCAGGATGATCTGGCCAAATGTGGCTGACAGGATGAAAAGGGCTCTCCTCAGTAACAACGTAAGTGACTTCTTCAGTTGAGTGAGAAAGTTGTACTGGTGCTTCCAGTTGCCAAGTTTGATGACAGAAGCGAGTTTTGGTAGCTGTGATCGTCATGTTAGTCATACTTCTAATGCATTGGTTCGAGCAAAAATCTGCTTATAAAAAAATACCCAAGTCGAAACTTGGGTATTCAGAAAATCTTAGCGATTACTTGTTGCGGTTTTTCACCGCAGACATCATACGCTTGCGCTTACGTTCTTGAGAAAGAGTCAGCTTGCCACCACGGTTTTCGTACGGGTTATCGCTGTTCTGGAAGTTAATACGGATTGGTGTACCCATGATTTCCAGAGACTTACGGAAGTAGTTCATCAAGTAACGTTTGTACGAATCTGGTAGATCGCGAACCATATTACCGTGAATAACCACGATTGGTGGGTTGTAACCACCCGCGTGCGCATATTTCAATTTGATACGGCGACCACGGACCATTGGCGGTTGGTGATCGTCTGTTGCCATCTTCATGATACGAGTTAGAACAGAAGTACCAACGCGTGTCGTTGCTGACTTGTACGCTTCTTGAATCGATTCGAACAAGTGACCAACGCCTGTACCGTGAAGCGCAGAGATAAAGTGAATACGTGCAAAATCAACGAAGCCTAAACGGCGGTCGAGTTCTTTCTTCACGTTCTCTTTCACTTCGTTATCTAGACCATCCCACTTGTTCACGGCTAGTACGATTGAACGACCTGCGTTCAATGCAAAGCCAAGTAGACTCAAGTCTTGATCAGAAATGTTTTCGCGCGCGTCGATAACCAATAGAACCACGTTTGCGTCTTCTACGGCTTTCAGTGTTTTAACAACAGAGAACTTCTCTACTGTTTCGTTGATACGACCACGACGACGTACGCCTGCAGTATCGATCAACACGTATTCACGACCATCACGTTCCATTGGGATATAGATAGAGTCACGAGTGGTGCCTGGCATGTCGTATACCACGACGCGCTCTTCACCAAGAATACGGTTTGTTAGTGTTGATTTACCAACGTTAGGACGACCAATGATTGCCAATTTGATTGGCTGGTCTTGCAAACGTTTGAACTCCGCTTCAGCATCTTCTTCGGTGTAATCTTCAATCGCTAGCTCTTCATCTTCGAATTCAGTCAGATCTTCAATCTCACCTTCTTCAGATTCGCTTGCTAGAAGATCATCGAAAAATGGCGCTAACGCTCGTTCCAACAATGCTGTCACACCACGACCGTGTGCCGCAGCGATTTGGTACATGTCATCAACACCAAGTTGCCAGAAATCGGCACAAGCAGCATCAGCATCAATACCATCGATCTTGTTTACTACCAGCATTGCTGGTTTTTCGATTTTACGCAGATGCGCGGCAATCGCTTCATCAGATGGTGTTAATCCAGCACGACCGTCAACAAGGAATAGCACTACGTCAGCTTCATCAATCGCTGCTAACGATTGTTCCGCCATCTTTGTTTCTACACCTTCTTCCGTGCCATCAATACCGCCGGTATCAATAACGATGAATTCATGTTCTTCGCCAAGGCGAGCTTGGCCATATTTACGGTCTCGCGTTAGGCCAGGGAAGTCCGCAACCAACGCATCACGCGTACGTGTCAATCGGTTAAATAGTGTAGATTTACCTACGTTCGGACGCCCCACAAGAGCAACAACAGGTACCATAACAACCTCTACAATAATCTTTCTTCTGTAGTTATAGGTAACGACTTGCTTGATGCCAAATCAAACCAGCTTTTTACCTATAACCACGTCAGGAATAACGGTTAATAAATAAAAATTTCAAACAACAAAACGGCTCCTAACTGTTACCAGCCAGGAGCCGAATGTGAATTATATCACGATATTATTCGTTGATGGTTAGTTTCTTTACATCGCCATTGCGAGTTGTAATCACGTAACCATCAGACAATAGTGTCGGACCAACAGCAAAACCACTGTCATCGACATATTGTTGTGCAACGAATTCGCCAGTCGAACGATCCATCCAGTGTAGGTAACCTAATGTGTCGCCTACCACTAGATAGTTATCAACAATCACTGGAGCAGTAAGCTGGCGGTATTCCAACTTGCTGTTTTCCCAAAGCTCTGTACCGCTGCGTGCATCTACTGCAACTACGTGATCTTTTTCTGTGATCACGAAGATACGGCTACCGTCTGTAGCAATATCAGTTGCTGACGAGTAGTTACGCTTCCAAATTGGATTTGCAGAACGTAAGTCGATTGCAATAAGTTGACCGTTGTAACCAACAGTGAAAAGAGTGCCGCCCAGTACAATCGGTGAAGAATCAACGTCTACAAGACGATCGATTTCCGTAGCACCTTTTGGAGTACCTACTGGTTGTTGCCAGATCAATTGACCACGTTCAACAATTGCCGCAGCTAGTCGACCGTTTGCTGTCCCCCAGAATACACCACCACCAATAGCCGTTGGCGTGCTATCGCCACGCAGCGTTAGGTTTGGAACTTCTGTGCTCAGCGCCCAGCGTTGCTCACCAGTACTTTCATCCAAAGCAATCAAAGTGCCTCGGCTAGTATTTACAATGATCAAACCAGAGTCAGCGACGGGTTTCGCTAACACCTCACCACCTACTTCGATACGCCAGATGATGTCACCGGTTTCTTGCTCAAGTGCAATCACTTCACCATTTTCAGAACCAATGTAAAGGTGTTCATACGCAGCTGTGATACCACCAGAAAGGCGTGCAATCACATCTTCTTCTAGGTCAGTTTGCCATTTGAGCTTACCGTTTTCTGGATCTAATGCTTTGACTAGACCATCACGACTTGCAACAAACAATGTGTCGTTAGCAACAACAGGAGACAGCTTCGAGAAATAATGACCTACGCCATCACCAATCGACGTTGACCATTCCGCACTTGGCGTAAACTGACTATCTACCTGAGGCAATGGAGCCATGACAATGGTGTCTTCCTCGCCAGCACAACCAGCCAGAATTCCCACTGTTAATGCCCCTAACAAGGCTTTCTTAAAGACTCTTTTCATCCAATGCGGTCCTTATTTCGCCAGGTCGTCCAATTTCATTTGTAGTGCAGGGCTAGCATCTGCAGCTTGTTGAGCTTCAGTGTATGCCGTGTATGCTGCCTCTTTGTCACCTTGACGAAGAGCGATATCACCACGAAGTTCTGCAATACGACCCGTCCATGCAGCGTCAGTTACTTTGCCTAGTTCTGCATTTGCAGCGTCAAAGTTGCCCATTTCTGCTTCAATACGCGCAATACGGTAGCTGATAAGTGGAGTTAGCGCGGCATCTTTAGTGTTGCTTTGAGCCCACTTAAGTTGCTCAAGTGCAGCTGAAAGATCTTTGGCATCTACTTGTACTTTTGCTAACTGAAGCGCAGCAAGTACTGAGTATTCTTTAACTTTGTTTGAGTCGATGAACGCTTGAATATCTGCTTGTGCGTCTGCACCTTTGGTTTGCAGGGCGTTCATTACTGTTGTGTAGCTTTGAGAAGCTGCTTCACTCGCCTGAATCACAGAATCCTGGTAGTAACGCCAGCCAAATAGACCACCTAAACCAACAACCGCACCGATGATGACGGCTTTGCCGTTTTCCTTCCACCAGTCTTTAATGGCTTCAACTTGTTGTTCTTCAGTATCGTAAAGTTCCACTTCCTGTCCTCTTAAAACATGTAAATGACAGCGAGGCTGCCATTGTTCCTATTTCGTCGAAAGGCTCCTATCTTGGGAGCCTTACTATTACGAATTAGGATTTTAATCTTTAGCTTATTAAAAGACTTAAATCAGTGCTGCGATCTTCTCAGCAACTTCTGTTTGGTTGTAAGTCTCTTGCTCACCACCCACCAAGTCTTTTAGTACTACGGTGTTTTCTGCAACTTCGTTTTCGCCCAGAACCAATGCTACTACAGCACCGACTTTATCTGCGCGCTTAAACTGTTTCTTGAAGTTACCACCACCGAAGTGACTCATCACACGAACGCCTGGAATAGCTTCACGAAGCTGTTCTGCTAGCTTCATACCAACCATCATTGTGCCTTCGCCTGCTGTCACAACGTAAACATCTACACTGCGACGAACGTCTGTTAGCTCTAGCGTTTCTAGCATCAGTACAAGGCGCTCTAGACCCATAGCAAAGCCAACGGCTGGTGTTGCACTGCCACCCAATTGTTCTACAAGACCATCGTAACGACCACCGCCACATACTGTACCTTGAGCACCTAGGCTCTCAGTGATCCATTCAAATACCGTGCGGTTGTAGTAATCCAGACCACGAACTAGACGCTCGTTAACTGTGTATTCGATACCTGCAGCGTCTAAAAGTTCACATAGACCTGCGAAGTGTGCTTTAGATTCTTCACCTAAGTACTCAGAAAGGCGAGGTGCATCACCTAAAATAGCCTGAACATCAGGGTTCTTCGTATCCAGAACTCGCAGTGGGTTCGTGTGCATGCGACGCTTACAATCTTCGTCTAGCACATCGATATGTTGCTCAAGGAATGCAACCAGTGCCGTGCGGTAGTCTGCGCGATCTTCTTGAGAACCGATAGAGTTAAGCTCAAGACGAACATGCTCATTGATCCCCAGCTCACGCCATAGACGTGCAGTCATCATGATAAGCTCAGCATCAACGTCTGGACCATTTAGACCGAACACCTCAACACCACACTGGTGGAATTGACGGTAACGACCTTTCTGCGGACGCTCATGGCGGAACATAGGTCCCATGTACCACAGACGCTGTTCGTCACGGTTGATCAGACTGTTTTGAATACATGCACGCACACAACCCGCCGTACCTTCAGGGCGAAGTGTTAGGCTGTCTCCGTTACGATCATCAAAAGTGTACATTTCTTTTGAAACGACATCAGTCTCTTCACCAACCGCACGGCTGAATAGGTTTGTTTCTTCAACGATTGGCATGCGCACTTCGTTATAGCCGTATGCGCTCACAGTACTTTTTACTGCGTTTTCAAGTTTTTGCCACAGCGGAGACTGAGTTGGAAGGCAATCGTTCATGCCTCGGATTGCTTGGATTTTCTTTGCCACAATTATTACCGTCGCTTAGTAACCCGAGCACACTTAGTGTGCTCAAGCTATGAGATTAATCTTCTTGTTTGATATCGATGCGGTTAGCTTTATCTAATACAGATGCTTTCGCACGGATTTTCGCTTCTAGCTGATTCACTAGATCATCGTTGTCAAAACGCTCTTTCTGACGTTTGCCGTCTTCGTAGAATGCGCTCTTCTTGTTGCTGCCTGCCAGACCTAGGTGTGAAACCTCAGCTTCACCTGGGCCGTTTACGACACAGCCGATGATAGACACATCCATAGGTGTGATGATGTCTTCTAGGCGCTCTTCCAATGCGTTTACTGTGTTAATCACGTCGAATTCCTGACGTGAGCAGCTTGGACAGGCAATAAAGTTGATACCACGTGAGCGAATACGCAGAGACTTAAGAATATCAAAGCCAACTTTGATCTCCTCTACCGGATCTGCCGCCAACGAGATACGTAGCGTATCACCGATGCCTTCAGCTAAAAGCATACCAAGACCAACCGATGACTTCACAGCACCAGCTCTTGCACCACCAGCTTCGGTGATACCGAGGTGTAGTGGCTGGTCAATCTGCTTTGCCAATAGGCGGTATGAATCCACCGCTAGGAATACATCCGACGCTTTCACACTAACTTTGAACTGGTCAAAGTTAAGGCGGTCTAGATGATCCACATGACGCATCGCCGATTCCACCAATGCTTCTGGCGTTGGCTCACCGTATTTCATCTGCAGATCTTTTTCTAAAGAGCCACCGTTGACGCCAATACGGATTGGGATGTTTTTGTCACGGGCACAATCAACAACCGAACGAATACGCTCTTCGTTGCCAATGTTACCTGGGTTAATGCGCAAACAGTCAACACCGTACTCTGCCACTTTCAGTGCAATACGGTAGTCGAAGTGGATGTCCGCAACGAGCGGCACTGACACTTGCTGTTTGATAAGCTTAAAGGCTTCCGCCGCATCCATGGTAGGAACAGAAACACGTACAATGTCTGCACCCACTTTTTCTAATGCTCGGATTTGTGCGACTGTGGCTTCCACATCAGTCGTGCGAGTGTTTGTCATTGACTGTACAGCAATTGGTGCACCATCACCAATTGGCACATCACCCACATAAATACGCGTCGATTTACGACGAATAATTGGAGATTCGTGTTGCATAATATTTATAACGGTAAAGTGAATCTAGCTACTTTGCCTGAAGTATACCCAGAAAGGTCGACAGGTTCACTTGCAAATGTCATTGTTACGCCTTCAGGTGCGCCTAATATCACTTTAAACGGTGCTTTTCCGGCAAGTTCTACATCTTGACCCGGTTTGCGAGTACCACTTACCAGTGTTTTGCCGTTTGCGTCTTTAACTTGAATCCAGCAATCAGCTTTAAATTTCATAGTCAGTAACGTCATGCCTTCTGGAATAACTGGAGTTACTGGCTCTTCTGCCGCTTGAGCATCTTCGATAACCGCAACAGGCTCTTGAGCGGTTTCCTCAACAGCTTCAGCTGTCAGAGTTACTGTTGACTCAGCCATCCCCTCATCAGTCGCGCTCATTGTCGTATCAGCTTCAGAAACAACCGCTGGCGCAGCAGATACAGGAGCAATTTCAGCTGGAGTGCTTGCGATTAGCTCATCTGCGCTCATCTGATCGATATCAGCATCATTGGCAACATGTTCTGTTTCTGCCGTTTCAGAACTCAACTGTGTAAGGCTATTCTCTTGTTGGTTTTGCCACCACCATGCCGCGGAGATACCGGTAATCACGATCGCGATGGCCCAAGTCAGCAACATAATTCGGCTGTTGTGTTTCTCGTGCTTGGTTTTACGAGAGAAGCTTTGCATCTCTGTTTCTTGCGGCTTCACATGAACTTCAGATGTTTGCTCTAAAGCTGCCAAAACAATCTTTTCATCAAGACCAACGAGCTTTGCATACGAACGCAAATAGCCACGCGTGAATGTCGTGACCTGTTGTTCTTCAAATCGATTGTTTTCAATGTCTTCAATAACAGAAACGCGAAGTCTAAGGCGATCAGCAACGTGCTTCTGAGTCATGCCTAGAGATTCGCGTTTGTTTTTTAGTATTGTGCCTGCTTCCATAGAAAGCGGCACTTCATTAGTCTTTTCGTGTTCTGTCATAATGGCGGTATTTAATCTGTTTGGTGGCTAACGCAGTTATTTATTTTCGTTTTTGTTCTAATTAAGCCTCACTTAAAGATAGCTAGCCTAAACGCGTTAACCAAAAATAATCTTTTAGAAATTCTCAGTAGTCAGAGTAAGAATGCTCGTCTTGCAATGGTTCAGCAAAGCGTATTGGAAAAAATACTGAGAATAGTCAATGTCGTAGTTATATTTCACTCACCATGATAAGCGAATGTTTAACGAAGACAAAAACTCTTTGCTCTCAAATTAACAGATAGCTCAAGCTTTTGTCCAAAAATTGACACAGCAAAGTAAAATTAGCACCGTTCAGTCTGTCAGCATCAAATGACAATCCACTTGTAATAAACAAAATAGCCAGAGCATAAGGCTCTGGCTATTTCTTTATTCTTGGCGTCTTAAACCGCTTTTACATCGATAGTTTCAGCACCACGTGCTGCTTTTAAAGCTGCGGTACGTTTCGTACGGTCAATAACATCACCGACTAACTGACCACACGCAGCATCAATATCATCACCACGTGTTTTACGAACCGTTACGGTGTGGTCATATTGCATCAATGTTTTTTGGAAACGGTCAATACGTGAGTTACTTGGTTTCTTGTAAGGTGAACCTGGGTACGGGTTAAATGGAATCAGGTTGATCTTGCATGGCGTATCTTTCATCAGCTCTGCCAACTCACGTGCGTGGTCCATGTCATCGTTCACATGATCAAGCAACACGTACTCTACCGTAACTTTACCGCGGTTAGCATTTGAAGACGCGATGTAACGGCGAACAGACGCGAGAAAATCTTGGATATCCCAACGGTCGTTGATCGGCATGATTTCACTACGTAGCTTGTCGTTTGGTGCATGAAGAGAAATCGCCAATGCTACATCAATTTTACCGGTCATCTGATCAAGACCAGAAACAACACCTGACGTTGATACGGTAACTCGACGCTTAGAAAGACCGAAACCAAGATCATCAAGCATGATTTCAAGCGCAGGGATAAGGTTCTTCATGTTAAGAAGTGGCTCACCCATCCCCATCATCACTACGTTAGTGATTGGACGGCGACCCGTTTCTTTCTGTAAGCCGATTTCACGTGCAGCACGCCATACCTGACCAATGATTTCAGATACTTTTAGGTTACGGTTGAAACCTTGTTGAGCGGTTGAACAGAACTTACACTCCAGCGCACAACCAACCTGAGAAGACACACATAATGTTGCGCGGTCATCTTCTGGGATGTAGACCGTTTCTACGTCTTGGTCACCCACCTTCATCGCCCACTTAATTGTGCCGTCTGAAGAATGTTGAGCCTCTGCTACCGTTGGTGCTTTGATTTCACACTTGTACTGCAGTTTTTCACGTAGTTTCTTGTTGATGTTCGTCATGTTATCGAAGTCATCAACACCGAAATGGTAGATCCACTTCATAACCTGATCAGCACGGAACGCTTTTTCGCCTAGCTCTTCCGCGAAAAATTGACGCATGCCCTTGCGATCAAAGTCGAGTAGATTGATTTTTTCAGTGGTCATGTTGCCTCTCAATGACTGAAACAAGAATAAGGGCGCGAATTGTACAGCCTTTATGCAGCTACAACAAGGGCTGTAAGACCCCGACTTCGCTAAGGCATTAAAATATTAATGATTAAATTTTAGCCAATTATTATCATTCATTCTTTCTAAGTAACAGATAAGAAAAAGCCCCGGAAAGATCCGAGGCTTAGGAAGCAAATTAGTACAAGATTAGCGAGGGCAAATCTCTGACTCTGGGAAGAAGTACTCGATTTCACGAGCTGCTGACTCAGGGCTATCCGAACCATGAACAGAGTTATGGCGCATGCTTAGTGCGTAATCGGCACGGATAGTGCCACATGCTGCTTCTTCTGGGTTTGTTTTGCCCATTAGCTCACGGTAGCGTGCGATTGCATCTTCACCTTCAAGAACCTGAACCATGATAGGACCAGATGTCATGAACTCTTTCAGTGCAGGGAAAAAAGGTTTGCCTTCATGTTCTGCGTAAAAACCGCTCGCCTGTTCTTCTGTCAGATGAACCATTTTTGCAGCAACGATACGTAGACCCGCCTTTTCGATACGGTGGTAGATTTCACCAATCAGGTTGCGTTCTACAGCGTCGGGCTTAACAATTGAAAACGTTCTTTCTAGAGCCATAAAGTTTCCTTTTTGTACTTGTAATAATAGTTTTATATGAGTGACTTGCGTCTCTCTTAGTTATACCAGTACAGACGGGGTGTCTGCACTGGTAAAAGTCTTATTTTGCTGCTTGTTCGTTCAAGAAACGAGCAAGTGTGCGAACACCCATGCCTGTTGCGCCTGCAGCCCACTTATCAGACGCTGACTTACGGTACGTGCCTGCACAGTCAAAGTGCAACCAACCTTTCTTGTAATCCTCGACGAAGTAAGACAAGAATGCTGCCGCTGTACTTGCGCCAGGTGAGTAATCGCCAGAACTGATGTTAGATAGGTCAGCAAAGTTTGACGGCAGCATGCCACGGTGAAAATCAGCAAGAGGCAGTGGCCACAGACCTTCTTTCTCTTGGTTTGCCGCCGTTAGCGCTTGATGAGAAAGCTCATCATCAAAGCTCATTAATGCATGGTAATCGTTCCCTAGTGCATTCTTCGCTGCGCCCGTTAGGGTCGCACAGTCAATGATCAGTTCAGGGTTTTGCTCACTTGCGTAAATAAGACCATCAGCAAGAACCAAACGACCTTCTGCGTCGGTATTCATGATCTCAACGGTCTTACCATTTTTGTAAGTGATGATGTCGCCAAGTTTAAGTGCGCGACCAGAGACCATGTTCTCCGCACAACAAAGGATAAGCTTTACACGCTTATTAAGACCACGAAGAATAGCAAGACCAAGACCGCCAGTTATCGTACCTGAACCGCCCATATCCGCTTTCATAGCTGTCATGAAGTTTGATGGTTTCAAGCTGTAACCACCTGAATCAAAGGTGATGCCTTTACCTACTAGACATGCAAAGACTGGTGCGTTTTCATCGCCTGTTGGGTTGTAATCAAGTTGCAGCATTGCCGATGTGCGCTCAGAGCCACGACCTACGGCATAAATACCTTCCCAACCTTCTGAAAGCAGATCTTTATCTTTAACGATACGAGCCGTTACTGTACCTTGTGGCGCGATAGATTTGATGAATTCAGCTGCCATGGTTGCCAATTGACGTGGCGCCACTTCTTCTGCAGTTTTGTTGATGATATCGCGAGTAAAGTCCGTAGAAGTGATGCGAGCGTGAAGCTCTGCTTGATCTTGCTCCGAAAGCTCAACCCATTCTAGTGTGCCGTGTTTTTTCGGGTTGCGGTAACCTTGGTGGAATGCCCAAACGCTCTCCAAATCCCAGTTATCACCAGCAAGTAAAACTGAACGAATTCCTTGGCCATCGAGTTGACGCGCTGCACGTTGAATCGCACCAAGATCGTGACCTTCACCTAGGTGAATGGTTGCGCCATTCTCAGCGAAAGAAAGCAGTGCTTTGTCGCCCCAATGTGGTGCCGCTGGTTCTTGGCTAAGAAATACAGACATCTGTGTAGACATGGTTTCTCCTTGTCTTATAACGGCGTTGCCTACGCCTCTTCTTTTTTAATAACTAACGGATGTTAGCATTATGTAGGGTAAAAATGTCAACTTGATAAAAAAACGGACCTAAAGGTCCGCTTTTTTTAGTGAGAATTGTTAACTCTGCTGCGTTTTACCGCCGAATTGAGCATTAATCTGCTTCGTCCATCCAGCACAAGATAACCGCTTCTAGAATCTTTTCATTACAATGGTTTGGCTCATCGTCAAACTCATCCAACTCCATGATCCATTGGTGAAGATCGGTAAAACGTACGGTTTTAGGATCTAAGTCGGGAAACTTGTCACAAAGCTCAATCGCGATATCGCGAGAATCTGTCCATTTCATTGCTCATCTTCCTTTTGCTTCGCCCCTATGTTGGGGAGATAGTATTAGTGATCTTCCGACGCGTGGTTTAGCGTGTATTTTGGAATTTCAACAACCAAATCTTCATCCGCTACTTTTGCTTGGCAACCAAGACGAGATTCAGGCTCTAGACCCCATGCTTTATCTAGCATGTCATCTTCTAGCTCTTCACTCTCTTCTAGCGAATCAAAACCTTCACGAATGATCACGTGGCAGGTAGTACATGCACATGACTTTTCACATGCGTGTTCGATACCAATGCCATTTTTTAGCGCTACGTCTAGAACGGTGTCACCAGTGTTTGCTTCCAACACTGCACCCTCTGGGCACAAATCTTCGTGTGGTAATACAATAATCTTAGGCATAACTACTTATCTCTTATATATCATTAACTGACTGACCTGACAGTGCAGCTCGAATCGATTTATCCATACGGCGCGACGCAAAATCTTGGCTTGCTTTGTCGGTGTCTTTGATGCCTTGCTCGATAGCGTCCGCATCTTCGCCGTTGCGCAGTTCAATCAGCGCTTCAATCACTTTTAATAGGTCTTGTTTCTCTTGGTCTGATAGTAGTTCATCACCATCAGCTTGCATCGCAGCAATCAAACCTTCAATCACACGATCCGCTTCTACGCGCTGCTCAGCCAGTGCACGAGCTTGCATGTCTTCTTTCGCGTAAGTCATCGAGTCACGCAGCATGTTTGCGACTTCGTCATCGCTTAAACCGTAAGAAGGTTTCACTTGGATTTCAGCCTGAACACCCGTGCTCTTTTCCATCGCAGTGACAGACAACAGACCATCAGCGTCCACTTGGTACGTCACGCGAATGTGTGCAGCCCCAGCCGCCATCGGTGGAATGCCTTTTAATGAGAAACGAGCCAATGAACGACAGTCATCCACCATTTCTCGTTCACCTTGTACGGTGTGCACGCTCATTGCCGTTTGACCATCTTTGAACGTCGTAAACTCTTGCGCACGAGCCACAGGAATAGTGGTGTTACGTGGAATGATTTTCTCAACCAAGCCGCCCATGGTTTCAATACCAAGAGATAAAGGAATAACGTCCAGAAGCAGCATCTCAGAGTCAGGTTTGTTACCCGCTAGGATATCTGCTTGAATACCCGCGCCGATTGCAACAACTTCATCTGGGTTAATGCTTGTCAGTGGTGTACGACCGAAGAATTCGCCTACCATTTCACGAACAAGCAATGTGCGAGTTGAACCGCCAACCATAACCGCTTCAAGTACGTCTTCCGCATCCACATCCGCATCTTTCAATGCACGACGGCAAGACATCAGGGTTTTCTTCACTAGCGGACGAATCAGATCTTCGAACTGCTCGCGAGTCACAGAACCTTTCCAACCAAATACATCAACATCAACACTGTCTTGCTCAGAGAAAGCAATCTTAGTTGCTGTTGCAATGTTCAGTAGTGCACGGTTTTTCTCAGCAGAAAGCGGTGCTTCTAGACCAGCTTGCTCCATTAGGTAATCCGCTAATAGGTGGTCAAAATCATCACCGCCTAGCGCAGAATCACCACCTGTTGCTAATACTTCAAATACGCCTTTTGACAAACGTAGGATGGAGATATCGAACGTACCGCCACCTAGATCGTAAACCGCAATCACGCCCTCTTGACCAGAGTCTAGGCCGTAAGCGATCGCTGCAGCTGTCGGCTCGTTAAGCAGACGTAGCACATGAAGCCCCGCCAATTTCGCCGCATCTTTTGTACCAGCACGTTGAGCATCATCAAAGTAAGCAGGAACAGTAATAACCACGCCAGCTAACTCGCCACCGAGTGTCTCTTCTGCACGTTTGCCTAGTGCTTTAAGAATATCGGCAGACACTTCAATCGGGTTCTTGTCACCTTGCGCAGTTTGCAAAATAGGCAGACCGTTGTCGCTTTCTTTAAATTGGTAAGGCAAAGATGGGTAGCGAGCTTGAATGTCTTTTAGTGAACGACCAATCAGACGTTTTACCGAAATAATGGTGTTTTCTGGTTCTTGCTCTGCTTTTGCTTTTGCCTCGTAACCAACTAAAGCCGAGTCCTGTGCGTAGTTCACCACAGAAGGCAAAATGCTACGACCTTGATCGTCTTTCAGTGTTTTTGCGTCACCGCTGCGAACAGACGCAACCAAAGAGTTGGTAGTACCTAAGTCGATACCCGCTGCTAACTTGTGCTCATGAGGTGCCGAGCTTTGGCCCGGTTCTGCGATTTGAAGTAATGCCATGATGGGTCCTTGTCGCGCTAACTAGCCGAGGAGCTTGTCTTCAACCAGTTCAATTTCGTTCTTTAGCTTGGCAATGAATTTGAGTTTACGAACTCGGTCTGCAGCTTCCGCCCAAAGACCTTGGTCAAGTTCTTGTTCTACACTCGCCAAATGCTGTTTGTACATTTTGCTGACCTTAGAATCGAAGTCAAAAAGCGCTGATTCAGGATCAGAGCTGTCAGCAATGTCTTCCAGTTCTTCACGCAGTTCCATTTGTTCCATTAGGAACATCGGGTCTTGCATGGTTTGTTGCTCACCACGAATTTCTGTGCCGTTTTCTGCCAATATGTATTCAGCGCGAGAGATTGGATGCTTAAGTATTTGATACGCATCGTTGATTTGCGCTGCTTTTTGAACAGCCATCAAGCGATCACGCTCTGAGGCAGTCGCAAAGTTGTCTGGGTGGAAGCGTTTTTGTAGTTCTCGGAACTGAGAAGAAAGAAGGCTACCATCCAGCTGAAACTGACTTGGTAGCCCAAATAATTCAAAGTGATTCATTAAGATCGGGTCCTAGTAAAGCCTTCTGGACTCGCTTGCCCAGAAGGACAGTCAATTAGACGTTGAAGCTTTCACCACAACCACATTCACTTTTCGCGTTAGGGTTGTTGAATTCAAAACCTTCATTCAACCCTTCCTTAACGTAATCCAGCTCAGTACCGTCTAGGTATACTAGGCTTTTCTTATCAATGATGATCTTTACATCCGACAGTTCAAAAACTTCATCTTCTTCGTTTAGATCATCAACAAACTCAAGAACGTAAGCCATGCCGGAACAGCCTGTCGTCTTCACTCCAAGACGCAAACCGATACCTTTACCTCGGTTATCTAGGAATGCTTTTACGCGACTTGCCGCTGATTCTGTCATTGTGATGGCCATACTGCACCTTAGTCTGTCTAAATTACGTTTTGGAATGGGAGCATTTCAAGGGCTCCCATTATATACGGAATAATTATTCCTGGTGTTTTTTCTTGTAGTCAGCAACCGCTGCTTTGATTGCGTCTTCCGCAAGGATTGAGCAGTGAACTTTCACTGGTGGAAGCTCTAGCTCTTCTGCAATCTCAGAGTTTTTGATAGATGCCGCTTCGTCGATAGACTTGCCTTTTACCCACTCAGTTACTAGTGAGCTTGAAGCGATTGCACTACCACAACCGTATGTTTTGAATTTCGCGTCTTCAATGATGCCTTCTGGCGTCACTTTGATTTGAAGCTTCATTACGTCACCACAAGCTGGTGCGCCAACCATGCCGCTGCCTACTGATGGGTCTTCTTTATCGAACGAACCAACGTTACGTGGGTTCTCGTAGTGATCAATTACTTTTTCGCTGTATGCCATGATAAATTACCTCGAATCCTCTATTCAGTCCGTGAGATTAATGGTGAGCCCATTCAACAGTGCTCAGATCAACCCCTTCCTTGTACATATCCCATAGAGGAGACATGTCGCGTAGCTTAGTCACTGCAACGCGGATTTGTTCAATTGCGTAATCAATTTCTGCTTCAGTCGTGAAACGACCAAATGAGAAACGTACTGAGCTGTGCGCCAATTCGTCGTCTAGACCAAGTGCACGAAGAACGTAAGATGGCTCTAGGCTCGCTGATGTACAAGCACTACCAGAAGATACTGCTAGGTCTTTCAGTGACATCAGTAGAGATTCACCTTCTACGAATGCAAAGCTCACGTTTAGGTTGTGTGGAACACGCTGTTCAAGATCACCGTTCACCGTTACTGCTTCTAGATCTTTAACGCCATCTAAAAGACGGTTACGAAGTGCTAGCGCGTGATCGTAATCTTTTTGCATGTCTTCCTTCGCTACACGGAACGCTTCACCCATACCCACGATTTGGTGAGTTGGAAGTGTACCCGAACGGAAACCACGCTCATGACCACCACCGTGCATTTGCGCTTCCAGACGGATACGAGGCTTACGACGTACGTAAAGTGCGCCAATGCCTTTAGGACCGTATACTTTGTGCGCAGACAGTGAAATTAGGTCAACTTTCAATTCTTGAACATCGATTGGCAGTTTGCCCGCAGACTGTGCCGCATCCACGTGGAACACAATCTTACGTTCACGACATAGTTCGCCGATTGCAGCGATGTCTTGGATTACACCAATCTCGTTGTTAACATGCATGATTGATACCAAAACAGTGTCTTCTCGCATCGCTGCTTGAAGTTTGTTTAGATCGATCAGACCGTTTGATTCTGGCTCTAGGTAAGTCACTTCAAAGCCTTCGCGTTCTAGTTGACGACATGGGTCAAGAACCGCTTTATGCTCTGTTTTACAAGTGATTACGTGTTTACCCTTCTTAGAGTAAAAATGTGCTGCACCTTTGATAGCAAGGTTGTCAGACTCTGTCGCACCAGATGTGAATACGATTTCGCGAGGATCTGCATTTAGAAGGTCAGCAATTTGCTCACGAGCAGTATCTACAGCTTCTTCTGCCTGCCAGCCGTAACGGTGCGAACGCGAAGCTGGGTTGCCAAATGTGCCATCCATTGTCATGTACTGAACCATTTTTTCAGCAACACGAGGATCTACTGGACATGTAGCGGAATAATCAAGATAAATCGGCAGTTTCATTCTCTACTCCAATGTAAAATGCTGACCGCTAAGAGCGGACGTTTACACCGATGGGCGCGGCGGTTGTATTTTTGTTTGAAAGCCCATGAGTTACCGCCAGATCAATGTCCTGACGATCAGAAATTTCTAAAACTTCATTGTCTGTCATTAGCTCACCGAGCGTAATGTTATTCAAGAAGTCACTAATACGAGAGCTCAGGTCACGCCATAGGGTGTGAGTTAAGCAACGAGTGCCACCCTGGCAATCGCCTTTGCCTTGGCATTTGGTTGCGTCTACTGACTCATCAACCGCGGCAATCACAGTGCCAATGGCAATGCTGTGCGCGTCTGCTCCAAGTCGGTAACCACCACCAGGACCACGAACGCTGGCTACAAGACCTGCTTTACGCAATTTTGAAAAAAGCTGCTCTAAGTATGAGAGCGAGATCCCTTGACGCTCTGAGATATCTGCAAGAGGTACTGGGTTTTGTTGCGAATGCAGTGCCACATCCAGCATGGCTGTCACCGCATATCTTCCTTTAGATGTAAGTTTCATACCACACCGTATCCACATGGTTTGTAATGATTAGGATTTTTCCATACCCGACTAAAACGGTCAAGTATTTATTTGACTATTTTAGTCAGGTATTCATCCTTACACCTAAAGTGGTTATTATTTGTTCAGAGTTTCTTTTCGATCGCCGTCAAAACACCGCGCAGAATATTCAACTCTTGCGCCTCTGGTCGTGCACGTGAGTACAAACGACGCAGCTTGTTCATCACCTGACCCGGCTGTTCTTTGTTGATAAATTGGGTATCAACCATCACCTTTTCAAGGTGCTCAAAGAACATTTCTAGCTCTTTATGACGTGGATACTCTTCAGGCTCACTTGGGGCGTATTGACTTTGCTCTAGGTTGAGGTGTGCAACGCGAACTTCATAGCTCAACGTTTGGACGGCCATCGCTAAGTTAAGCGAACTGTATTCAGGGTTAGCAGGAATGCAAACATGATAGTGACACTTTTGCAGTTCATCATTCGTTAAACCGGTTCTTTCTCGACCAAAGACCAATGCGACTGGGTGCTTTTGCCCTTCAACTGCAAACTTTTCTCCACACTCACGTGGCTCAAGCATTGGCCATTCAAGTGTACGTGAGCGAGCACTTGAACCCACAACAAGACCGCAATCTTCAATGGCTTCTTCAAGCGTACTTACTACAGTGGCATTTTGAGCAATATCACCAGCACCAGCAGCAAGCGCAAGGGTTTGATCATCGACTTCACATTGCGGATCAACCAATACTAGTTGGCTTAAACCCATGACTTTCATTGCTCGAGCTGCCGAGCCAATGTTGCCTGAATGAGAAGTTCCGACGAGTACGATTTTTACTTGATCCAACATCTGTGTTTGCTACCTGAATTAAAACCGAGGGATATTATCATAATTTTCTAATACACCCTAGAGTGAAGCGGGCTTCTATTCGCATTCTCATCAATTGTTTTCTTCTCTATTGACATAGCTATCACAACTCGTTTTGCTTGCGCACAAAAAATAACCACTTCCCTTTTCGTTTGACTCTGGTATACTCGCCGCCGCTTTAAATTGTTCTTTAACATCCGTTGGGAAATTCGTATGCATCCAATGCTAAACATTGCTATTCGCGCTGCGCGAAAGGCAGGCAATCACATTGCTAAATCATTAGAAAACACAGATAAAATTGAATCTACGCTAAAAGGCACTAATGACTTTGTTACTAATGTAGACAAAGAAGCAGAAGCTATCATCATCGATACTATCAAGCACTCTTACCCAGAGCACTGCATCGTTGCTGAAGAAGCTGGTCTTATCGAAGGTAAAGATAAAGACGTACAATGGATCATCGACCCAATGGATGGCACTAATAACTTTGTAAAAGGTTACCCAACTTTCGCAGTATCTATCGCGGTTCGCTTCAAAGGTAAAACTGAAGTGGCTTGTGTATACGATCCAATGCAAAACGAGCTATTCACTGCACAACGCGGTGCTGGCGCTCAGCTAAACAACGCTCGTATCCGTGTTACTCAACTTAAAGACCTACACGGTACTGTTCTTGCGACTGGTTTCCCATTCAAACAGAAGCAACACTCTGAGTCTTACATCAAGATCGTAGGTTCTCTATTCACTGAGTGTGCTGACTTCCGTCGTAGCGGTTGTTCTGCTCTTGACCTATGTTATGTGGCAGCTGGTCGTGTAGATGGTTACTTTGAGCTAGGTCTAAAACCTTGGCAGATGGCTGCAGGTGAGCTTATCGCTCGTGAAGCTGGCGCAATCCTAACTGACTTCGCTGGCGGTACTGACTACATGAAGTCTGGTAACATTGTTGCTTCTAGTGCTCGTGGCGTGAAATCTATCCTTAAACACGTTCGCGAAAACGGCAACAGCGCGATCCTTAAGTAAGATTCTGAAGTCATACTAAGCCCGTCACGCTGATAACTTTTGAATAGCCCCGCTCATTGAGCGGGGCTTTTTTATATCGAACAATCTGCCTGTTTATAGAAACGGTCGTAGTCAGGTAAGTGGTCTATTTTTACGTGCTTAACCTTCCATACTTGTTCCTTCATTAGAAACTGCAACGAAACCGTGACTGGCTGGTATACATCTCCAAATCCGTTTACGGAAAGACACCCAACGCCTCCATCCTCACTGTATGCTTCAAAGTAAGACAGCTCCGTAACCAAACTTGATGGGATGGATGATAAAAATGGAAATTGATGACCAAATTTTATTGGGTGAGATTTAATACTATTTAGCTCTTCAATCGATAGGTTTGGTCCTGCCATAGCTTCTACCACCTCGATATACTGCATCTTGTATAAATTATTGCGTATATCAAGGTAAGTATCGTGGAGTGGGCTTGCTATGCAGGGCCCTGAAACACTGAGTAAAACCGGAATAGGTAGAATTCTATTTAGCATAATCAACTAAACCCCAGCTTCACGGAGCGCTTGATCAATTTTACTCGGCTTAAATCTGTACTTACAAAGCCCCCACTCGCACTGCTCTAAAAGCTCTCGGACATTTACCTGCCCAGTAACTAGCTTGGTGGTAACGCCTTTATAGTGTTTGTAAGAAATCTCTACAAACTTCAGTAACTGTACTTTTATTTCAGCTTGCCTTGACATTATTTCCCCCCGAAATTGTTGAACATACTTCCGATATTCAACTCAATCAAAAAACTACAATTCAAGCTGGAAATACTTCAAAGAAAAGTGAAACAATCAAATCTATCAAGCATAAAAAAACCGCTGACTGCTCAGCGGTTTTTGTTTTCGGTTCTCAATCTGCCTTATGGCATCTCGTCGAACTCTGCACCTTCTTTTTCTACTTGAGGTGGCATCAAGTGCTCTTTCTGGATGCCCAGTTTTAGCGCTAGCGCTGATGCTACGTAGATAGAAGAGTAAGTACCAACAGTGATACCTAGTAATAGCGCTGTTGCAAAGCCGTGAATCATCGCACCACCTTGCATGAACAGTGCAATTACCACGAACAACGTCGTACCAGACGTAATCAAAGTACGGCTCAATGTTTGAGTAATTGAAGCGTCCATGATGTCCGAAGGTTCACCCTTACGCATCTTACGGAAGTTTTCACGAATCCGGTCGAATACAACAATGGTATCATTGAGCGAGTAACCGACTACCGTTAGTAGCGCCGCTACGATGGTAAGGTCAACTTCGATTTGTAGGAATGAGAATACACCCAGCGTGATGATGATATCGTGTGCCAGTGCCATTACCGCACCAGCCGCTAGACGCCATTCAAATCGCATTGATACGTAGATCAGGATACAGATTAGCGATACAAGGATCGCCAGACCGCCCGCTTCTGTTAGCTCATCACCAACGTTTGGACCTACGAATTCAATACGACGCATTTCTACGCTTTCGCCAGTACCTTCTTTGATCGCACCAATGATTTGGTTGCCTAGCGTTTCACCTGAAACGTCGTCACGTGGACGAAGACGAACCATCACTTCACGAGCACTACCGAAGTTTTGAACTGTCGCATCGCCGAAGCCTTTTGAATCTAGTGCTGCACGAATTTCTTCAAGGTTTGCAGGTTGTTCAAAACCTACCTCGATTAGCGTACCACCAGTAAAGTCTAGACCCCAGTTCAACCATTTGGTTGATAGCGTGAAGATAGAAGCAGCGATCATAAAGATGGAGAATACGAACGCGACTTTCGACCAACGCATAAAGCCGATCGTGTTTTCTGCTTTTAGAATTTGAAACATATTAATTCCCAGCCTTAGATCGACAATTTATCAACGCGTTTGCCACCGTAAATCAGGTTCACGATACAACGTGTACCCACAATAGCGGTGAACATTGAAGTTAAGATACCGATAGATAGTGTTACCGCGAAGCCCTTCACTGCGCCTGTACCCACTGCAAATAGAATGATTGCAGTGATAAGCGTTGTGATGTTCGCATCGGCAATGGTACTGAATGCGTTTGCGTAACCTTGGTGGATCGCTTGCTGAGGACTGCGTCCATCTCGAAGCTCTTCACGGATACGCTCGAATATCAGCACGTTCGCATCGACCGCCATACCGACGGTTAAGACGATACCGGCAATACCTGGCAACGTCATGGTAGCGCCTGGAATCATCGACATTACACCAATGATAAGAACCAAGTTTGCCATCAACGCAATGTTAGCAATCAGACCGAAGCCACGGTAGTAAAGCAGCGTAAACAGCATTACCGCAACCATACCCCAGATACATGCTTGGATACCCATATCGATGTTTTGCTGACCCATTGATGGACCAATGGTACGTTCTTCAACGATAGAGATCGGTGCGATTAGTGCACCAGCACGAAGTAGAAGTGCTAGGTTGTGCGCTTCTGCTGCAGAGTCGATACCCGTGATACGGAAGTTACGACCAAGAGCCGATTGAATCGTTGCTTGGTTGATAACTTCTTCATGCTTATCAAGGATAACTTTGCCTTCAGGCGTACGACGACCACTGTCTTTGTATTCTGCAAACACGGTAGCCATTAGCTTACCGATGTTCTTCTTAGAGAACGCGGACATTTTGTTGCCACCTTCGCTGTCTAGCGAGATGTTAACTTGTGGGCGACCGTATTCATCAACACTTGAACTTGCATCCGTGATGCTTTGACCACCAAGAATAACGCGCTTCTTAAGCACAACTGGGCGACCATCACGGTCCATCTTGATTTCGCTACCTGCTGGCGCGCGACCATTTGCCGCCGCTGATAGGTCAGCTTTATCGTCAACTTCGCGGAACTCTAGTGTTGCTGTAGCACCTAGAATTTCCTTCGCACGAGCTGTGTCTTGAACACCTGGTAGCTCAACTACGATGCGGCTAGCACCTTGACGTTGAACCAATGGTTCAGCAACACCCAGTTCGTTAACACGGTTACGAAGAATCGTGATGTTTTGTTCAACTGCGTAGTTACGTATCTCTTGTAAACGTTGCTCGGTAAAGGTGGCAATCAACGCGTAACGACCATTAGAATCAGAGTCGACAAAGTTCATGTCTGGGTGATTCTTTTCTAGCGTTGCTTTCGCTTCCGCTAGCTGCTCCTCATTACGTAGCAGTACTTCCACACCTTCTGTACCAGAAGGACGGATTGCACGGTAACGGATCTTAGCTTCACGAAGTTCGCTACGGAAAGCTTCTTCTTGTTGACCAACCAACTTCTCCATCGCCGCGTCCATGTCAACTTCCATTAGGAAGTGAACACCACCGCGCAGGTCAAGACCTAGCTTAAGTGGCGACGCACCGATTGCTTCTAGCCAATCTGGCGTAGATGGAGCAAGGTTTAGTGCAACAATTTTATCTTTGCCAAGCGCTTCGCTGATGATATCGCGGGCACTGATTTGAGTGTCAGTGTCATTGAAACGAACAAGGATTGATCCATTCTCGAGAGCAATGGATTTATGAGAGAGATGCTCTTTATCAAGAGCTTTGGTGACAGCATCCAGCGTTGACATATCTACAGAGGCGCCACGCGCCCCTGTAACTTGAATAGCCGGATCTTCACCGTAGATATTTGGAAGTGCGTACAACGCAGCGGTGATGATGGCAAAAAATACCATCAAGTACTTCCATAATGGATAACGGTTTAGCACAGCGAGGATCCTTTAGCTGTTTTATAGAGACTTCAGCGTACCTTTTGGTAGCACTGCAGTTACGAAGTCTTTCTTGATTACAACTTCATTGTTTGCATTTAGCTCAATTGAAATGAAATCGTTG
This sequence comes from Vibrio sp. MMH1-50, assembly GCF_022347645.1. Classification (NCBI taxonomy): domain Bacteria; kingdom Pseudomonadati; phylum Pseudomonadota; class Gammaproteobacteria; order Vibrionales; family Vibrionaceae; genus Vibrio; species Vibrio sp. MMH1-50. The sequence goes on from NZ_JAKRGG010000006.1 coordinate 168,651, forward strand.
TCTTCAGCAATCTTAGTGATTTTACCCACTAGACCGCCACTTGTTAGAACTTCATCACCTTTGCCCATAGAAGACATTAGGTTCTTGTGTTCTTTAACACGCTTAGATTGCGGACGGTAGATCATGAAGTAGAAGATCACCGCGAACATGCCTAGCATGATTAGCATTTCAAAACCGCCGCCTGCTGGTGCGCCTTCTGCTGCTGCGTGAGCTTGAGAAATAAACATTAAAACATCCTCATTATATTTTATTGATAATCCAACAAGTTGGGCTTTCGTAATTTAGATTCAAGTTTGAGATTAAGTAATAGAGATCACCTTCTCAAAAATAACGTACGTTAGCCTACTTTATTAGCAAAAGCCTCTGGCAACATGCCAAAGGCTTTAATTCTTTTAATCTGTCAATTACTGCTCTTTTGCAAGCGGTGGCACTTCACGACCACGACGCTCATAGAATTCAGTAACAAACTCATCGAAACGATCTTCATCAATCGCCTTACGAATGCTTTCCATCAGACGCTGGTAGTAGCGTAGGTTGTGGATAGTGTTCAGACGAGCACCTAAGATTTCGTTACAACGCTCTAGGTGGTGAAGGTACGATTTGCTGTAGTGCTGACAAGTGTAACAGTCACAATGCGGATCTAGCGGAGTTGTATCCGTTTTATGTTTCGCATTACGGATCTTGATCACACCACCAGTAACAAATAGGTGACCATTACGCGCGTTACGCGTTGGCATTACACAGTCAAACATGTCGATACCACGACGAACACCTTCAACCAAATCTTCCGGTTTACCTACACCCATTAGGTAACGAGGCTTATCTTCTGGAAGTTGTGGACATGTGTGCTCAAGAATACGGTGCATGTCTTCTTTCGGTTCGCCTACTGCAAGACCACCAACTGCGTAACCATCAAAGCCGATTTCTGTCAGACCTTTGATAGACACATCACGTAGATCTTCGTAAACACCACCTTGAACGATACCAAATAGGTTGTTCGGGTTTTCTAGTTTGTTGAAGTGATCACGTGAGCGTTGTGCCCAGCGTAGTGACATTTCCATCGATTTTTTCGCTTCGTTGTGTGTCGCCGGGTATGGCGTACACTCGTCGAAGATCATTACGATGTCAGAACCTAGGTCTTTTTGGATTTCCATCGACTTTTCCGCGTCCATGAAAATCTTGTCACCGTTTACAGGGCTACGGAAGTGAACACCTTTCTCAGTGATCTTACGCATTTTGCCTAGACTGAATACTTGGAAACCGCCTGAATCGGTAAGAATAGGACCGTGCCAGTTCATGAAATCGTGCAGGTCACCGTGCATTTTCATCACTTCTTGACCAGGACGTAGCCATAGGTGGAAAGTGTTACCTAGCAGGATTTCTGCACCAGTACCTTTCACTTCTTCTGGTGTCATGCCTTTAACGGTACCGTAAGTACCTACTGGCATGAACGCAGGAGTTTGAACAGTGCCACGTTCGAAGGTCAATTGACCACGACGTGCATTGCCGTTTTTCTTCTTAAGATCGAATTTTAATTTCACGATGCCTCCGGGTGTCAGAGAAACAGTCTGACTATGTATACAGGGTGATAAACCCTACTTTAAGGAGCGGTCGCTTTTCCGTGCGAGAGACAAAGCAGAGATTCCACTTTATTTCCTAGCTTACTGCTAGCACTCGTAAATCGTTAACTTTCTCCCCCTCCTAGCCTCCCCCTTTTTTGAGAGGAGGGCTAGAGAGGGGTCAAAACATTATGCGGTCTTCTTTTTAATAAACATTGAATCACCGTACGAGAAGAAACGGTATTTGTTTTCCACCGCGTGCTTGTAAGCATTCATGGTGTTCTCGTAACCTGCAAACGCACTTACCAACATGATCAGGGTTGATTCAGGTAAGTGGAAGTTGGTGATCAAGCAATCCACCAGCTGGTACTCGTAACCAGGGTAGATAAAGATTTCAGTATCGCCAAAGAATGGAACCAGTTCTGTGCCTTTCTTAAGCGCGTCTTGCGCTGCACTTTCTAGTGAGCGAACAGACGTTGTACCTACAGCGATGATGCGACCACCGCGCGCCTTAGTTGCGTTAATCGCATCCACTACGTCTTGTGGTACTTCAACGTATTCTGCGTGCATGTGGTGATCATTGATGTCATCCACTTTAACTGGCTGGAACGTACCCGCTCCCACATGCAAAGTAACGTATGCTAGCTCAGCGCCTTTCGCTTTGATTTTTTCAAGCAGAACATCATCAAAGTGAAGACCCGCCGTTGGCGCAGCAACCGCACCAGGCTTTTGGTTATAAACCGTTTGGTAACGCTCTTTATCCGCGTCTTCATCTGGACGGTCGATGTATGGAGGAAGTGGCATGTGACCAATTTCTTCCAGAATCTCTAGTACCGTGTTATCAGAATTAAATTTCAGTTCAAACAGTGCATCATGACGAGCGACCATTTGTGCTGAGTATTCATCGTTTTCACCAACAAAGATCGTTGTACCTGGTTTTGGCGATTTCGAACAACGAACGTGTGCCAGAATGCTTTTCTCGTCGAGCATGCGCTCCACTAACACTTCTAGCTTACCGCCTGATTCTTTACGACCAAACAAACGCGCAGGAATAACGCGAGTATTGTTGAAAACCACTAGGTCACCGGCTTGAACCTGCTCCAGCACATCGGTAAACGTGCCATCAATAAGTTCACCAGTATTGCCGTCCATTTGCAGCAGTCGGCTAGCGGTACGCTCTGGTTGAGGGTAGCGAGCGATGAGTTCATCTGGAAGGTCGAAATGGAAATCTGATACTTGCATGTTACTTGTCTTATCTATTGGTCAAATCACGTCAAAGACGACGATAAAATTGCGACGAGTTTTTCGCAGCAGACTAGTATATGTTTACATGCTGCAATAGCAAGCAAATCCCCCTAGATTGACTGTAAAAGCTTTCACCAAGAGTGTAATAAAACGTGAAAGACGCAAAACAGACGCGCATAAAAAAAGCAGCGAAGTTCGCTGCTTTTTAAAATGTTTATCAGTCGTTGATCGTTTAACTTTTGCGTCGGCGCGCCCACACCAGTGGAACCAATAAGCCGAATAGCCAAGCGCCTAGGCTACCACCGTCGTCCTCAGAACCTCTGAAATCACAATTGTTGGTCGCAATGCCATCGTGGCACTCCTCTTCCCCACCACCACTTCCACTATTCGCTTCTTTGATGAAATTCGGCTCAATGATGTAACTGCTCGGTGGGCCACCGGCGGTGATGTAAGACTGCACCCAATCGTAATATTGGCTCACTTTGGTGTAGAAGCTTGGGATCGTCAAAGAGCCACACGTTGGCAGAATAAGAGGCGCACCACTAACAATTCCAATCTGTTTGCCCGTCGCCACATCCACCAGCGGACCACCACTATCACCTTTACACGCGGAGTTGCCATACTGAGTGTGGCTATCCGGTTCTAACACTCGGTTTTTCGTTGGTAGTGTACAGATTTTGGTTTGGTTCTCTCTGGAATCAATGATCCCCGGAAAACTGCTGCCAATTTCTAAACGCTCATAACATTTATCGATAGGTAAAAATGTACTGATGGTAGTTTTGAGCGTATTGGAAGGTTCAGATGCATCCGGCTGAGTGGTTCCCCACCCAAATACTTGCACGTTTTCGACACGTTGATTGGTCAGGTCGTTATCGTTCCAATCCGCTGCCAGACGCGCTTCGATATTCTCCATATCAGTTTTATTCGCTAAGTCAGCAAAGCGTGCATTTGCTACTGGGCGTGTGAGATACAATAACGCGATGTCTGAGTCTAAACCCGTTTGGATAGGTTTCACATTGCCATTGCTGTCAATCTCAGCCTTTGAAATCCGCGTGTAGTCGGGGTGAACCACAACGTGAGACACAGGATAGAAGTTATCCAGCCCAGCAGAGTTAAGTTCATAAACGTTGGCATTCACCGACAGTTCTCCCGGCGGAGTCACATAGTAGCTCGCTTCGTTGGTTCCCTGCCCCATCACCACACAGTGTGCCGCAGTCAACACCCATCGTTCAGTCAGCATAGTGCCGCCACACAACGGGAACTCTGCCATGTTACTTGCTCGTAAAGTCACGCGATCTACCGGGTCGGTTTGCTCATCTCCTAGCACAATTGCCTGAGCAGATTGCATGCTGAATGCCGCTACTGTCAGCGCAATGAGTTTGTTACACGTTGTTCGTTTCATTTAGGTTGTTATCTTCAATCTGGTAAGCCTGAGCGTATCTTCTTCCACAGGCTTATCTTGGAAAATCAAGCAAGTAAAAATGTGCGATTCAATTCATTGGATTAACTGCGGTCTACACACCTTATCAGTCAAAAGTGCAAACTGACTCGCATTGAGTTTCCACCCTGCAATTACCAATTAAAAACAAACCTATCAATAGAGATAAGGGCGACTATATTGAGAGTGAGCGATACGCTCTTTGATGATAAATTGAGGTAAGTATGAAGATCTTTCTAGCCACTTTAAGTGCTTCAATATTGTTGTTTTCTGTCAGCAGTTTTGGCGATGAGAGAACAGATTTGTTTCGAGCTCAGCAACAAGCTTGTGCCTTAAAACAAGTCCCTCGCCACTGCGCTGTGAACGAACCTGGTAAACACTACATTGGTCGCTGTGTCGATGCGAAAGCGTATGGTCTTATCTGTGTGCATTTCAAGCAACGTTAAGAGTAACCAAAGCTAAGGTTTCAACGCCTTAGCTTTGGTTATTTATGATAGCGCTTACATCCTAACATCGCCCTAAATGAGTAGCTGGATTTATGGAAAACACCAGTCCATTTTCACCTCTGATTGATCTCCATCTAATCGTATTATTTTATTAGTGAAAAACGAGTTAGCTCCCAGATATACAGCAAAATATTCTCTATATTTAAGAGAAGGACAATGCCGCTGGAGGTCTCTATGATCAAGGTTGAAGACATGATGACTCGCAACCCTCATACCTTGCTGCGTGAGCACACATTACGTGACGCAAAAAGTATGATGGACGCGCTTGATATTCGACATATTCCGGTTGTTGATGCCAATAAACACTTAAAAGGCTTGGTGACTCAACGCGATATTCTTGCCGCACAAGAATCCTGCTTGCACCCAGATGAGGCAGAACAATCTTTTACCCTCGATACTCCGCTTTACCAAATGATGCACACCAACATCATGACTGCCGAACCAAGGGCAGGTTTAAAAGAAAGCGCAATCTATATGCAAAAGCATAAAGTCGGCTGTTTGCCAGTGGTCAATAAAGGTCACTTGGTCGGCATCATCACTGATACAGACTTTGTGACTATTGCAATTAACTTGTTAGAGCTTCAAGAAGAAACCGAGCCGGAAGAAATCGAAGCGGATTAATACGCCACTACGTGTTTCTCGAATCGTAGACAAAAAAAGAGCGGCTCAATCGCCGCTCAAAGATGTCATTACTAACGTAGTAATAGTCGACTCTATGATGATTAAAATTGGTCTTCTTCAGTAGAACCTGTCAGTGCTGTCACTGATGAGTTACCACCTTGGATTGTATTGGTCATTCTATCGAAGTAGCCCGTACCAACTTCTTGTTGGTGCGCTACGAACGTGTAACCTTTTTCTGCCGCTTCAAACTCAGGACGTTGAACCTTCTCAACATAATGACGCATACCTTCGCCTTGAGCGTAAGCGTGTGCCAGTTCGAACATGTTGAACCACATGTTGTGGATACCTGCTAGCGTAATGAACTGGTACTTGTAGCCCATGTTAGCCAGCTCTTGTTGGAACTTAGCAATGGTTTCTGCGTCTAGGTTCTTCTCCCAGTTGAATGAAGGCGAACAGTTGTATGCCAACAGTTGGTCTGGGTACTCTGCATGAATCGCTTCTGCAAACTTGCGTGCTTCTTCTAGACATGGCGTTGCTGTCTCACACCAAATAAGATCCGCATATGGCGCATAAGCCAGACCACGCGAGATAGCTTGGTCGATACCTGCACGCACACGGTAGAAACCTTCTTGAGTACGCTCGCCTTCGATGAAGTCTTTATCGTATGGGTCACAATCAGACGTTAGAAGGTCTGCTGCGTTTGCATCGGTACGTGCGATTACCAGCGTTGTCGTGCCAGCAACGTCCGCAGCAAGACGAGCTGCTACCAGTTTTTGCACTGCTTCTTGAGTTGGAACCAGTACTTTACCGCCCATGTGACCACACTTCTTCACGGATGCCAGTTGGTCTTCAAAGTGAACACCTGCCGCACCTGCGTCGATCATCGATTTCATTAGCTCGTAAGCGTTCAATACACCACCAAAGCCTGCTTCCGCATCCGCTACGATTGGTAGGAAGTAATCAATACCGCCTTCGTCTTCTGGTGACTTACCTGCTGACCACTGAATTTGATCTGCACGACGGAATGAGTTGTTGATGCGTTTTACTACCGACGGTACAGAATCTACTGGGTACAGAGATTGGTCTGGGTACATCGTCGAAGCGGTGTTGTTGTCCGCCGCTACCTGCCAACCTGATAGGTAGATTGCTTCAATACCCGCTTTTGCTTGCTGTACGGCTTGACCACCCGTTAGTGCACCAAGACAGTTTACGTAGCCTTTCTTGGAACTACCGTTGACCAGTGACCAAAGTTTGTCAGCACCACGTTGTGCGATTGTGTTCGCAGGCACCATAGAGCCACGCAGTTCTACCACTTCTTCTGCTGTGTAAGTACGCTTTACGTTCTTCCAGCGTGGGTTGGTTGCCCAATCTTTTTCCAGAGCTTCAATTTGTTGGCGGCGAGTTAAGTTAGTCATTGGTCTATCCCTCTTATAATGTGCACTTGTGCATGTGCGTTGAGTTTTCCGTTCTCAGGCAGTACATCCTTATCTGCCTCGAATCTTTCACGTAGTCGTTAAACAAACACGTATTAGTTAAATGAACATGTATTAGTTAAATAAGTTGAGTGTTCTAAGTCTTTGGGTTAATCCAAGTAGTCATAACCTGGAATGGTTAAAAAGTTGGTCAGTTCATCGCTTGTGGTGAGCCTTGCCATCAAGTCTGCCGCTTCTTCAAATCGACCAGCTTGGTAACGCTGCTCACCAATTTCTTGCTTCACGACTTCAATCTCTTCTTTAAGATAGAGTTCGAACAGCTCTTTAGTGACCTTCAATCCGTTGTCGAGCGACTTACCGTGTTGAATCCATTGCCAAATAGAAGCACGGGAGATTTCTGCCGTTGCAGCGTCTTCCATCAGCCCGTAAATCGGCACACAACCATTGCCAGAGATCCAAGCTTCGATGTATTGCAGCGCAACGCGGATGTTATGGCGCATGCCCTCTTCTGAGCGTTCACCTTCGCACGGTTCAAGCAGCTCTGCGGCGGTTATTGGTGCGTCTTCTGAACGGCTCACGTCCAATTGGTTGGTACGGTTCCCCAGTGTGGCACTGAACACTTCCATTGCGGTGTCTGCCAAGCCTGGGTGTGCAACCCAAGTGCCGTCATGACCGTTGGTAGCTTCTAGCGATTTATCGTTGTGGATCTTATCCAGTACTTTTTGGTTTTCTTGTGGGTCTTTAGCCGGAATAAAGGCTGCCATACCGCCCATTGCAAATGCGCCACGTTTATGACAAGTACGAACCAATAATCTTGAGTAAGCGTTGAGGAATGGCTTGTCCATGGTCACCACTTGGCGATCCGGTAGTACGCGATCTGGGTGGTTTTTCAGTGTTTTGATGTAGCTAAAGATGTAATCCCAGCGACCACAGTTCAAACCAACGATGTGCTCTTTCAGGGAGAACAGAATCTCATCCATTTCGAATACGGCTGGTAAGGTTTCAATCAGGACAGTCGCTTTGATGGTGCCTGTATCCAAACCGAAATACTCTTCGGTGAAGTGGAACACTTCGCTCCACCACTTCGCTTCATGATGCGATTGCAGTTTTGGGATGTAGAAGTAAGGACCGCTTTCCTTTTTCAGTAGCGCTTTGTAGTTGTTGTAGAAGTACAGAGCGAAATCGAATAGCGCACCTGGAATGATCTGACCGTGCCACGTTACGTGTTTTTCTTTTAAATGCAGTCCGCGAACACGGCAGATCAACACCGCTGGGTCTTCTGCCAGCTGATAGTGTTTACCATTGCCAGGGTTGGTGTAGCTGATGGTGCCATTAACAGCATCGCGCAAGTTAATTTGACCATCCAGAACTTTACTCCACGCAGGGGACATCGAATCTTCGAAGTCTGCCATGAACACTTTTACATTCGCATTCAGTGCGTTAATCACCATCTTGCGATCGGTTGGTCCAGTGATTTCCACTCGGCGATCTTGCAGATCTTGCGGGATTCCAAGGATCTTCCAGCTTCCTTCACGAATGTCTTGTGTCTCTGGTAGAAAGTCTGGCAGTTCACCAGCATCGATGCGTGCTTGCTTCTCTTCTCGTGCTTCCAGTAACTGTTCAACACGTCCGGCAAATTTTTCACACAGTAGAGATAAAAAGGTTTGGGCTTCAACAGGGAAAATTGCTTGATGTTCAGGAGCAACGACTCCATTCACCTCAAGCATGCCTTGGGTTTGCTTTAGTTGTTGTGTTTTTTGTTCTGTCTGAGCAAGCATAATCATTCATCCTTAACGTGCTTTATCCATCTTGGGCAGTCAGCCTAAAGCTACATTTGTAAGTTATGAACAACAAATTAGATCCTTAGATTTGGTGTCCACTTCGTTTCGTTGTGTCTATACCTTGCGCAACCTGAATTGCTTTTTCAATCTAGACATAAGTCTTACAAGCCTTTAATTAAGCTAACCCAACAAAGGTTTAAGCGAAACCCCTCAAGTAAACAAAACGTTAAATTCAAAGTTTTATTCGGTATCAAACAAGTGTTTGATTTTTGAGTTCAATTTGTAAGTTATTACGTAATTAAATTACATCAAATTTACAGGTTATTTTTGAATTCAAACAAGCGTATGAATAGTGAGGCAGGAGAAAAATCCTTGTATTCACAAGGGCTAGGAAGAGGAAATTAAACGCGACTTAAACGCGTTACACAGGCAGTTGTGTAAAATTAACATTGTGAAATTTCACTATTTTATGAAAGCTTCATGAAAGTTCATCTGTAAAATTTTACAAGTCAAAGTTCACGCACAGAATAAAATGCTAAAAAGCGCACTATTTCTAGTGCGCTTTTTGATATTAGATCGGGAGTAGCAGGCTAATACTAATAGCTAAAGCAGTTCAGAGACGACTTCTGCCAATTGATTGAAAGTGTTTGATCGTGACGAACTCGGACGCCAAACCAAACCAATATCGCGATACGCTTGCTGACCAGGAGGGTCGATCACCACTAAGTTCTGGTTGTGTAGCAAACCATGATCAATCGCCATTTGCGGGATAAACGTGGTGCCCAGACCATTCGCCACCATTTGCACCAATGTATGAAGACTGGTTGCGGTGAATGGGTTGATCTTCTCTTTGTCCGTCAACTTACATGCTGAAACCGCGTGCTCTGTAAGACAGTGCTCTTTCTCTAATAAGAAGACGGATTCATCTGGCAAGTCTGCATAACGGATCGGCACAGGAACGGAATCCGCTTGATTGGCACTGATCACCATGCGGAACGGGTCTTGTCCCACTACTCGGCTTTCCATTCCTTCTATCTCTACAGGCAGAGCCAGAATCAACACGTCCAACTCACCGTGGCGAAGTGCTTGCAGCAAGTTAGTCGTCGTGTCTTCTCTTAATAGAAGGTTTAATTGAGGGAAGCGGTAGTTCACCTCCTGAACAAGGTCGCACAATAAGAAAGGAGCAATGGTCGGAATACAACCTACTTTTAGCTGCCCTTCCATATCATCGCCTTGGCATAGACGCCCCAGCTCAACAAGATCTTGCCCTTTAGCGAGCAGTTCTCGACCATGTTGCACCACCATCTCACCAGCTTGGGTGAAAACTAATGGGCTTTTTTTATCTTTCTTTTCATAAAGCGGGCAACCAATCAACTCTTCAAGGTTTTGGATGCCTTTACTTAAGGTAGATTGACTGACAAAACAACGCTCAGCAGCATCACTAAAATGTCGAGTTTCATGCAGAGTGACCAAATAGTGTAACTGCTTCAAGCTAGGCCATTTATTCATAATTCTATTTGTATCTATTGCTGTTCCAGTGATCGAGATAATAGTTTCGTTATTATCGCTTTTTTCGATGAACTCAATCTATTTATTTCGCTTTTTTCAATACTACAATCTGTACTATAGTTTGTCTCGCACAAACAAGGACCAAACCTAAATAACTGAATGTAGGTTTGGATCAAACCAAATTTTTTAGGAGCAAAAAAATGGTACTAGTAGGTCGTCAAGCCCCTGACTTTACTGCAGCAGCTGTTCTAGGTAACGGCGAAATCGTTGAAAACTTCAACTTTGCAGAATTCACTAAAGGTAAGAAAGCAGTAGTATTCTTCTACCCACTAGATTTCACTTTCGTTTGCCCATCTGAGCTAATCGCATTCGACAACCGTCTAGCTGATTTCCAAGCTAAAGGTGTTGAAGTAATCGGTGTTTCTATCGATTCTCAGTTCTCTCACAACGCATGGCGTAACACTGCTATCGAAGATGGCGGTATCGGTCAAGTTAAATACCCTCTAGTTGCTGACGTTAAACACGAAATCTGTAAAGCGTACGATGTAGAGCACCCAGAAGCAGGCGTTGCTTTCCGTGGTTCTTTCCTAATCGACGAAGAAGGTCTTGTACGTCACCAAGTAGTTAACGATCTACCACTAGGTCGTAACATCGACGAAATGCTACGCATGGTTGATGCACTAAACTTCCACCAGAAGCACGGCGAAGTATGTCCTGCACAATGGGAAGAAGGTAAAGCAGGTATGGACGCATCTCCAAAAGGTGTTGCAGCGTTCCTATCTGAGCACGCAGACGACCTAAGCAAGTAATAGACTACATAGCCCAAGCTCAACGGGCGTGTTGGTTGGATGTATATATAAAGCAAAAAGCTATAGCGGAAAAACCGCAAACGCCAATCAGTCTAAGTAAAGTCATAAAAAAGCCCAGAGTTCACTCTGGGCTTTCTTTTTATCTGCATTTTTGAAAAGCAAAAGAGGCAAGCATCACGCAAAAAGTTTACCTCTATTTCCCTCCGTCTCAGTACAGATTCTCCCCTTTTGTCCTGCTAGTATTTGCTGTAATTACAATAATTCAGGACAACCTAGTGAACACTCAACTTGAAGTCTGTATTGATAACATTGAATCTCTCCACAACGCGATTGCCGGTGGAGCAACCCGCATCGAACTCTGCTCTTCACTTGCTTTGGGTGGCTTAACCCCAAGCTATGGCTTTATGCAGCAAGCCGCTAAACGCTCTACTATTCCGGTTTACGCGATGATTCGCCCTCGCCAAGGCGACTTCTTCTACAGTGAGGAAGAAATCGAAATGATGCGTTGGGATATTGAAGCCGCTAAACAAGCAGGCTTGAATGGTGTCGTACTCGGCGTGCTCACTCAAGACGGCAACATTCATATGCCGTACGCAACTGCGCTGTGTGAATTTGCTCAAGCGCTTGGCTTAGGCGTGACCTTCCATCGTGCCTTTGACCAGTGTCGCGACGCTGAAAAAGCGTTAGAAGAAGTGATCAGCTTAGGTTGTGAACGTATTTTAACCTCCGGTCTTGCGCCTTCGGCACCGCAAGGTATCGATGTGCTTAAAACCTTAGTTGAACAAGCACAAGGACGCATTGCGATCATGGCGGGCGCCGGTGTGAATGCGGACAATGTTGGTCAGATCGTTGAACAAGCCAAAGTCACTGAAGTGCATTTATCTGGCAAGACAACTCGCCCAAGTCACATGACCTTTATTGCCGAGCAAAGCAAAATGGGCGCTGCCGATATAGATGATTTTTCGATTCCAGTCACCAACACCGATGCTATCGCGAACATGGTAACAGCTCTCAATTAAGAGCTTTCAAATCCCGTCTTTGGTTATTGAGTGCTAACATATTGATAACTAAGGACGGGAGGAAACATGGCGAAACTGAAGAAAAAGGAATACGAAGAAGCACTAGAACAACTGCAAATTGAGTTGGTTAAGCTCCAAGAGTGGGTCAAACACAAAGGGCTTAAAGTCGTGGTACTTTTTGAAGGACGTGACGCCGCTGGCAAAGGTGGCACCATCAAACGCATCACTGAAAAACTCAACCCTCGTGTCTGCCGTATCGCAGCCCTTCCCGCCCCAACAGAGAAAGAAAAAACACAATGGTACTTCCAGCGTTATGTGGCACATCTGCCTGCTGCTGGAGAAATCGTACTGTTTGACCGCAGTTGGTACAACCGTGCCGGCGTAGAGAAAGTCATGGGCTTTTGTACCCCAGATCAATATGAAGAGTTTCTCCGTTCTTGCCCGGAGTTTGAACGCATGCTTCAGCGCTCTGGCATCATCTTAATTAAGTACTGGTTTTCGGTCTCCGATGAAGAGCAAGAAAAGCGCTTTCTAGAACGCATCAACACCCCGATTAAACGCTGGAAGTTCAGCCCAATGGATTTGGAATCACGCAATCGCTGGGCAGAATATTCAGAGGCAAAAGATAAGATGTTTGCCTACACAGATACGAAAAACTGTCCTTGGTGGGTAGTCCCTTCTGATGATAAAAAGAAAGCTCGATTGAACTGTATCAGCCATCTGCTTAGTCAAGTCGAATACGAAGAACTTGAGCATCCAGTTATCGAATTGCCAGAGTTGAATAAAGAAGGTTATGTCCGTGCGCCTATCGACGATCAAACCTTCGTTCCTGATAAATATTAGAGATGTATCATGGCGAAAGACCTGTTTCACACCCTTGACCTGAATCTGCTCAAGACCTTTATGGTTTTGATGCAAGAGCGAAACATGCGTAAAGCATCACAGCGCTTGTTTGTCTCTCAGCCAGCGATCAGTCAGGCATTACAAAAGCTACGTAATCACTTCGATGATGAGCTGTTTGTGAAGGTCAAAACTGGTCTTGAACCGACACCGTTCGCCGAATCTCTTGCCAATGATATTACCCCCCATCTCGATGGTTTAGCTGCCGCAGTTAATCGCTCTCATCAGTTTGATCCTGCCGAAGTGGACAACAAAATTCGAATTGCACTGGCACCAATCACAATGACTTGCTTGCCCGGTTTCCTCTTCGAACAAATGAGAGCGTTAGCACCTAATGCTCAACTTGAATTAGTTGGTTGGTCGAACAGCACGGTTGATGAGATCTTGAAAGGTGAAACACTGATGGGAGTAAATTACGAGTTACTTCTGACCAATAAAGAGATCTACACGCCGAAGCTACTGGATTTGAAAGGGCGTATTTTTGTCCGTGAAGATCACCCAATCACCAAGACTCATGTTGAGCCACATGATCTTGGCGGATACCCAATTGCTTCTTTGATTTCCCCAGGTTGGAACGACAAGTTCAGTTACGCATCTGAGCTTCTTACCGAAATGGGCATTGAACACAGCATTGGCTTTCGCTCAGAAATGGTCTCTGCAATACTTGATGTCGTCAAACACACCGACATGTATTTACCTCACTCCAATTTACTTCCGGTAGAGCAATTTCCGGGATTAAGAGCCGTTGATGTCACGATTGATGGTCAACCACAAATGAAGTCTATTCACGCTCATATGCATGTGAGAAACCGGAATAACCCACTAGTAAAATGGTTAACAGAGCTTATTCAACAAGGTCTAAAATTACAGGGTGATAAGATTTAATTATCACTGAGATAACGATAGCCATTTAGTCATAAATCATACTTCTCAATAAGATAGCCCTGCTTTTAAGGGAAATGACAAAAAGCGATTGCTTACAGTAAGGATGCTGTCCCTCGTTTACTTATTGAGAGTTCAGACATGACTAAAAAAATTGTAAAGCTTACCGCTGCTTGCACCCTTCTTGCTTCTTTCAGCTCAATTGCAGCTGTTATCCCGGATCGTCCACACCCAGGCATTCCAACCAACCCAATTCAAGGTGTGCCAGAGCAACCTGTTCTACCAGAAGTTGATAACGGTGTTCCTGGAGTGCCAGATCGTCCACATCCAGATCAATCACCAACACCACCAATCGAAGCTGCACCAGAGCACCCAACGCTTCCTGAACCAGACAACGGTATTCCTGAAGTCCCAGAGCGTCCAACACCGCAACTGCCATCAAACCCTATTGAAAATAACCCGACGGATGACCGCCTGAACCACTTAGAAGGCTTAGCCGCAGAATACGACTACCGCTTAAACCAACAAGCAGAACAAATGGATGGTATTCGCGCAAGTCTACACGCAGTCACCAACGCTCGCCCTTATGCAACCAATGGTGAACTGGCAATCGGTGCCGGTGTGGGTTTTTCTGGTAGTAAAGAAGCAGTAGCGATTGGTGGTGCGTACGGTCTAAGTGATCAAGTAAGCCTGTCGGGCACATTCCACTATGAATCATCAGGCAAATATTCTTCATCTGACGTTGCTGGCGGCGTTGGTGTTCAAATTAGCTTTAAGTAAAAACTGCACTCAATAAGTTCATAGCCAAGGAAGGCTTTTATTTAGGTAACTCTATGAAACGCAAATTCTTTCTCGCTGCCCTTATTCTCGCTCCTATTAGTGTCCAAGCTTCAGGTATTTATGTCTCTCCAGAAGTTAAGATTGGCTCATTTCGAGGGGCAGGTATCCAATTGGGGGCGACCGATATTGCGGGCTTTGATGCGCTGTATTTTGATTACTCTCAGATTACTTATAAGAGCGGTAATTATGATGAAACCATTGACGCCTACCGTATTGGCTTTCAACACTTATTTGGTCATCAACCACAGATGGGATTTCAAGCGAGCTTAGGATTAGCGCAGTACGATGGAACATATCGCAATGAACGAAGAGATGCGAACGGATTGAGTATTGGTGGCGCTTACGTATATCAAGTTAACCCAATATTATCAGTTCGAGCAGGTGCGGATTTAGACGTTTTCATGAACGATAAAACACACACCTACACAGACACTGCCATTAACTTTTCTCTAGGCTTTGGTTTGCGCCTCTAAGACTTACTTCAGTACGTCATCGATGCTTTGATCACCTAGATGGCGTACATCTTTTCCTTTCACGAAGTAGATAATGTATTCACAGATATTTTGGCAACGGTCACCCACGCGTTCAATGGCTCGCGCCGACCACATCACTTGCAGAATATGTGGAATGTTTTTCGGGTCTTCCATCATGTAAGTCATCAACTGACGAATCACCGCTTCGTATTCCGCATCCAACTTATCATCAAGCTTGTGTACTTCTGCTGCGGCTTCGACATCCATACGAGCAAACGCATCGAGCACTTGGTGTAACATTTGGATTGCTTGACGACATAAAGGCTCTAACGAGACTTGGAATTGGCGCTCTTTCGATGATGGGCTTTCAATCGCCACATAGGCAATACGTGTTGCAACATCACCAATGCGCTCAAGATCTGTGATGGTCTTAATGATAGCCATGATCAAGCGTAAGTCTTTTGCTGTAGGCTGACGCTTAGCAATGATGCGAGTACAAGCGTCATCAATCGACACTTCCATCGCATTAACTTTGTGATCATCACGCACAACTTTACGCGCCAGTTCGATGTCTTCCTTGTGCAAGGCTTGAATAGCATACGACAACTGCTGTTCTACCAAGCCTCCCATGGTGAGTACATGGGTACGAATCGATTCTAGCTCTACGTTAAATTGTCCTGAGATGTGACGTCCAAAGTGCATGGCTTTCCTTTTAATCCTTGAAAGGTCGCGGCTTAACCGTAACGACCGGTAATGTAATCTTCGGTTTGTTTCTTCATTGGAGAGGTGAAGATCGAATCCGCATCCGAGTATTCAATCAACTTACCCATATGAATGAACGCAGTGTGGTCACTGACGCGCGCCGCTTGCTGCATGTTATGGGTAACGATAACCACAGTATATTGAGTCTTGAGCTCGTTGATAAGCTCTTCAATAGTTAAAGTTGAGATTGGATCCAACGCCGATGTCGGTTCATCCAATAATAGTACTTCTGGCTCAATCGCAACGGCGCGTGCAATCACCAAACGCTGCTGCTGGCCACCAGAAAGTCCAAATGCGTTTTCATGTAAACGGTCTTTTACTTCATCCCACAATGCCGCAGAACGTAGTGAACGCTCGACCGCATCGTCTAGCATGCGACTGTTCTTCACCCCTTGTAGACGAAGACCGTAAACCACATTTTCGTAAATTGACTTAGGGAATGGGTTTGGGCGCTGGAATACCATGCCTACTCGGCGGCGCAGCGTGGCAACATCCACACTTGGGTTGTACACATTCTTACCGTGCAAGCGTACTTTCCCCGTCACCTTACAACCTTCGACTAAATCGTTCATGCGGTTGATACAGCGCAGCAATGTAGATTTACCACAACCGGACGGTCCGATGAATGCGGTTACGCGTCCTTTTGGGATGCGCATGGAGATATCATGCAACGCCTGAGTCTGACCATAGAAAAGATTAAGGTTCTCAATCGAGATAGCCGTTTGTTCATCCGTCAGGTTGTGCACATCCAATGGCGGCTCATAACCTAATGTATTATCAAAGTTAAACATGCTTAATCTTGTCCTAAAGTTCGGTATTTCTCTCGCAGATTATTACGAATACTGATTGCTGTTAAGTTTAGTCCGACAATAACCGTCACGAGTAAGAAGGAAGTCGCGTAAACCAACGGACGCGCAGCTTCGATATTCGAAGTCTGGAATCCAACATCGTAAATGTGGAAACCTAAGTGCATGAACTTTCTATCCAAATGCACGTAAGGGAATTGCCCATCCACTGGCAAGCTAGAAGCTAACTTCACGACCCCCACCAACATCAATGGCGCCACTTCCCCCGCAGCCCGAGCAATTGCGAGAATCAAACCAGTGATTATCGCAGGGGTTGCCATAGGCAAAACCACACGCCAAAGCGTTTCGAACTGCGTTGCACCCAAGGCTAACGAGCCATGGCGAACTGAACTAGGAATACGGGTTAAACCTTCTTCTGTGGTAACAATCACCACCGGTAGCGTCAAGACCGCTAGCGTCAGTGCAGACCACAACAAGCCCGGCGTACCAAAGGTTGGAGCGGGTAATCGCTCGGCATAAAACAGGTTATCGATTGAGGCACCAATGGTATAAACAAAAAAGCCCAAACCAAATACGCCGTAAACGATAGAAGGAACACCTGCAAGGTTAATCACCGCAATACGGATCACCCGAGTTAGGGCATTATTCTTGGCATATTCATGCAAATAAATCGCCGCAACCACACCTAATGGCATCACGATGATCGACATGATGATAACCAAGAAAACCGTACCGAAAATCGCTGGGAAAACCCCACCTTCAGAGTTCGATTCGCGAGGGTCTTCGGATAAGAACTTCCAAACCTGTTTTCCCCAATGGGTAACCTTTTCAGGCAGTGACATTTGGTTTGGATACCAGTAGTCCAAAATGTCTTCTAATGGAATCGAAACTTGAGCCCCAGTCATGTCTTCGACAATCAGCGCATAATCAGAGAAGCCTAAGCGCAGCCCGTCAAGTTGCATGTCTAGCTTGGCTAACTCTGCTTCAATTTCTGCCTTACGCTTGCTGTTGTTTGCTAAAAACTCTTCAGTGATGGTGTCGTTAAGCTCGTGCTTACGTTTATCTAAGCGAAGCTGCTCTAACTGCCATCCCAAGTCTTTTACTTGGTCATCCACCAGCATGTCGATTTCGTGATGCAAGGTTTCGGCATCATCGAGCTTTTGATCCAAAAGCTTTTGAATGTCATTTTCGTAACGCGTGTTACCATCTTGGAAGGCCACAAACTTACCGAAGAAGTAGCCACCGCTGCTGCGTTCAATCACTGCCCATTCGCCCGGCGTAGTTGGATCATCCAACTGCATTCTCAACACAGAAATAAAGTCCGCTGGGTACAATTCACGGTTGGCAATTTTGATGTTTAGGCGCGTCGCAAACTCTTCGTCATCCGCGAGTTTATTCGCCGCTTCTTCTGGTAGGTAACTTCTTGGCACAAAGCTGCGCTCGTAAACCTGACCAACCAGAATCGAATTTTCATGCAGCACTTCGCCCTGCACCGGAGTCAGCGCAGCAACATTCCATTGATAAAGTGGCGCAGGCCAGAAGTAAGTAAGCCCCTTCCAGCCAATCAATAGCAATAAACCGAGGACAGAAAGCAGACTGATGCTTACCGCTCCCCCGGTTAACCAAATCCAAGGTGCGCCAGAACGAATCCAATTTAACACGCTATTACTCGCTCTTTCGTTAACTGATTACAACGCACGATATTTATCTCTTAGTCTTTGACGAACCCATTCCGCCAAGGCGTTCACCGCAAAGGTGAAGACAAACAAAATTAATGCCGATAGGAACAACAATCGATAATGCGAACTGCCCACTTCCGATTCTGGCAATTCAACCGCAATGGTCGCCGACAAGCTACGCAAGCCTTCTAGCACGTTCCAATCCATTAATGGCGTATTACCTGTCGCCATTAATACAATCATGGTTTCGCCCACAGCACGCCCAAGTCCCATCATGATTGCCGAGAAGATCCCCGGACTGGCTGTTAACAGAACCACATAAATCAGGGTTTGCCATGGCGTCGCGCCAAGTGCTAATGAACCATCCGATAAGTGTTTCGGCACAGAGAAAATCGCATCTTCGGCAATGGTGAAAATCGTTGGAATAACCGCAAAGCCCATCGCCAAGCCAACCACCAGCGCGTTACGTTGATCAAAGCCAATGCCATGGTCAGTTAGGAACAAACGCATGTCCCCGCCAAAGAAGGCTTGTTCAAGCATTGGTGATACCCACACACCCAAACCGATCAACAGCAAAATCAAAGGCATTAAGACCAAAGCATGCCATCCGTTTGGCAGGCGATTACGTATCGGCTGTGGAATCAGCGCCCATAGACCGCCCATCACCATGGTGCTCAATGGAAGAACAAACAGCATCACCACAACAGTAATCAAATGGTCTTCCACAATCGGGGCGAACCAAAGTCCGGCAAGGAAACCGATGATAACGGTAGGCAAAGCTTCCATTAACTCGATGGATGGCTTCACCACACGGCGCATACGTGGTGACATAAAGTAAGCGGTATAAATTGCGCCCAGTACAGCCAGTGGTACCGAGAACAACATTGCAAACATTGCCGCCTTGATGGTACCAAACGCAATTGGCACTAAGCTGAATTTCGCCTCGAAGTCATCACTGGCTGAGGTAGATTGCCACACAAATTCGGGCTCTGGGTAACCTTCATACCAAACCTTTTGCCATAAGGAGGACAGAGAGACTTCTGGGTACGGGTTATCAACAAACGCGACATTTAATTCGTCGTTTTGCCATGTGATCAAGTAGCGCTCGTTATTCGACATTCCTGCCATCACTGGCGCTTGTTTGTAGGCACGTTTAAACAACACCAACTTCTCACTGGTGGTGTAGTGGCTTTGCAACGTACCGTTGGTGTAAAAGCTGTAGAAACCTTTGCGGTGTGAATCGGGAAGTAAATACTTCAGCTCAGACGCCAACTTAAAGTCACGAATGTGAGTCAAAGTTCGCTGGTCGCCCTGCAACGTATCAAACCATTGCGATACACGACCATCGTTATGCGTAACAAGCAGAGAATACGCCCCAGCCAACAAATCCATCGTTCTCACAGAGTGCTTTTTATCCCCCTGAGTCAGATCGATCACTTCACGCACTGAGAACTTATTGTCACCTTTCACCAAGACAATCAGCTCTGAACCATTGCGCAAGTAAAGGTTATTGCCATCTGGCGTCAGCAACATTTGGTCTGGCGCATCAAAACCTGAAGAGAAGGTGTAATCATGGGTAACAGGTGATGCATCTAATAGTTGAGGAACTTGCCAACGCGCTTTTATTACGCCGCTTTGTGTTTGCCAAACAAGGGTTGGCGTTTGCGTAGAAGCACTAAAAACAAACTTCTTAACAGGATCGGATGCATCTGTCAGTTGCATATCCATTGAAGTGCGAAACGGCACTACTTCTGGTGGGCGAGTGTTTTCGCGCAGTGTTGCGTTAAATTCCGGTTTGAAGATGTGCGCTTTGCCTTGGTCATCAACCAAACCATACCAACCTAATCCCGGCGCAGACTGAGAAAATGCCACTGGGTTGTTGGCTATCTGCTGAGTGTACAGCGCTGGTTTGCTGGAATCATCGAGAGGAAGAAAGCGCACTTCACCGGATTGGGTTAACACCAGACCGATTTGAGAGTAATCATCAACGGAAATTGCGAGTGGCTTCCCGCTTTGGGTGGCACGAGCGGCATAATTGGTTTCGATCTCTGCATCAGAAAACAGAGGAATGATCACCATTGCAAGGTAAACGAAGATCAACACGAGAGCAGCAAGAACGCCTACACCACCGGATGTCACTGCAAATCGAACCAAACGATCTTTGATCAATCGTTTTTTATCTTTTTCCTGCAATGAAAACTCGGCTTGTGCCATTGATCTCTCTACCCTTTTTGACTTAGTACTAGAATATGTCGTTAAGATGACAATTATATTACAGATCACATTAAACAACTGAAAAGAATACAACTCTTATGCAGACCGTGTTATGAAATAAATCTGTAACGTAAACCTCATAATGTTCAGGCTCATCTTTTTTTATCCCACAGATGAGTGCGGATTTACTTCATTTTAGGCTAGGTAAGGTTATGAGCGCAGAAAAACTCTATATAGAAAAAGAACTTAGTTGGTTGTCTTTTAACGAGAGAGTATTACAAGAAGCCGCTGATAAAACCGTCCCCCTAATCGAACGTATTCGCTTTCTGGGGATCTTTTCCAATAACTTAGATGAGTTCTACAAGGTTCGCTTTGCAGACGTAAAACGTCGGATCTTGATCAGCCAAGAACGAGGTGGAAGCGATAACTCTAAGCACTTGTTAACTAAGATGCAAACCAAAGCATTGAGGCTGAACGAACAATTTGACGAACTGTACGGTGACTTGATCCGAGAAATGGCGCGACGCCGCATTTTCTTGGTTAATGAAAATCAACTGGACGACACGCAAAAACGCTGGATCACCAAGTACTTTCGCAAAGAAGTCATGCCACACATCACTCCGCTTTTGATTAAAGATGACATCGATGTGTTGCAGTTTCTAAAAGACGAATACGCCTACATTACCGTCGATCTGCGCAAAGACGATCATTCCCAATACGCTTTACTCGAAATCCCAACTGACCACCTACCCCGCTTTGTTATGGTTCCGGAGCAAAAAGGCAAACGTCGCAAGACCATCATTCTGCTCGACAACATCATCCGTTACTGTCTGGATGAGCTGTTTAAAGGCTTCTTCGATTATGACGAGCTAAATGGCTACGCGATGAAGATGACCCGCGATGCCGAATACGATTTGCGCCTAGAGATCGAATACAGCTTGCTCGAACAGATGTCTGAAGGAGTGAACCAACGCTTAACTGCCATGCCTGTGCGCTTTGTTTATGAACGTGAAATGCCGCAAGAGATGCTCGATTTCTTGTGCAGCAAACTGCAAATCTCTAACTACGACAGTTTGATTCCCGGTGGTCGTTACCACAACTTTAAAGACTTCATTGGATTCCCAAATGTTGGTCGTGAGTACCTAGAAAACAAACCTATGCCACCGATGAAGTGTGCCGACTTCGAAGGCTACGCCAACAGTTTCGATGCGATCAAAGCCAAAGACATTTTGCTTTACTACCCTTATCACACCTTTGATCACATCTCTGAACTGGTTCGCCAAGCTTCCTTCGATCCTAAAGTGTTGGCGATCAAGATTAACATTTACCGCGTAGCCAAAGATTCGCGCTTGATGAACTCATTAATCGATGCGGTACACAATGGCAAAAGCGTAACTGTGGTGGTTGAACTGCAAGCCCGATTCGATGAAGAAGCTAATATCGAGTGGTCAAAGGTACTCACCGATGCAGGCGTGCACGTTATCTTTGGTGCGCCGGGTTTGAAAATTCACTCAAAACTGCTCCTGATTAGCCGCCGCGAAGAAGGCGAAATCGTACGTTATGCGCATATCGGTACAGGCAACTTCCACGAGAAAACCGCACGCATCTACACCGACTTCGCGTTGCTAACTGCAGATCAAGAAATTACCAATGAGGTTCGTAACGTCTTTGGCTATATCGAGAACCCATATCGTCCAGTCAGGTTTAATCACCTCATCGTTTCACCACGCAATTCGCGTAAACAACTCTACCGTCTGATTGATGGGGAGATTGCCAACGCCAAAGCCGGCAAGAAAGCAGCACTGACGATCAAAGTGAATAACTTAGTCGACAAAGGCATCGTCAATAAACTTTATGGAGCAAGCAATGCTGGGGTGAAAATTAATATGATCATCCGCGGTATGTGTTCACTCGTCCCGGGTATTGAAGGCGTGAGCGAGAACATTCGCATCATCAGTATTGTGGACCGCTTCCTTGAACACCCTCGTGTCGTGATCACCCACAATGATGGCGACCCGCAGGTTTATATCTCATCAGCGGACTGGATGACGCGAAATATCGATCATCGTATTGAAGTTGCCGCTCCGGTTCGTGATCCACGTTTGAAACAGCGAATTATTGATATAACTAACATTCACTTTACCGATACAGTAAAGGCTCGTTTGATAGATAAAGAGATGAGCAACAGCTACGTACCGCGAGGTAATCGTAAAAAAGTTCGCTCACAAGTTTCCATCTACGACTATCTTAAAAATATAGAGAAGCAAACAAGAAAACAAAAAGCAGATGCCTCAAATACTTGAACAAGATGTACGCCATATTGCAGCCATTGACCTTGGGTCGAACAGCTTCCATATGGTGGTGGCGAAAGTTGTT
Source organism: Vibrio sp. MMH1-50 (assembly GCF_022347645.1). Lineage (NCBI taxonomy): Bacteria > Pseudomonadati > Pseudomonadota > Gammaproteobacteria > Vibrionales > Vibrionaceae > Vibrio > Vibrio sp. MMH1-50. The sequence goes on from NZ_JAKRGG010000006.1 coordinate 191,503, forward strand.
GGAAGTGACCTGCAATTAGTCAGCCGCCATAAACAGCGAGTGCGCTTAGCTGCCGGACTCGATTCAGAGCTCAACCTAAGCCATGCTGCAATGGAGCGAGGTCTTGAGTGCCTCGCAATGTTCGCCGAACGCTTGCAAGGCTTTGAAGCTTCAAACGTTAGAATTGCAGCCACCCACACTTTAAGGCGCGCTAACAATGCCCACCTCTTTATAAAACGAGCCAAAGAGGTGCTGCCTTTTCCAATTGAAATCATTCCGGGCGAAGAGGAAGCTCGCCTCATCTACCTCGGCGTAGCGCACACTCAAGCGGAGTCTAACTCCAAACTGGTCGTCGATATCGGTGGCGGCAGTACCGAGATGATCATAGGTCAAGAGTTTGAGCCAGAGCTTCTCAACAGTAAGCAAATGGGCTGTGTGAGTTTTACCGAGCAGTTCTTCAATAATGGCAAACTGTCGCGCAAGAACTTCAGCAAAGCGATTCTCGCCGCAGAGCAGCGCATGGAATCCATTGCTGCAAAATACCGTAAGAAAGGCTGGGATATTGCTCTCGGCTCTTCAGGTACTATTAAAGCGATTCGCGAAGTCTTGATAGGTTTAGGTCATGAAGATGGGCTGATCACCAACAAGCGTTTGGGTAAGCTCATCGACACATTATGCGAATTTGAGTCCATTGATGATATTGAACTAGTTGGTCTGACCGACGAACGTAAGCCAGTCTTTGCCGCTGGTGTAGCCATTTTATCTGCCATCTTCCAATCACTAAAAATCAACCAGATGTTCTTCTCGGATGGTGCATTACGTGAAGGCCTGCTCTACGAGATGGAAGAACGCTTCGCTCGTTCTGATATTCGTATGCGCACCACAGAAAACCTAGCAAAACAACATCGCGTTGATATCGAACACGCTGCACGCGTAAAAGGTCATGCAAGAGAGATGCTGTGCAATGTTCGTTCTGAACTAGGTATCAAGAAGAAAAGTGAGTTGTTTGATTTACTGGAATGGGCGGCTTTGCTGCATGAAGTCGGCTTGAGTATCAGTCTGCGCGGTTTCCATCGTCACTCATTCTACATTCTGCTGCACTCCAACTTACCCGGCTTTAACCGCGAGCAGCAATTGGTATTGGCGACTTTAGCTCGCTTCCAACGTAAATCCCTCAAGTTGAATGAGTTCCCAGAGTTTAACCTCTACAAAGAGAGTGACATCATCAACTTAATTAAGATTCTGCGTCTAGCGATTGTGGTCAACGGTCAACGCAATGATGACCCGCTACCAGAGCTGACATTATCGATAGAAGAAGATAAGTGGGTACTTACCTGCGCAGAGGAAGATTGGTTGGAGAATAACAAACTGCTCGATGCAGATTTGCAGGAAGAACAGCAACGCTGGGAAAGCGCAGGATGGACATTGAACTTCTAACTACGAACTCAATGAGATAAAGAAAAAGGTCGGCTTATAAACCGACCTTTTTTAATTCCTCTGCAGCGAAATCGGCAGTAATCGGAACATAACCGTCTTTCGCAACCAGTGCTTGCCCTTGGGCAGAGAACATAAAGCGAATGAACTCAGCTTCAATTGGGCTTAGCGGGTAATCAGGATGTTTATTCACGTATACATAAAGATAACGTGATAGTGGGTACTTACCTGAAATGATATTTTCACGTACTGGGCTAACATAATCTGTGCCTGTTTTCGCAATTGGGACTAAGCGAACACCCGCCACGCGATAGCCTACGCCTGAATAACCTACACCACTGATCGTTGATGCCACAGACTGCACCACTGAGGCAGATCCCGGTTGCTCGTTCACACGAGTTTTAAAATCGCCGCCGCACAAGGCATTACTTTTAAAATAACCGTACGTACCTGATACTGAGTTACGCCCGAACAGCTGCAAGTTACGTTTTGCCCACTCAGCTTTGATGCCTAACTCACGCCAGTTGGTGATGAACTCACTTTCGCCGCAGCGTAAAGTCGCTGAGAACATCGCATCCAACTGATGGAAATTAAGCCCTTTGATTGGATTATCTTGGTGCACAAAAATACCAATCGCATCAATCGCAACACGAAGCGCCGTTGGTTTGTAACCATGCACCCGCTCAAATGCTTCGATCTCACGCATACGCATTGAGCGACTCATTGGACCGAATTGCGCAGTTTGTTCTGTTAACGCCGGTGGCGCAGTCGATGAGCCAGACGCTTGTACCTGAGCATTAATGTTCGGGTAGATAGATTTAAACTCTTCCACCCAAAGCGTAGTCATGCCTGCTAACGTATCTGAGCCGACAGACAATAAGTTACCTGCTATGCCAGTCGTCTTTTGATAATTCGGCAACGGTTTATCTTGTGCAATAGCTACGCTGGAAAGCACTAACGTGGCTAGAGTGATTTTCTTAATTGCTTTGGATACGACACTCATTACTTCACCACCAAACGACTTGGTAGGATGAAGGAGAACTTACTGCCGACACCAACTTCACTGTAAATTTCGAGATGAGAGTCATGGTGGCTCAACGCGTGCTTCACGATGGCTAAGCCAAGACCACTGCCGCCGGTATCTCGTGAGCGGGCTTTATCGACGCGATAGAAACGCTCGGTCAATCGATGTAAGTGTTGTGGTTCAATACCATCACCGCTGTCTTCAACCTCTAGACAAGCGCCTTGTGCGGTTTGATACCAACGAACGTTGATGTGTGCACCAGGTGGGGTGTATTTCACCGCGTTGTACACCAAGTTAGAGATAGCACTACGCAGTTGGTCATCATCGCCGAGCACGCGCAGACTAGAATCCACGTCGAACTTCAACTGATGTTGATCATCACCACTTAGGCTTACCGCTTCCTTTTCTAGCACTTCTAACATGCTAGGGACATTGACCACATCTTCCAACTCATGCATTGGTGCCGCTTCAATCTTAGACAGCGTCAGAAGCTGATTAACCAAGCTGTTCATGCGGTTGAGCTGCTCTGTCATCACCCCATGCGCTTTCGTCCACATTGGACCAACAATCATATCTGGATCTTCTGTCATCTCAAGATAGCCTTGCAGTACCGTCATCGGTGTACGAAGTTCATGAGATACGTTGGCGAAGAAGTTACGACGCATACCTTCAAGCTGTTTAAGTTGGCTCACATCACGCACCACCATCAGGTGTTCCCCTTCGGTGTAAGGTACGATACGCAGTTCCAACATTCGCTCGACATTCAATGGTGAGCGCATTTCTAGCGGCTCTGAGAAGTCTTGTTTATTGATGTACTTAATAAAGTCTGGAGTACGGATGAGGTTAGAAATAGGTTGCCCAGAATCTTCCGGCCAGTGGAAACCCAAAAGGTGTTGCGCGAGCTTGTTACACCATACGATGTTACCTTCAGCACGAAACACCACCACCGCATCCGGCAGCGATTCAGCACCATTACGGAAACGGCGAATCAAATTGGTAAGCTCTTTACGCTTACGACGCTGACGTTGTTGCAATCGGTATAAACCGTTGAATAACGATTCCCAGTTGCCACTACCTGACGGTGGCGTAAGACGCTTTTCATCCCACAGCCAAGCCGACAAGCGCACCTGATTATGCAAATGCCATACAAGCTGCAAAGCCGTGGCCGCCAAAAGCAACCACGGCATATAACCGAATATCCAACCTATTATCACCCAAGGGGTGTAAAAAAAAGCCAGCTCCCAGGCCAGCTTTTTCCAAGTCAATCTTTCAACCACTCATTACTCCAGAAATGGTATTGATAAGCTGCTAGCGATGTTATGCCTTCGTCGAGAAACGGTATCCTGCGCCACGAACAGTTTGGATGAGTTTGTCGTGACCTGCGGCCTCAAGCGCTTTACGCAAACGACGAATATGTACATCAACGGTACGGTCTTCTACATACACGTTGGTGCCCCAAACATTGTTTAGTAGTTGTTCACGACTGTAAACACGCTCTTGGTGCGTCATGAAGAAGTGCAACATTTTGAACTCTGTTGGTCCCATATCAACCGCTTCATCATTTGCGGTCACACGGTGAGAAACAGGATCCAACTTCAGACCTTGTACATCAATCACATCTTCGAGCGCAGTCGGTGTTACGCGGCGAATAACGGCTTTAAGGCGAGCAACCAACTCTTTTGGTGAGAAAGGTTTGGTGATGTAGTCATCCGCGCCAACTTCTAAGCCGCGCACTTTGTCTTCTTCTTCACCACGAGCTGTCAGCATCACAACGGGAATGTTGCGAGTTAACTCTTCGCGCTTCATGTGTTTGATGAAGTTAATACCACTGCCACCTGGTAGCATCCAGTCTAGTAGCACTAAATCCGGGAAGGGTTCAGCCAGTTTGGTTACCGCAGAGTCGTAATCTTCTGCTTCTACTGCTTGATAACCTTTCTGTTCAAGCACGAAGCATAGCATTTCGCGAATCGGAGCTTCGTCTTCAACAACCAGAATCCTTCTAGACATAATTGAATAACCTTATGTTAGTTGAGCTAATGAATTTAAAGGACAAAGCGCCCCTCTATGCATAAGCATTATTACTACCAATTATGACACTTTTGTGACCTTTGAAAACAAATTTTCATATAACTTTCTTTTGAGATTCATCATGATCTTTTTCAATTCAATTAGGACAACGCCGGGAAAATTCCCTATGATTAGTCCCTTGTCATCAAGCCTAGAGAAGATTTATGTGGTTTAAAAACTGTCTGGTATACCGCGTTAACCGCGAGGTTAACTTCAACGCCGATCAACTGGAAACTCAACTAGCCGAGTTCCGATTCACCCCTTGTGGAAGCCAAGATAAGCAAAAGTTTGGCTGGGTTAGCGCGATGGGTAGAAATGGCGACATGATGACGCACGTTTCTGAAAACCGCATTCTGATTTGCGCTAAGAAAGAAGAAAAAATGCTGCCTGCTTCAGTGATCAAAGACTCACTAAATGCAAAAGTAGAAGCAATGGAAGCACAGGAAGGTCGTCCTCTTAAAAAGAAAGAGAAAGACAACCTGAAAGATGACATCGTAATGGACCTCCTGCCACGTGCGTTCAGCCGTAGCAGCCACACTTACGTGCTGATTATGCCAAAAGAAGGCTTCATCCTTGTTGATGCAAGCAGCTACAAAAAAGCAGAAGACGTATTGGCACTACTACGTAAGACAATGGGTAGCCTGCCTGTTGTACCAGCAATCCCAGAAGTTGCGATCGAAACAACTCTAACTGAATGGGTAAAAACTGGTGATACACCACAAGGCATCACAATGATGGACGAAGCAGAGCTTAAGTCTGTGCTAGAAGAAGGCGGCGTGATTCGTTGTAAGAAGCAAGAGCTTACAACCGATGAAATCCGCAACCACATCGCTGCAGACAAAGTTGTGACTAAGCTAGCACTGAACTGGCAAGATCGTATCGAATTCATCATGGCAGAAGATTCTGGCATCAAACGTCTGAAGTTCTCTGATGAACTAAAAGACCAAAACGATGATATCCCACGCGAAGATCAGGCTGCTCGCTTCGACGCAGACTTCTCTCTAATGTGTGGCGAGTTCAGCGCTTTCCTACCAAATCTATACGAAGCATTGGGCGGTCTGCCAAACCCTAACGCTTAATTTCGTACAAAGATTAACCATAACGCCCTCACTTTTTTTGAGGGCGTTTGTTTATCTAAAACATAATTCTCCTAGTCACAGGTCACATTTTGACGTAAAATTTGCGCCCCATTTCCATGAGGTGGAATTGGCCTGACTTGTGATCAGATATTAAGAGAATTGAGCAATGACAACAGAGAAAGCATTCGTACCAGAGCTACTATCTCCAGCAGGTAGCCTTAAAAACATGCGTTACGCATTCGCCTACGGCGCAGATGCAGTATACGCTGGTCAACCTCGCTACAGCCTTCGCGTACGTAACAACGAGTTCAACCACGAAAACCTACAAATCGGTATCAACGAAGCGCATGCCCTAGGCAAAAAGCTTTACGTGGTATGCAACATCCAACCGCACAACTCTAAGCTTAAAACTTTCATCCGTGACCTTAAACCAGTGGTAGAAATGGGTCCAGACGCACTTATCATGTCTGATCCAGGTCTCATCATGATGATTCGCGAAGCGTTCCCAGAAATGCCAATTCACCTGTCTGTGCAGGCGAACGCAGTAAACTGGGCAACTGTTAAATTCTGGGCTGCTAACGGTGTTGAGCGCGTGATCGTTTCTCGTGAGCTTTCTCTAGAAGAAATCGAAGAAATTCGCGAGCATTGTCCTGAAACTGAATTAGAAGTTTTCGTTCACGGTGCTCTATGCATGGCTTACTCTGGTCGCTGCCTACTGTCCGGTTACATCAACAAGCGTGACCCTAACCAAGGTACTTGCACTAACGCATGCCGTTGGGAATATAAAGTCGAGGAAGGCAAAGAAAACGACGCTGGTCAAATTGTTGAAGCGTTCGATCCAAACGAAGCTCAAGCAATCGAAGTTGCTGACGAACGCCCTGAAACCACTATCGGTCGCGGCAAACCAACTGACGAAGTGGTATTGCTTTCTGAAAGTCACCGTCCAGAAGAAAAAATGGCGGCGTTCGAAGACGAGCACGGTACTTACATAATGAACTCGAAAGACCTGCGTGCAATCCAACACGTAGAACGTCTAACTAAGATGGGTGTTCACTCATTGAAGATCGAGGGCCGTACCAAGTCATTCTACTACTGTGCACGTACTGCTCAGGTTTACCGCAAAGCGATTGATGACGCAGTTGCTGGTCGTCCATTCGATGAGAGCCTAATGGGTACGCTAGAAAGCCTAGCTCACCGTGGCTACACAGAAGGTTTCCTACGTCGTCACACTCACGACAGCTACCAGAACTACGATTACGGTTACTCTGTATCTGACGCACAACAATTTGTTGGTGAATTCACTGGCAAACGTCGCGGTGACATGGCAGAAGTTGAAGTGAAGAACAAGTTCATCGTTGGTGACAGCCTTGAGCTAATGACGCCAAAAGGCAACGTAATCTTCACGCTAGAAGCGATGGAAAACCGTAAGTCAGAATCAATTGAAGACGCAAAAGGTAACGGTCACTTTGTATTTATCCCGGTTCCAGAAGACATGGATCTGGAATACGGTCTGTTGATGCGTAACTTAAATGCAGGTCAGGATACCCGTAACCCAACTGGTAAGTAATCATGGCACTACTTATTACCGATAAGTGCATCAACTGCGACATGTGTGACCCTGAGTGCCCTAATGGTGCAATTACTATGGGTGACAGCATTTTCGAAATTGACCCTGCTCTATGTACAGAGTGTAAAGGTCACTACGAAAAACCAACATGTCAGTCGGTGTGTCCAATTACGAAGTGCATTATTACCGACCCAAATCATGTCGAGACTGAAGAGCAATTGCTAGAGAAGTTCGTGATTATTCAAGGGCTAGCGTAATTGAAAGAGGTTCAACTTTGCGCTCAAAGTTGAACCTTTTTTTAACCTGATTTCTCGATAGGAATAATGTTGCAGAAGAGCTCTTTCTCGAAATGATACTCTAGCCTTTCACGCCAATTTTCAGCTTGTGAGACAGGTATCAAATAGAAATTCTCTCGACTCGTATCCGTAACGAAAGCCATCCCATATTGCATTAGTTCGTAATGCACATCATTAACAAATCCCGGGTCAAGACGCTGACGTCCTGTCAGGTGATTAACATCCTCTCGAGTCAGATAGACTCCCTTATTCTCACTGCTAAATCTGTGTCTTAACCACTCTGCAAATTCTTTTGCACAAATCATAGTCATGGTTTTGTCCTTGATTAACTCTTAGATGGGGAAAGTCTCCATACCCACCTCAATACACTTGTCTGCGTTGCCATTTGTCTTTCACCAACCAACAGACATATTGCTAAGAAACCAGAGAATCGCGACGAAAAGATCTTTGTAAAACCAGAGTTATAACTACAAGAAAAACCACATAACCCTTTGTTTAATTTAGATTTCTGTAATATGCCACCAAAACTAATTAGGTTAGTTTTTATACTGGTATTATTCACTGTAGACAAAAGAATGATCTTTCTCCAGTTTCATAATGGAGATACCTAGTAGGTTTAATCGCAGCTTGATAGGAAGGAATTACCCTTTACTTCTTAGTAAGCAATGGCTGACATTGTGCAGGCATTATCTTTTTCTTCTTAGGCTTGGGCGTAGTTTTGACTGTCTTTTTAGCCACGGGAGGTGGCGTAGCTTTAGGTTGCCAACTCGCAAGTTCAGCTCCACAACCATCACCCACTGGAGGAGGAGCCTGGTTGATGCAGTTAGCACTCGACTCCGGACAGTTTAATCTAACGTGGAAGTGATAATGATGCCCCCACCAAGGGCGAACTTTGCGTAACCACCCCCTGTCTTTTCCCCCTTCCTGCTTACAAAGTTGCTCTTTTATCACCGGGTGAACAAAAATACGAGCTACACCCTCACTTTGCGCTGCGCTACGAATCAGTTCAAAGTGTCGAGTTTCCCAACGGTTTTCCAAAATCTTATATTTTTTAAGATCAACTACGCTCATTGGTTTAGGCAGCTGGAGCTCATTGTACGACAAAGGTTCATCGGCTAGACGCAACCAGATATCGATATCTAAACCTGTTTGATGACTAGAATGTCCAGAAGAGAAACGCCCGCCACGAGCCAATGACAAGTCACCAACCAACAACGTTGTGCTTAAATCTTGATTCATTTTTTTTGCTAGTTCTTGAATGAAACTGATCGTATGTGGGTGCCCATAGTAACGCTTCGTTTTGCTACGTAGCACTTGGTAACCAATACCATCCAAAGGAAGTGGAGATGCGCCGTCTAGACAGCCATTGGCATAACTGCCGATAGAGGAAGAAGTGTTATTTGTGGGACCAGAGACCTGCTCCCACGGAGTTGCATAAAGAGAAGCTGAGAATAGAAAACTTAAACAAAAAGAAAGACTCAGCTTCATCACGCTCATTCCTTAATAGTGGTCACCATTATCATAGTAGCCTTTAGGAGAGAGTGCAGAGAAAATTACCGCAACATCGATATCTTCACCCACAATACCACGTACTTGTTGAGTTATTGCTTTTGCAACCTTGTTCTGCGTTTCTTGACCGCGATCGAACCATAAAACTTCAACAAAAGGATAAGCAGCACTTACTTCACCTTCGTTGAAAAATGTACTGTAGATATATTCGAACGTAAAATCTTCGCGAGGGCAATCCATAAGAGGCTGTAGTTCGTCAGTAAGTGGTTTTGATAGCGCTTGAACCGCTTGTGGCTCGACCGCTCTAAATCGAAGATGTGGCATAGACTTGCTTCCTAATTATTAGAATTCAGCGCCGATAATAACAGGAAGTCGACCTCTTATCACGTTAGCTTCTGGCAACACTCACTTTAAATAACGAAGATGCGGAGAAGCTTCAGGACTTCTGTTGAAGACTTAGAAGATCCCAGAAGAACTAGGTCGGTAACTAACAGATTCGAGTAAATTATCGAGCAAGCACTCAGAGTTAGTCTGAAAAGACAAAAACGCAAAAAGCCCCAGCATTTCTGCTGAGGCTTTACAAGGTAGCAGGGGTAGATTGGACCGGCACTCCGGAAATTCGATATGACTTGCTACCAAGCGGGCTGGCGGCTCAGCTCCCAACACGCACTATTTAGGCATTAGGGGAATCTGCTACTCTTCCAGCTAGACTGGTACTCTTTCCTTCATATACCAAAAAGGCTCTAGCATTTCTGCTAGAGCCTTAAATATGGCAGGGGTGGAGAGATTCGAACTCCCAACACGCGGATTTGGAATCCGCTGCTCTGCCAATT
>NZ_JAKRGG010000007.1:0-185508 GCF_022347645.1 Vibrio sp. MMH1-50
ACAGCAACAGCAACAGCAACAGCAACAGCAACAGCAACAGCAACAGCAACAGCAACAGCAACAGCAACAGCAACAGCAACAGCAACAGCAACAGCAACAAAAGTCTCAAAATGAGGCTAAGAAAGAGCAAGGACAACAGTCACAAAATCAGCAAGAATCTGAAAATAAAAAAGAAAAGCAGAAAGCCGAGCAGCAACGCGCTAAACAAGGAAAAGAGAAACTGGATGAGCAGAAAGGTCAGCCAATGCAGGCTCAAGCTCAACCAGAGAAAACGCATCAGGATGACCCTGAGTTCCGACGCTTAGAAGCGGTGGAAAGTGCTCGTGACCCAAGCTTCCTGATTCGTGCTCAAATGCAGTTGCAAGCTCAACAAAAACAACCTCCACAACAATCAAATAAGGAGTGGTAAGTCCATGATGAAAAAAGGCGCAAAACTGGTCTTTGTTCTAATGGCCAGCCTACTAACTAGCTTTTCGGTTTTTGCTCAAAGCCTTCAAGCCAGCGTAAATAAGACTCAGGTGGCTAAAAACGAAGTGATCAACCTTAGGATCATGGCAGACACAGAGCTAGGCTCAGATGCGATTAACTTTGATGCTCTGAAAGATGATTTCTTTTTGGGTCAGCCGCGTTATGGTCGCTCGAGTAATAACATCAATGGTCATAAAACCGTTCGCACTGAATGGAGTATTTCAATTGCTCCAATGAAAGAAGGTGTCGTGACCATCCCTAGCTTCTCTGCTGATGGAATGACAACAGAGCCTATCAAACTGCGCGTCACCAAAGATCAAACAGAACCAGACATGGATGAACTGTTTAGTTTCAACATGGACGTGGATAACCATACGCTTTATCCCCAGCAGTCTACAACGGTGCGAATGCAGTTAGTCATAAAGGCAGATCCTCGTCGCCTTGATAACCCTCAAATCCTCCCACCAAGTATTGAAGGGATGAAAATCGAGCCAGCAAGCGATGCCAAACAAGGTCGTCGCGTTATAGATGGACTTGAAGTTACGGTGTTAGAACAGTCATTCCACATTACTGCGGATCAACCAGGCACGTACACACTTAACGGCCCTAAGCTGACTGGTTCATATATCTATGGGGACAGCTTAACTGGCTCAACCAAGATCATGCCAATCAACACAAAAACAGAGCAAATGACAATTACCGTCAAGCCAATTCCAAAAGACTTCAAAGGAAACTGGCTGCCTGCAAGTGCGTTAGAAATGACACAGAGCTGGCAAGATGATCAGGGTAATCCTCTGTCTGTGAATAAGATAAACACTGTGAAGCAAGGTTCTTCTATCACTCGTACGATTCGCATTCGAGCACATGGTACTCAAGCGGAATACTTGCCACGTATTGGTATTATTTACCCAAGTACATTACGTGTTTACCCTGAACAACCACAGTTTGAAACCTCGCGCGATGGCACAGTGACGATGACCGTCAAACAAGTGCTAATCCCTACCGAGGCAGGCAGCCTGACACTCCCGGGGTATTCTGTAAATTGGTGGGATAGCAATCGAGATCAAGAGAGAAAAGCAGAGATCACCCAGCTCAAATTGAATGTCGAAAAAAGTGATAGTGGTTTAATTACCTTGCCAGAAAGTGCGTTACCAACGCAACCTGCAGCTACTTCGGCACCCACTGCGCCAAGTGGTGTAGATTCAATTTGGCAAACACTCACTTTCGTATTCGGCGTATTGTGGCTTGTCACTTCTGCTATCGCGTTTGGACTATGGAAAACACGCGCAACTCAACAAACAGAAAAGGCAGTAAGCGCGCGTCATGGTTCGCCAATTCAAGATTTAGAGCGCACCATCAAACAAGGTGACAGCGTGATGATTGAAAGAGCAGTTAATGACTACCTAAACACCCATCATAGCAGCAGCGAGTCTGACGCAGTAAGAGCGGTGAAAGAGGAGTTAGCCATTATGAACCAATCTCGCTTTAGTGCGACACAACAAGTGTGGAAAGCAGAAACTCTACTCGTCAAACTTAAACAACTGGCGAAAGAGAAGCACACTAAATCTAGCCACCAGCTAGAAAAGTTGTAATCTCCTTCATCTTACTAACGCAAAATGGCAGCTCAATCAGAGCTGCCATTTTTGTATTTTGGTGATCTTAAGCAACGATTTGATCCGGCGTGTCGAACATACGAACACAATTTCGACCGCTATTTTTCGCCTGATAAAGCGCTTTATCTGAAAGTTGATAAAGGTGATCAAAATTAAAATCTTTTCCTTGAGTTTGATAACAGGAATAACCGACAGAAACCGTAAGCAATTCACCTTCTGGGTTGTGACAATGCTTGATTCCTTCATCCTCGATACAACGTCGAATACACTCCGCACGTAGCCTAACCTCTTCTTGGTCAGATCCGATCATAAGAAGGACAAACTCCTCACCACCAATGCGACAAAATACTTCGTCTTCATCTTTGGTATGATGCTCAAGAATATTGCCAATTCGCATTAAGGCAATATCCCCTTCTAAGTGCCCATAATGGTTGTTAAACAAACCAAAATGGTCAATATCGATCAGAATAAGACCGAAAGGCATCACCTCATTATGTTCGATATAACAATACTTTTGCATCACATGCTCTAACATGCGGCGGTTGCCCAAACGTGTTAGCGGATCAAGTTTGGACAAAACCTCCAATTGTCGATTCGCTTCTTCCAGCTCTTTTGTTCGATTCTTGACTTCAAGCTCTAGGTTCTCATTGAGCTCTCTAATCGCTTCCTGCGCTTGCGTTCTTTGCAGCACTTCAGCAAGGCTTGAAGCAAACATTCGAATCACTTCACGTAGCTGAGATGTCAACGGTGCACGGGTAAGGAGGTTATCCACGGCGATAAAAGCGATAGGACCGCTGCTATTCGATGTCAGCACTGTCATGGCAGCCCAACCGAACCCTACAATGTTACAGTCATGGTAAATAGGTACCGATTCTTCAAAGGCGACCTCATTTGGCATCGAGCGGGCTAAATTGATCAAAGAGAAGTCTTGCGTCTCACCAAAAAAGTAAGATTCATCAACCACATTCCCTTGAATGTCGGTTCCCCACGTTCCTTGCATATAAGAGCAATTTTCATCGGTTAAGAACACGGCCATACGGTCAATGCCAAGGTTCTTAATTGCAAACGTCACCGCAGATTTACAGACATCACTCACGGTCGTACAACGTGATAATTCAACCATACTGGAGTGCAGCATACGCACATTTTGCTCTTGGCGTTTTCGGATAAAAATTTGAGAGAAAAGCGAACCAAAAGACTCCAGCATTTGCTTTTGGTAAGCGGTAATCGGTTTACGGTGAATAAAGTTGTCCAACGCAAACCAGCCAAATGGCTCATTCCCATCGCGCAAAATCAACATCGCGTTCCATCCCTGCCCGACAACTTTGCCTGCGGTATATATAGGGGCATCTTCAACGATGACCAGATTGCGCTCTATGCTCGACAAAGCGGCGATGTACTCTTCACTCAATTGGTGAAGATCATACTGAGTGTGGAACTCGTCAATAGTAGTACCCGACTCATCTGTACCGTACGTGCCACTGAAACTGCGCTTTTTCATATCAAGCAACATCAAGGTTGAGCGATCAAAGCCTAGACGCTCACGCAGTGCCTCTACTGCTTTTAGATAGAGATCTTTCAAAGAGTCTGGGTTGGAAATTTCTAAAGCGACTTGTTGTACGAGCTTCATATTTTCGATGAACCGTTCACGTTGGCTGAGTTCATCAACATATTGGGCTTCTCGTACATCGCGATGCTTCATCTCAAGCGACGCGTGTTTTTCAGCTCGAATGCACTGCCAACGAGCAGCAGCGAGCTGCATAGCGTCGTAGCTTTCTTCGTAAATATTGTGAGCCGATCGGGCTTGAACGTTTTGTACTAGTAGATAGGTGCGCTTAATCGGTGTGTTATCGAGCATCATGATGTAGCTGTCGCCACCCAGGTCTTGAATATGTTCCCAATTGCAGGTGTTGATCGCAAGGGGAATAATACTTTCTGAGGTATCAAACTGGCTTGCCCAATCCCAAAAAGCTTCTGGATACTGACGAATTGGAAATAAGTCACCACGGGAAAAAAGAATGGTCCCGGTTGGATTAGTCAGCGGATCGTCGAAAATCGCTATCGCGCTGGGGGAAAAGTGCTGTTCTAGATGCTCGAAGATGGCTTCCGCCAAGAGCCTATGATCTCTCGTCGAAGAGACTGTTCTTGTAAAACTTTTTAAACTCACCTGACCAACCTAATCTACTTTTTTATTTTCGATAAAAAACTACTTAGGTGTAGATATGCAATCAATGGAATCCAAGTTGAGCTGTTAAGTCTTTCGCAAAAAATATTAACTTAATTTCACATTCGAGAACCTTTCAACATTTTTAGACAGGTGTTTCATCAGAATTACATACTGCAAAAAAAATGAGCAAAAATGAATCAACATGAGCATTGCTAATAATGATAGGCAGTCACACCCAAAATAAAAAAAGCCCCTCACTAGGAGGGGCAAGAGTACCATCGCTTATAGTTATTAACGTATATGCTTGTAAATACTGTAATTAACCAAAGTCACCGTTTACATAACCTTGGGTGCGGTCGTCTTTTGGATCGCTAAAGATAACTTGTGTATCGTCATGCTCAACCAATTCGCCCATCAGGAAGAACGCAGTACGATCTGAGATACGACGCGCCTGCTGCATTGAGTGCGTTACGATCACGATGGTGTAGTTCTTCTTCAACTCTTCCATCAATTCTTCGATTTTGTGGGTCGCTATCGGGTCAAGTGCTGATGTTGGCTCATCCATTAGAATCACATCAGGCTCCATCGCGATTGTACGTGCAATACATAGACGCTGCTGCTGACCGCCAGATAGACCAAACGCGTGAGACTTAAGACGGTCTTTTACTTCATCCCAAAGTGCTGCACCACGCAGGGATCGTTCCACGACTTCATCGATGTGCTTTTTGTCTTTGATGCCTTGAGCTCGCAGACCGTACGCCACGTTTTCATAAATACTCATTGGGAATGGGTTTGGCTTCTGGAATACCATACCAACCTTAATACGAAGGTCAGCAACATCGATATTGCCGTAAATATCTTCACCGTCCATTGCCAACTTACCCGTGATCTTAACGCCTTCAATCAGGTCATTCATGCGGTTCAAGCAACGTAGCAATGTTGATTTACCACAACCTGAAGGACCGATAAGCGCCGTCACTTGGCGTACTGGGATTGGTAAGTTGATTGATTTCAGTGCTTGGTTGTCACCGTAAAACAGATCTAGGTTTTCAATATCAAACTTGTTCATTTTCTTAATCTCTTAAATCTTGAATTCGTGTCTTTTAACGTGCGTTCTTAATTCGTTTTGTTAGTAAGTTGCGGTGTTAAAACGTCGTGCGATAAGTTTTGTAAACATGTTGATCAGTAGAACAACAACAATCAGAACTGTCGCGGTACCGTAAGCCTGATTCCATTCTTCAATGGTAAACAGTTCGGTAGTCAGTTTGTATAGGTGAACGGTTAACGTACGACCTGAATCCAATAGAGAATCCGGAATACGTGCAACCATGCCTGCTGTCAGGAATACTGGAGCAGACTCACCAATGACACGACCAATACTTAGAATGACCGAGGTTAAGATACCTGGCATTGCGCTTGGAAGAATTAAACGCCAGATAGTGTAAATCTTAGAAGCACCCAGACCGTAAGAACCTTCACGGTATGTTTGCGGTACTGCCATCAACGCTTCTTCCGTAGTACGGATGATCACTGGCAGGATAAGGATACTTAGCGTTAGGGCACCTGATAGAATCGAGAAGCCAAGACCAAGAATTGCCACAAAGAAAGTCATACCGAATAGACCGAAGATGATCGACGGGATACCCGCCAATGACTCAGTACAAAATCGGATAATCTTCACTAAACGACTGCCTACTTTCGCGTATTCGGTCAAGTAGATTGCTGTCATGATACCGAGTGGAGCAGCCACTGCGATAGATGCGATAACCATGTAAATTGTTGCCACAATCATTGGGAAGATGCCCTGCTCTTCACCTGTACGCGTATAGTTATCAGTAATGAAGTTCCAATCTACGTGTTGTAGACCGTTTGATAGGATGTACCAGATAATCCAGAACAAAAAACCTACCGTCAGTGCTGCCGAGATCCAGACAAATGCGTTAAAGACATTATCTTTGAACTGGCGTGCTTTTTTAAGTTTTGCGCGATCCATAATAGTCACCTTTAACGAGCGATTACTTCGCTTTTTCTCGGTTTAGGTAAAGTAGTACAGCGTTCAACGACATGATGAAAACCAGAAGTACCACACCTGTAGCGTAAAGTGCGTTTGCGTGAACACCACTTGCGTAAGACATTTCAATAGCGATGTTTGCCGTTAGCGTACGAGCCGAATCCAAGATGCCTTCTGGCATAGCTGGCGCGTTACCCATAACCATAATGATCGCCATGGTCTCACCCAACGCACGACCGATACCCAGAATCACACCTGTCATGATGCCTGAGCGAGCCGCTGGAACGAGCAATTTAAAGATGGTGTAGATTTTAGATGCGCCTAGCGCCAAAGAACCTTCTTTGTAAGTACGAGGAACCGCGCGGATAGACGTTTCAGAAACCGTAATTACCGTTGGTAGAATCATCACACCAAGAACGATGATACCTGCAAGGATAGTATTACCCGCTGGCACATCAAAAACGTTTTGAATCAGTGGAACGATAATAACTAGACCAAAGAAACCGTAAACGACGGAAGGGATACCTGCGAGCAGTTCTACTGCCGGGCGAATAATGTCCGCCAAGCGCTTTGGTGCGATTTCCGCGATAAAGATAGCAGTCAAAACACCAATTGGAACACCCACTAAAACCGCGCCAGCTGTCGATACGATAGAAGCGACGATCATAGTGGCAACACCGTATAGTGCAGGTGGTAACCAGTTTTGACCTAGGACAATGCCCGAGACGCCCGCTTCTTGGAATGCTGGGATACTCTCTCGAACGATGAAGTATGCGATAACTGCTAATGATACGATGCCGATAACAGCACTCGTTAGGAACAAGCCGTGGAAGATGCGTTCTCTCCAATCGACGCGGCGTTTTTCGCGTAAACCTGGCTTGCTGATCGCTTTAGCGTCAGTAGTCATAAGCTTTTCACTATTTGTTGCGATGGTCATAAAAATCTCACGGTTCTTGGCAATGCCGTTGAACACAATGGATAGAAAAGGCTCAGCCCGAAATGTTGGGCTGAGCAAACTTTAGAGTCCCGATAGGATTAGTTAACTGAGATGTAACCTTTTTGGTCAACTAGCGCTTGCGCTTCGTCAGTTAGCATCCAGTCTAGGAATTTTTGAGTTTCAGCAGATGGCTTGCCTTCTTTGTAAAGGACAAGGAAAGGACGAGCAACTTTGTAAGAACCGTTCTTCACATTGTCTACCGATGCTTCGATACCATCGATTGGAAGCGCGTTTACAGAGCCATCAACAGTACCAAGAGAAATGTAGCCGATTGCGTATGGGTTAGAAGCAACCATAGTCTTCAGTGCACCGTTACCGTTAGCAACTTGAGCGCGTTGAGAGATTGCAGATACTTTCTTACCAGAAATTTTCATTTTTAGAGACATGATGTCTTCGAATGCGCCACGAGTACCAGAAGCCGTATCACGAGTGATTGCTACGATTGGCTTATCTGCACCGCCAACATCTTTCCAGTTTGTCACTTCGCCTTTGTAGATAGCAGTAACTTGCTCAGCCGTTAGACCTGATAGTTTGTTTTGTGGGTTTACAACAACTGCGATACCGTCTAGAGCAACTGTCTCTTCTTTTAGAGCAGGCTCTTTCTCAGAGTCTTTTAGGTTACGAGAAGACATACCTAAGTCTGCAGAACCGTTTTTCGCTGCTTTAACACCAGCAGATGAACCAGGACCTTGAACTTCGATAAATACGTTCGGGTTTGTCTTCATGTATGTTTCAGAGAAAACTTCCATCAGTGGAGTTACGCTGCTAGAACCCACTGCAGAGATAGTTTCTTTAGCAGAAACAGGAGTCACTGCCATTGCGCCTAGAAGTGCGATTGCACCGATTACTGTCTTTTTCATCACAATTTCCTTTAAGTGGCCTTATTGCCGTTGTGTTTCACTTGAACGGTGCTCACTTTAGAATCCAAATATGACAGTTGTGTTTCACTTAGTTGAAGCCTCTATGACACGTTGTCATTTCTGCTTAATAAATCAGCAATCAAACTTTATTTACTTTCGAGCTCAAAATACTTTGACTGCTTTTTGTAATAGCAAAATGCCAACTACATCGCTTTTAATATATTTCATAACAAATAAACATTGTTAAATGATTGATATATCGAGACTAATGATTAGAATCGTTACGCTTTACTTACAAAAATGATAATAGTTACAATCTTTAGAGGGTCAATCATGCGTCAATTACTTAGTGCGCTGTCTATTAAGCTACAGGTTTTCGTGCCCGTACTTTTCACTGTCATACTTCTCATCGTAGGTTTGAGCGTAGGCATAGGAAAATTAGAGCAAGCGTTCGATAAAGTTACGGTTTCAACAAATAACCTTATCGTGCACAAAGAAGAACTGAGCTCAATCGTAGACAACACTTATGCCATGCGCATTAAGGCTATCTACAGTCTTTTCAGGGCTGAAGATGTCAAAACACTTAACCAAGAATTACAACGACGTCAGGCGACAAACCAAGAATTTTTAAACTCAATCGATCAAATTGAAGGTATTCATGCAGAGGTAAATGCCATGCGTGAGGCGATGAACCACTATGTGGATTTCACTCGAGTCACCATGACACCTCTGTTAAATACCAAGCATTCATCGGACTACACAACATCGGATTTTGACCAAGAATACGAAACCGCAATGGGCAAATACCGCCTCGCTGGTGAGGCAATGATCAATGCCATTGACAGCTTGTCTAAAAAGCTCAATCAAATCGTAACGGATGAAGTAGAAGAAAACGGAGTATTGCACTCTAATACGCTAACCTACAGCACCATCTCGCTGGTCATCATCCTTTCTATTGCTTCATTAATCAGTTGGCTGCTGGCAAGCTATATTGTTGCGCCTATTCGTAATCTGCAACAAACCATGAAAGAAGTAGCAAAAGGCAACTTGCTTGTAGAAGCAGAAGAAGTAGGTAAAAACGAAGTATCCGAATTGGCGAGTGACGTTAACCAAACGATCCATCAGCTTCGTGGCACCGTCGATTCTCTAGTACGAATCAGTGAAGATGTCGCTTCGGCGTCTACTGAGCTTGCGACAGTCATGACACAAAGCAGCGCAAACTCTGATCAAGAAAAACAAGAAGTAGAACAAGTCGCTTCTGCAATTAATCAACTTGAATCTACCGCTGCGGAAGTGTCAACTAACGCACAGCAAGCGGATAGCGCGTCTAATGAAGCGACGAAATTAACTTCACAAAGTTTGAGCATGTTTGAGGAAAGCACGCGTGCAAGTACTAAGATGGCAGATCAACTCAACGAAGCTGCCCACGTAGTGACATCACTAAAAGACCAGTCGGAACAGATTGGTAAAGTGATTGAGGTAATTGAAAGTATCTCTGAACAAACCAACCTGTTGGCACTCAATGCCGCTATTGAAGCAGCACGCGCAGGTGAAAGTGGTCGTGGATTTGCCGTAGTTGCAGATGAAGTACGTATGCTTGCAGCAAGAACTCAAGAATCGACCAAAGAGATCCAAACCATCATTGAAGAGCTACAACAACAGTCTGGTCAGGCAAACGAAAGCATGCATTCAAGCTTAGCCATGCTAGAAGACAACCAGGCGCTTGCTGCAGAAGTAAGCCGTTCTCTGAGCGACATCAACAGCGCGATTTCTGACTTGAACGCGATCAATACTCAAGTCGCAACCGCTTCAGAAGAACAGAAACAAGTCACCTCTGACATCAACAACAACTTAAGCACTATTTATGAGTTGGTCAGCCAGAACGTAACGGGTATCACCCAATCAGCCGCTGCAGCGCAAGAGTTGTCTGGTTTGGCAGAAAATCAGAAACACCAGCTTAAGCAGTTCCAAATCTAAGCGTTCGACTCAACGCATAATTTACACACGAGAAAACAAAAAGCTCCGCAATCGCGGAGCTTTTTATAAACAACAAAACTATAAGTCTTTGTTGATATAATGATTATTACTCATCCGTCACTAACAATACAGTAGCTTTGAAGGCTGAATTTAACGGCTTTCGATTAAAAATCTCACCATTAGTCGTGTCAAAAGTTGCAACATGCTCACCGTCGCCATTAGGTGTGTTACTCCACACATAAATCCCTAGAACATCATCTCCACCTTTCAAACTATAGCCGCTAACAAACCCTGTACCATTCATAGCTGGACTGTGGCAAGCTCGCTCAGTTAGAGATACCAGCTCTTTGATATTTGCTAGTCGCCAGTTTTTTTTGCCAGCAAAATTGTGAAGAGGATGGTTGCCGTCCTTATTACGAATTTGTTTTGCTGTGGAGAGAGCTAATTGCCATGACATTGTAGATCGCGTCCCCTGACATTCTTGATTTCCTACATTCCATGTCATACCGACTGGACAGCGCATCCATGTTAGACCTGTTTTCAGATCAGTTACGGTACCGTTCTCAGAATATGTATAACGCGTGTTAGGTGCCGTTTTAGAAAAGTCAGTAGAACACTCTTGTGCAGCCATTCCAGTTTGAGAAACCAAAGCAAGAGATAGTACAGTTATTAATTTCTTCATCTTATTGCCCCTTAACTGCGACTAGACGGATTGGGAATTGGTAAGAATCATCAGCACCTACACTTGTGTTGCTTGAGCGAATCTCGACGTATGAAATAGTTCCTCTTTCTACGCCCCGAGAGACAATCGCAGGGAAATAAACCTCACCATCAATGAGCTGTGATGATGCATTCGTAAACTTAAAGTCGCTATGCCAAAACGCACCATATTCTAAATAAGGACTACCTATGGTTTGCTGTGGGAAGTATTTAACATTAAAACCATAGACGTTGTATGGCGCATATTCGTCGTTCGGAGCAAACAGTGTTTGTTCACCAAAGTCTAGTAAGTCATAAGTCTCACGGTAAGTCGGCAAACGCCAACTAGCAATTCCACATAACGACTGCTTGTTCGTGTACTCAACGTATTGGCTTGTTGTACAAACTTCATCACCCGCGTCTTTACAACTTGCAAGATCGACATCTTTGCTAAATGGTTTAAATGTTTCAGACTCAAACGCAAATAGGCGGTCTTTAAATTGAATTGAGTTAGAATCCCCACTCTTGTTTTCCCAAACTAGACCAGTACGCTCATCCAAGGTACAAGACCACTCTGACGCATCATCAGCCAAAGCTGTACCTTTCGCATCAAGCTTGACAAATTTAAGTCCTGATCCTGTTGTTGTTTGCTTGTCGGTTTTATCGAAGCCATAAGAAGCATCCTGACCTGGGTAATCTAGCGGTTCTTTCGCAACACCAGAAGTTCCTTCAGCGAAAAACAACACGACACCGGTGTCGTTACGACCTATAGTCTGATCAGCAAGTTCACTAATTTCTTTAGCCAACGATGCGATTTGAGCATCAGATAGCGACTCTGAGACAAGCGCTTTACTTTGGTAGCTAAGATTCTGAGAAAGGAGAGCAACACCTTGCTTCATTTGCTCCGGCTTCATACTTTTTAGTACGGCAGCCGTATTTTGTTCGAGTGTGCTTAGCTCGCTTGCCGTTGCACTTGACATCACGGAACCAGACAAAGAAACGCCCGCACCAGCCAATTGCGTTTTTACAATTTCTTCCGACTGAGCAAGCGTTTTACCATCTACAACTAAGCCCGAAATTAGGCTTGTGACACCATTAAGCGTGTTGCCTGTCGCTAGGTTTTGACCTGGGGCACTTACTCGAAGTGTTTGATTTGAGCCCTGAGCAACTTCAGCAAGAATCGTGCTAGTCAAAATGTTTTTGTCGCTTGATGTCAGGGTGAACTTACCAGCATTATCACTTTTTGTACTAGGTTCAGATGAATCACAAACGTAGTTTTGGTTTAAGTCGATACACACAGGGGTATCCAGCAATGTGCCTTGGGCTGCAATCGTACCCGCTAGGTTGTATGTCGGAGCGGCTGTGTCACCACCAGAACCGCCGCCACAGCCAGCAA
Source organism: Vibrio sp. MMH1-50 (assembly GCF_022347645.1). NCBI lineage: Bacteria > Pseudomonadati > Pseudomonadota > Gammaproteobacteria > Vibrionales > Vibrionaceae > Vibrio > Vibrio sp. MMH1-50. The sequence continues at coordinate 12,189 of NZ_JAKRGG010000007.1, forward strand.
GGGCGAGCGATATAGCAATGAAAGAATATTGAAACTTCATAAATATTATCTTCTTTTGATTAATAATTTGTGGTTTAACGAGAGCGAATCACTCTCACCATTGAAAGCAGTAACAGACCAAACAATGCGAAAGGTGAACCACTACCACCCGAGCCACCATTACTGTTTTCATTAGTGGTATCAGCACGACACTGATACTGAGCAAAGTGACTCACACCCCACTCTTTCAACACCCCAGAGTTTCCAGACACGCGATCCGAAACCTCGAGACGCCAAGTACCCCAACTCGGTTCGCCAACGAGTTCTTTTAACTCATCATCGTACTGAGCTGTAAAGTAACCTTTAAATCCATTTGAATTACTTGTTTGATGACTAAGCAGCACGGCAGTCTTGCCCTGAGGCGATACCAACGTCACTTGTAGATCTTGAAGAGACTCATGTTCAATATTTAGGTAAACAGCAAACGAATCATCAATCTTTAGAGACCTATCAGATAAAGTTTGCGAAAAGAGCCTGTCACCTTGTTCTGGTAACGCTGAATTCAGAGCTTGAGGTTTGATGTCTAATTTAGGTACGCCGTTAACCAGCTTGATACTTTCTGTCCATTGGTGAGTTTTTAGATCTTCACCAAATCGATAATCGAGCGCGATAGAAGAGTCAAATTGAGTCCCACAAGTAACCCCCTGCGGTAAAGCAACCTGCATAGATGTAGAATCCGAAAGCGCCTGATCAATATCGAACACCGACTTACCATCGAGTTGCCATTGACCTTTAATCGTCGCAATTCGACCGTTCTGAGCAATGCTAACTCCGACATCTTTACCAACTTGGATGTAACGCGCGTCATAACGCGCACGAAATGGTGCTTTCAACAAATTGTGTTTGTTAAAGCTATCTGTCAAAAATTGCGCATACTCTTTATCTGGAAACAGTGTTTTTGCCGCAAAAACTGTAGATTCTGCAAGGTCATGCATTTTCACGCCACGTCCTATACCATACATGCCCTCCAACACGATGCTATCGAACTCACGAAAGACCTTATCTGTACCGTCTCCATAACGCATAACCGAGGTTTTTAACGCTTGGAAAAGTGGCGTAGACCAAAGCTCATCACCATTCTCTCCTCCTACGCTTATATGAGCTGGGTACTCTGCACCTTCAAAATATCGAGCACGCTGGTTCCATAAGCTTCTTGTCCCTCGACGAACGCCGAACATCCCGTCCCAATTAAAGACAGTATCAATCTCAAATTCTTGCCCACGGCGGGTGGCATCTTGATATTGTGTTCGATAGCTAGCACTTCCTGCCCAATAATCGGCAAAGCCTTCGGCTATCGCACCGGTATGACCGTATGCCCAGTCAGGAACGATTTGATAGTGAACACCATGCCCGAATTCATGTAGCACAACGTCAGCATCAACAGCATCAGGAGACACACCACCGACGCCAAGCATCAGAGCGCGTGGACCGTAGTAATAAGTAGAGTTATCTTTTGCTAGACCTCGACCATCAAAACGCAAAGGAGCATTAAAGAGCTCATAATTAATACTCCTTAGGTACTGAATCGAGTTATCAAGGTGGTAAAACGCCATTAACTGTGGAAACGCATTATCTCCAAACTTCGTTTGCTGCATTTGTTCAATGCTGTCAAAAGACTGGAGACCTTCGGCAGGTAAAAAATTCGTTGTATCGCGCTCAGGCTCTGCACCAGGGGCTGTCACTGCTAACAACGCCGTGGCGTCAACTTGTTTTACCCGACTGTTCGATAGGTAAAACTTACCACCAGACTGGAGAACTTGGACCGATTTGGTGACATACTCGATTGGTCTTGGGTAATCCGATAGGGAAGACCACGCAGACTCTGGCGCAGGCTGTTGCTGCATAGTACGCAAATCAGGATTGAACAGTGATACATCCACATCCACCATATGACCGGTGCTAAGTGCTGGCGGTTCTTGCGCTTCTAGCTGTCGAGGTGTTTCCATCTCAGCTGCAACCGTCGGTTTGCCATTGCGGATGATGGTGTCCTCGAGGCTCTTAAATACTCGAACCACATGGTGCTCTTTGTCCGTTGTTACCACTACTGTTCTTTGAGCTTGGTATTCTCCTTTAACCCAAACATCAAAGTTGTAATGCTCACCGAGCCGAGATTGCGTTTTGTAACGGAACTTAAATTCACCTGCATTCGCGTAATTACTATCTAAATAAGTCTTCGCTTCAGCTTCATTATTCACTACAGAGTTCGTTATGGGGTAGTCCCACTCTGCGGCCTGTACCGAAAAGGTACAGGCAACAACAAGTGAAAGCGCTAATGGTTTTAGCTTCATGATTTCGTCCTAGAATTCGTATTTCACGTTAAGTGTGACGTAGCGTCCTGGTTCAGTTGAGTAACGTTTGCTTTCCTCAGCGATACCAGCAACGTCTTGGTAGCGGATGTATTCTTTGTCGAGAAGGTTGACGATGTTTGCGCTCAAGCGCAGGTCTTTTGTCACTCGGTAGGTAGCACCGATATCAAAAGTATTCCATGCGCTCGTCTGAGCACACTCTGTAGCTAGACCGAGTGAGGTCTGACATTTCGGCACTCGATCCATGGCCGCGGCCCAATTCCAAGCGACATAAGCCCCTAACTTTTGACTCATGTAATCAAGCTGAACATTACCTTCAAAGGGAGTGATACTTCGAACGTAGTCACCATCAGCATCTTTACCATCGACATATCCAAACTTGGTGTTGATATTCCAGTTTCTGGTAAATGCATAACCCGCAGAAACCTCAGCACCGTAAGTCTCTACCCCATCAAGGTTTTGGTACTGCTTGATGAAATTACCCGAGTTGGAGTCAAACCCTGTTGTTACAACATCGATGAAGTTGTCATACTTGTTGTAGAAAGCAGCCACAAACAAATGCACGTGACCGTTATCGAACTTATTACCAATTTCAAAAGAATCAGAGGTTTCAGCTTTGAGGTCTAGATTAGGTGCAATAACAAAAGGAGTTAGTGGTACAAAATCATGATTTACGAAGCCATACGCTTTATCGTATTCAGGAGCGCGATAACCGTGGTTGTACGAGACATAAACGATGTCGTTAGCAAACACTTCACGAGAAACCGACAAGCTTGGCGAAACTTCCGAACTATCAATGTCTTTAAGAGCAAAACCACCAATCTCACCTTTTCCATCTGGTGTTAGTCGGTGCGCATCGAATCGCAATCCGCCCGTAATGGTCCACTTATCTAACTCCACCATATCTCGGACATATAGACCAAAATTATAAGATCGAGCTGGGGCGAAAGGTTGCTTTATAGAAGGTGTAACACCATTCCAATCAATCTTAGAATCACTGTCTTTGCGCTCGTAATAATCTGTCGATAGCTCGACACCATAAGCAAGCTGGTGCTCAGTGTTTATCGCGTTAATTGTGTGTGTGAAATCTCCTCGGAATCCCATCGTTTCATCAATAAACTTCTTGTGCTCAAGCTCACGACGTCTAACAGTCAAACCATTGTGGTCTGTCTGTCGCATCAAACGATTTGTATCTTCAACCACTTCGGTATGGCGCCAGTAAACTTTGGCATCGAGTTCTTCAAACCAAGTAGGTTCAAGAGGCGTCATTTCCACACCAACGTAAGTACTGTATTCTTCGGAAGCTTCATCCTCATCAAATGTTTCGATATCCCAGCGCCCGTCAGGTTGAATTGATGGGGAACCTTCTAAACGCTTTTGGTTCTGGGTGTAAAGTTCTGTTCGTGCTTTCAACATCAATTCATCGCTGTAGAAATGATTGATCGTGTATGCACCGCTATAACCATCAAGATCTCGGTTATACAGGTCTTCATCAAAGTTTCGAGTTTCTTGTCCTTGCCAGTAAGCTACATTGAAGAGACTTTCCGTATTGCCAGAACGAAATGCTAAGTTACTTGTCGCTTTGTACTTCTTGCTGATATCGGTAAACGTTCCAGATGCATCCACATAAAAGTCTTTATTCTTTAGGAACTCACCCGGTTGTTTCGATTTCAGGATAACAGCACCACCAATGGCTCCAGAGCCATGAATAGATGAGCTCGCTCCTTTGATGATCTCCAACGAACCAAAATTTGATAAATCAAAAGTATCTCGTCCTACCGCATCGTTAATATCATTTGCGCCAAATCCGTCCGCAGAGCGAATACCGTCACGCATGATCATAATTCGGTTACCCGTCATACCTCGGATAGTAATGTTTTGAGGACGACCAGCTCCTCCAGTCACACTTACTCCAGGTTCGTTACGTAGTGCATCATAAAGTTCGGTTTCTCCCCGCGACTCAATTTCGTCGCCAGTAACAACCACAACACTGCCCGCGACTTTCGATAATGGTTGTTCAATTTTATTAGCAGTTACAACTACCTCTTCCATAGAGAAAACGTTAGATTCGGCGTGCACTTGACTGGCAGCAAGTACCGATAGTACTGCCGCTGACACTGGGGTAAGCTTCATTTACTGCTCCGCTTCAGATTTTTTGATTAGTGATAATAAAAATGCATATTCCTTTGCTTGTTGCTCCCTAGCCTGCCTTGGGTCCATGCGGTGGCCTGAGTTAAAGTCCGTTTGCAACAAATAAGGTCCTGTCGATTCACTAGTCGACGAAATTTTGGCGAGATATTTAGCACCTTCCCAGTAAGGCACACGTTGGTCGTTCAGTCCGACTTGAACCAACATGGGTGGGTAAGCGTCTTTATAGATATTGAGGATAGGGTCGTAAGCTTGCATGATAGTGCGTTGCTCAGGGATGGTCGGATTCCCCCACTCACCATATTGTTGAGCCGTTAATGGCAATGATTGGTCAGACATGCTTGCTACAACATCAACGAATGGTACTTTTAGCACAGCACCAGCAAACAAATCAGGTTTTTGGTTGATTGCGCCAGCAACCAAAGTGCCGCCAGCGCTTGAACCGAGTGCATAAACATCACGTTTACCACTTTTGAAGTGTTTTAGTGCTTGAGCGACAGCAGTAAAGTCATTGATAGAATTAGCTTTAAGAAGACCACGCCCCTGTTCATGCCACTCGCTGCCAAAGTAGCCACCACCACGGACATGCGCAATCGCATAAATAACGCCTTGGTCAAGCAAGCTTACCGTTTGAGGCATAAAGTATGGTTTCATCGTAAAGCCGTAAGCTCCATAACCATAAAGGACGACAGGAGCGTTATCAGAAAACGTATCTTTTCGGTAAGCAAGCGACACGGGTACTTCTATACCGTGGCTTTCAACCATAATACGCTTGGATACGTAGTTTTCGCTTGAGAAGTTGTTGTAAGTATCCTGAGATAAGTCAGATTTCACCAGCGTTTCGACATCGAACTCTTCCCAGAGTGGAGGCGTTATCATTGACATACTGCGAATGCGTAGCTTGTTTGACTGGTAATCTCCGAGTGTACTCAGCCAAGCCACTCGCCCTTCAGTTTCTAAAGGAAGTGATTTTTTAGCCTGACCATCGTATGAGTACACAGTCATCGTCGTAGCATTTTCCCTCTTAGCTAATGCCACAAGTCCCGCATCATAAAGATAAAACTGCTCAATACCGCCTTCTGCACTCACAAAAGGGTGCCACTTAGATGCAGGCGATTGCAGTTTAGTATCAGAGACTTTCATCTCAAACAGCTCAAAGCTACCGTTAAGATTACTGTTGATGAATATGGTGCCCTTAGCGACATCCGCATAATACTCAACACCAAGTTCAGGCTTACGTAACGAAGCCGTTAATTTTCCTGAATCCAAATCCAGCAATTTTTGCTCTGTCGTAGAATCATTATTGCTTTGTACTAGCGCATAACGAGCATCAGCAGACGGATAAAATGACATTAACCAGTCATTTTTATTCTCTTGCCAAATAACTTTGCTTTCACGCGTCTGAGTATCGATTTGAATAATTCGATATGGGCGTTGTGTTTTCGCTTCTTTCGCTACGGCATAAGCAAACTTTCCATTGCCTGACAACAACACATTGTCATCAACATTCTCGGTCAGTTCTGTCGTCTGGTTGTTGGAGACATTCACGAGTACAGCACGATATTGTTCGCCGCCATCAACATCCTCAGTGAACAGTAGCAAAGAACCTTGCATGCGCCACTGACCGATTTGGTAGTATTGGTGTTGATTCTGTCGAGATGAAAAATCGTAAACAACTTTTTCTTTCGCAGTTTTGCTTGGACGAGACAGTAGAATGTAATTGCCTTCACGACGAGTCAGGTTCCATTCTTGCCCATTACTGATTCTCCATGGCTTGTCACCTTTCTCTGCCGTCATCAAATCCCATTTATCTAATAGATTTTGAGTAATATCACTGTAACCTTTTTGATAACCCTCTGTTGCTTGGTTTTGCTTCTTGAGGTAAGCAATGACTCGTTGATCTTGACGTGAGTCATCTCTCAGCCAATTAAAATCATCAGCAGCAAAGCTAGGTAAAGAGGTAACGAAAAGCCCCAAAAAAACATGACTAAATTTCATATAAAAGGCACAGATATTTATAGAATTAATGATATCGGCGTATTCTGCCCTTAAATGAAAATGAGATCAATTATCATTACGGAATTTGTTTGGTATTTTTATCTAATTACAAAACGCAAACGTTTAAATGTTAGGCAAATGCACTAAGTGGAATAGTATTTACTGGAGAAGTAATCTGTAAGAAAGAGACAAACTTTACGGTAGCGTCTCCTAAATACAGAGGCAATACCGCAAAGCTTTCAAATATCAGGTCACAGGAAAGCAAGACTCAATTAGAAAAGATGTGTCGTTACAACCCAAATTAGAGCGAGGAAGCCAACAAAATAAAGTGAGGAAACAACAATGGATTTTATCAACTCTCCCATCTGTGATTTCTCAGTAATCATGGGTTCCTCCACGATACATAACCAAAGCACAGCTTATTACTGCCATACAGAGAAACGAAAACATCTCAACGAACACAGTTGTTTGTTCCCACCCTAGTTCTCGACATTGTTGCTCGGTAAGGGTCATGTCTATTTCTTCTAACCATTGCTCTTTTTGCTGCTGAAGATCTTGTTGCTGCATGTCGTATTCTCCTCTTTACACCCCGCTCATGCTAAGCAAAAAATCCGTTCAGAAAAATCAAAGCGTCTTTAACCCACGTTTAGAATAAATAAACGTAAAGCTTATACCCAAATAACCTCAAGATGCTTGGTTCAGCGAGGATGACTTGGTTTGTAGACGCGGCGGCGATTTAAAGGCTTGGTGGGTCTAAATCAAAAATCGACAACAAAGTATACAAGCCAAGGCCCTTACTATTTACAAAGAGTGCCCTTCGGGAGCGTGTCATTGACTCGCTTTTTTAGTCAAACAAATGGCTACGTCAAACAACTTGGAAAGAGCTGGCTATTACGCTGCGTCGTTTTCCTTGAAGTCAAATCAATAACAACGCTCTGAACTCTGCATCTTGAAGTCACTTGGGTATATCTGTATCGTTTGTTTGAAAGCATAAGGCATAAAAAAACCGAGCTCTTAAGCTCGGTTTTCGTCTATCAGTTTTGTCACTTTCGCTAAAGATTAATCTTCAGAACTTGGTGCTGCTGGCTTCTTTTTAGGGATAAACACGTTATCACCCACTGCCACGTTTTGATAGAAACCTTTGTCGCGCTGAGCTGGTTTCTTCGGCGTTTTCTTAGCTTGAGGACGTGCTTTCTTAGGAGCCACTTTCTTATTGCGGAAATCTGGCTTACGTGGCTTCAGGCCTTTGAATTTACCTTTTAGATCTTCAAACACAGAGAAGCTCAAATCTTGCTGTAAGTAAGTTTCTACGCGCTTGAAGCTATCCCAATCTTTCGGGCCGACCAACGAAACTGCATCACCTTTGTTACCCGCACGACCAGTACGACCAACACGGTGAACGTATTCTTCTGTATGCTTAGGCATATCGAAGTTAATTACGTGTGTCACAGTCGCGATATCAAGACCACGAGAAGCAACGTCCGTTGTCACCAGAATCTTAAATACCGCACGCTCAAACTGGCTCATGATGGTATTACGTTGAGTCTGGTTCAAGTTACCGCTTAGTGCGATAGCTTTCAGTTTCTTCTCGTTCAACTTCGCTGTTAGACGCTCAGTATCATCGCGAGTCGCAGTAAAGATGATCACCTGACGGTATTCAGCTTCTTCTAGAACTCGTTCAAGAATCGCTTCTTTGTGATCTAAGTGATCACATAGGTAGAATTTCTGAGTAATGTCTTTGTGTTCTTCGTTCGAAACACCAATTGCAATACGTTTTGGCGCATTCAGCATTTCTGCCGCGATGTCATTCACTTCTGCGTGATCAAGTGTTGCAGAGAACATCAAAGTTTGACGACGACGGTGTTTTGCCGCTTTATGAATGCGACGCAACTCTGGAGCAAAGCCCAGATCCAACATACGGTCAGCTTCATCTAGAACCAATGTTTCCAGACCATCAAGGAACAAAGAACGGTGCTCCAGATGATCAGCCAAACGACCTGGAGTGGCAACGATAAACTTAGGGTAGCGACGCAGTGCTTTAACCTGATCGTTAAAATTTTCACCACCAAGAATCAATGCAGCGTCGTAGGACAAACCACCAAGCATTGAGCGAAGCTCACCATATACTTGTTTTGCTAGCTCACGCGTTGGCGCAAGAATCACAGCTCGTGGGTCTTTTGCAGAAAACGACTTATTCTTTAGTGACTTATGTAGCATTGGCAATACAAACGCCAAAGTCTTACCCGAACCCGTTTTCGAAGATGCCAATAGATCCTTGCCTGCAATCGCAACAGGAATCGCCTGCTGCTGAATGTCAGTCGCTTTTTTGAAATCGTAGTGTTTTAGGTTCTTCAACAATCGGTTGTCTAGGCCTAGATCTTTAAATTGCAAAGTATTCTCCAATAAATAGTCAGCGTCTTGAGCGCTTTTTCAGTGTCGTTTCCGCTCTAACGCAGCAAAAAATAAAAGCTCGATATAATACCGCAAATCATAGGAGTATAGATAGAGATCACACAAACTAATTCCAATAGAAAAAATAAAGTTTCCGCTTAGAAACTTTCATTTGTGTCAATATCGTCTAAATTATTGATATCAGGTAGTAGCAAAAGAGCTGCTGTACTACCTGATACTGGCGTTAGCAAGTGAGTAATCACTTACATTTGTAAGAAGAAAGTTAGCGTCCGTATCAGGTACTCTATGAAATCCTTGGATTTTTTTGACTTTTGCTACATCATGTTCTGATAGAATGTATTCACATTTGACCCTATGACTATATGACACAGAATTTATAGCGTAGGAATTTCACTATATGCAAGGAGTTCTAATATGAACAAAACGTTGATCGCAGCTGCAGCAACTTCAGTACTTCTACTAGCAGGTTGTGCTTCTTCTGACGAAGCAGCAACAGCTACTAAACTAGACGAACTAAGCAACCAAGTTAGCCAACTAAGCCAAGACGTACAGTCTCTACAATCTGACGTTCAAAAGTCTAACGACGCGGCTATGGCAGCTCAAGAAGAAGCTGCACGTGCTAACGAGCGTATCGACAACATCGCTCAGTCTTACACTAAGTAAGATTTGATTCCGCGCTTTAACGCCCGTTAAGGCGCGGTTATTTCAACTGGAACACCATTCTGCGCAGCAATCGCTGCTTTCGCTTTAGCATTCGTCATACCAAACTCATCAAGCCACCAGTCCAATTCTTTTGGAATGACTAAGTGATCCTTCTCGCCATTGCTGCGAGTTAACGGCTCGTGGGCTTCAACAAACACACTACGATCTGGTTCTAATGCGACTTTAACCGGTTGATTGATGATTTTTACTTTTTCGCCACGACGTACTTTATCAAATAACCATTCGATGTCTCTTGGGTCCATACGAATACAACCCGCACTCACACGCATACCAATACCAAAATCTTTATTGGTGCCGTGGATCAAGTATTCACCATGCCCATATGCCAAACGAAGTGCAAACATACCTAGTGGGTTATCTGGTCCAGCAGGAACGACAGCAGGTAGGTCAATCCCCTTTGCTTTGTACTCTGCACGAATAGAGGAAGGTGGCGTCCAAGTCGGATTAGGACGCTTTTGACTGATGCTTGTAGTCATTTCTGGAGTGTCTCGACCGATTCGACCTATACCTACAGGAAAAACATGAACCACGTTTTCGTTTTCTGGGAAATAGTAAAGTCGCAATTCGGCAAGGTTAATGACAATACCTTTATGAGGGACATCAGGAAGAATAAGCTGAGTAGGGATCGTTAAAACGTGACCATCTTGAGGGAGAAACGGGTCAACCCCTTTGTTTGCAGCCATTAGCGCAAGCATGCCAACATCATATCGCTTCGCAATATTCGCCATGGTTTCGCCTTGTTCAACCACATGGTTTTCCATGCGACCTATAACGCGAGCTCCGTCCTCTGGTAGTTGGTACATTTTAGCGAATGACAAACTACTCACTAAAGACAACGATACAGACAACAGGGTTCTTTTAGCGATACTCATTGGACGCTTCTTGCTAGGCATCTCTCTCTATTCCTTGGCATTTTTGAAGAGCCGTAAGGTTATCTCTCTTTCCACCTTGTGATCAACCATCGGCTTGTGATAATCCAGTAAATTAAAGCCACTCCATAGCCAAGGGTTATGAATGAATTTGTTTGGTACTTGTTTTATTTCCGGCACCCAATGGCGAACAAAGGTTCCGTCAGAGTCAAATTTCTCGCCTTGGCTGATCGGATTGAATATGCGGAAGTAAGGCTGCCCGTCGCACCCTGTTGATGCCGACCATTGCCACCCACCATTGTTGGCGGCAAAGTCTCCATCCACCAGCTTACTCATAAAATAAGCTTCACCCCACCGCCAATCGATATGAAGATCTTTGGTTAAGAAGCTTGCCACTATCATACGTAGTCGATTGTGCATCCAACCTGTTGTATTAAGTTGGCGCATTGCCGCATCCACGATAGGGTACCCAGTATTTCCTGCTTTCCAGCGTTCGAAGGCTTGCTCATCGTACGACCACTGAATCTTGTCTTCCCAAGCAATGAAGCCTCTGCCCTTGACCAACTTTGGCTCGAATACCAATAAGTGTTGATAAAATTCTCGCCAAATGATTTCGCTCAGCCACGTCGCTTTACCATCTGATAGGTCAACCATAGGGCTTTCAGCATACAACCTAGCGATGCACTGCCTTGGTGACAGAGCGCCGATAGCCAAATACGGAGACAATTGACTCGTACCATCAACAGAAGGGATATCCCTTTCAGCTTGGTAGGCATCACTACGGTCTCGAGCAAATTCTCGCAAATGCTGAACAATATCACTGGTTGCTGCGAACCATCGCTTGCTAGATTCTCTAGGATAAGAGAATGCGACACCATCATGGTAGCGATCTGGCTGAATCGGCTGGATGGTAGACGGTGACAGCTCGGCTTGCGGCTCAGGTTTCGATACAACTGGCATTTGAAACTTTGCCAACCAAGCACGTTTAAACGGGGTGAATACTTTAAAGTACTCCCCCTGTTTATTTAAAACGGTAGTCGGAGCATGAACGCACTTATCGTGAAAAGTATCAAAGGCAATGCCTCGAATTGAAAGTGCGTGAGAAACCTCTCTATCTAGTGCTTGTTCATTCACCTCGTAATGGATGTTCGCCATGACACGTTGAGCGCTTAAAGAAGTAGCCCAATCATTTATGACCTCTGTTACATCGGCAAACTCGGGCACCTCTTTGTATAAAAATGGGATGTTGAGTTTGGCGAGTTCTTCATTAAGGTGAGATAAACGTCGAGCAATCAAATCAGCTTGCATCGGTGCCATATGGTGCTCTCGCCACTGCTCAGGGGTCGAAACAAAACAAGCAACAACCGGAAGCCCAGTATCCAATGCAGCCTTAAGTGCTGTGTGGTCTAACGTTCTTAGGTCACGTCGAAACCATACAAGAATCATGTCGCCTCCTTACGAGGATGGATTTATTGCGGGAAATGCAGTTTTTCGATGACTTCAGATAGCTGCACTTGCTTCGGAGCTTGCTCTAATAACGTCGCCAAAGCTTCAACTTGCTTGATAGGCAGCGCTTTATTCGAGAAGAAATGCACGTATTGGTAACGTGACATCACATCATGCTCAACTAAACCCGAGATGTCTTCGACTTTATCAATCAGAGTAATGTGATACCCCTGTTCACACAGCTTTGCCGCCTGAATCCAGCTCTCTGAGTCACGAACTTGTTCAAAACTCAAAAGCAAACATTTTCCCTTGGAAGATGCCTTATTTTCCGAATCGACAACCAAGGCTAATCGAGTAATCAAGCAAGTTTGGAACAAACCAAGCTGTAAAGAACGTAGCGAGACTTTCACCAAATCTAACGCTTCAAACACAGGATTGATCAGTTGTTCAATGACAATGCTGAGTGGGTACTCTTTTAACACATTCGATAACAGCGTTTCTGTTTTGCCACGATTGAGTTCAGATAACGCTTTGAGCATTGACTCCACTTCTTCTAGTCGTTGGATATCGGTCACTAAATCCACATCTGATTCCTGACCTAGCAAGCCTTTGACTTTGCCAATCGCAACGCCTTTCGCAAGCCAACCTTGAATTTCACGAATAGTATCTAAATCCTGCTGTCGATACAGGCGGTGACCCTTCTCTGTTCTTTGTGGTTGGATCAAGTTATAGCGTCTTTGCCAAGCGCGCAAAGTAACGGGTTTTACTCCCGTTAACTCTGATACATCTCGAATTGCGTATAGTTTTTCTTCTTGGCTACAATCCATAACGAAGTCTCATCTCCTGTGGATACGGTTCTAAGTATTTTTGTTTCTGTAAGTACGCGTCGGGGTACGTATTGAGATAGTGCTTAATTAACGTTAACGGGGCAAGTAATGGTAACAAGCCCGTACGATAATCACTGATCACCGTCGCCAGCTCCGCTTTTTCATTAGCGGTTAAAGAGCGTTTAAAATAGCCTTGCAAATGCATCAGGACGTTCGTGTTGTTTTTTCGACTGGCGCGATTCTGTAACGCTTTCATCAGACCTAGACGATATTCGTTGTAAAACTGTTCCATTTCGTAACTTGATACATCTGCAACCAAGCGTCCTAGCGAACGATAAGACTCTGGATGGTGCGCCATTAAAGTCAGCTTATAGCGAGAGTGAAAGTCAATAATTTTGCCGCGTGTGGGCTCGCCGCCCATCGACTCATAAAAGTCATTCAAACAGTAAACACGCGTAATGAAATTTTCTTTTAAAACCGGATCGTTTAGACGACCGTCTTCTTCTACAGGCAACCACGGCATTTTTTCCATTAATGTTCTGGTATACAAACCGATACCTTCTTTCGCCGCACTATTTTTGCTGTATACCTTCACTCGCTCCATGCCACACGTTGGTGACTTCGCACAGACGATGTAACCACACAGCTCTTCACCCTCTAATTCGTTCACCTTATTTTCTGAGTACGCAAGCATGTTGTCAGTGTGGTCGTTTTCTGGATTTTTCGTTTCTACCAGCGCGATTCGCTCCTCATTGCTTACCAAACGAATGGTAGGGCGTGGAACAGACATACCAACACCGACTTCTGGACATACGGGAACAAAGCTAAAGTAGCCGTCGAGCTCTTTCGTTACGAAGTTACTGATTTTATGTCCCGAATCGAAACGAACTCGTTCGCCTAGTACACAAGAACTGATACCAACTTTGATTGAAGATTCCATAACGAAGCATCCTATACAAAATGTTTTGTTGTATAACTTATAGCAAGTCAAATTACATTGTACAAGAAAATAAATTGTACAATTTAATCGTTTTACTCACTCTCTTCGAATATCGATCAGAAACTTTTAAGAAAAAATTTTGTGCTGAAAGACGAGATTTTGTGCGCGCAATCGACAAACTGCTCAAAAGCAAATCGATTGCCTTTTTGCTTTCAACAGATTTAGTTATCAACAGATTATTTAAACAATAAAACCGACCATTTTGTGACTCAACTCTCATGCCCCCTTACCCCGTCCCGATATTATTGCCTCAACGAAAACGAACAAGTTCAACAGAATTGGTAATAGCATTCTATAATTGATGCGTTTTACCTGAACAAAACTTTGGAGAGCACTTATGGCAACCCCACACATCAACGCACAACCAGGTGATTTCGCTGAAACAGTACTAATGCCAGGCGACCCATTGCGTGCAAAATACATCGCAGAAACTTTTCTAGAAGATGTGAAACAAGTTTGTGACGTTCGCAACATGTTCGGCTTTACTGGCACATACAAAGGTAAGAAAGTGTCTGTTATGGGTCACGGTATGGGTATCCCATCTTGCTGTATCTACGTACACGAGCTAATCGCTGAATACGGCGTGAAAAACGTTATCCGCGTAGGTAGCTGTGGTGCAGTACGTGACGACGTGAAACTAATGGACGTTGTTATCGGTATGGGTGCTTCTACAGACTCTAAAGTTAACCGTATCCGTTTCAACAACCACGATTTCGCAGCAATCGCTGATTACGGTCTTCTAGAAGAAGCGGTTAACCAAGCGCGTGCTCAAGAAGTACCAGTTAAAGTAGGTAACGTATTCTCTGCAGACCTATTCTACACACCAGAAGCTGACATCTTTGAGAAGATGGAAAAACTAGGCATCCTAGGTGTAGATATGGAAGCGGCAGGTATCTACGGCGTAGCTGCAGACCTAGGCGCGAAAGCTCTAACTATCCTGACAGTTTCTGATCACATCATCCGTGGTGAAAAACTAAGCTCTGAAGAGCGTCAAAAGTCGTTCAACGACATGATGAAAGTTGCTCTAGAAACTGCAATCAACATCTAAGAAATACTTAAGTAGTAATTTGCAGCCGGAGCCTGACCGGCTGCCTGAATTATCCCGAGGGGGCGATTGTGTCTAACGGCGAACTGCCAAAGGACGCAGATGGGTTACAACTCAACTTTTGTAAAACATTGGCGTGTGACAACTTTGGATTGAGTGATGCAAAGCGTTACGTCTTGCAGCATGCTAACCCTAAACGTCCGGCGATGGTGTGCCGTGAATGTGGAGCTTTCCCCCCCTTACTTAACAACCGCGATGTGGTCAACGAACTTCATCGTTTGAGACACGTCCACAGTGATGGACTACCTGCTTGTCGCAATGATGACTGCGACAACTTCGGACTTTCTGTCCACACTCATAAACACCTCTATCACGCTTTTGGTTACAGTGGCGATCGCCAACGTTACCGCTGTAAAGTGTGTCAAAGTACTTTTGTCGATAAATGGTCTGGTGCCAACAAAAAGCTTCAATTTCAAGAGAACTTGATGGGCTTGCTGTTCACGGGATATTCCGTCCGAGAAATCTGCCGTAAACTGAGCATCAATCCAAAAACCTTTTACGATCATGTTGATCACATTGCTAGTCGTTGCCGCCGTAAGCTTGCAACCATTGATGCACGCTGGGTAAACCACGCGCAGCATTATGAGCTCGCTTCTAGCTACGTTGCATTGCAACCCCATAGTAATAATGGCGTGTATTGGATTGCTTCTGGTGAGGCACATTCGGGCTACATTCTTTGTCAGCATGTGAACTATTCATCTGATGATGAGCCAGTGGCGTCCTTGGATCACAATCCATACGATGAAGTTTCTCGCTTTGTATCACAAGAATACACCGCTGAAGCAAGTGAACCACCACCAGAGCCATCAAAAAAGCTGCGTGAGCGCATCGATCAGAAATACCAAACGATTTTGGCCCGTGGTAACGTCGAAGATCCAATGGGAAATCTCTCTGTTTTCCACTATCCGTCTAAAGGTGCCTTAATTCGTCCACCTTATACCTCGTACGCACACTATCTTCATGTATTGGATATGTGTTGCCCAGAGAAGCGCGTATCGATCTACATGCCACAAGATCCCCTGCTCCGCTCAGCGGCGTTGAGCGTCTGTTTGTCTCGTATTCAAGAGAAAAACGTCGATCTTATGTACGTAGAAGAAGACGCAATTTGGGATATGAATGCCCCGTTTGGTAAGGTAGATATCGCTTATATGAGTTGGTGGCGAGATCGCTGGGCGATTTCTAGTCAATACGAATGTAACAAAGGTATTTGTTATCTAGCTGGTGATAAAAATGAACCTGAAGCTTGGTTCAATGTAGCAACAACTCGCCACATCCAATTCTATCAAAACCGTTTCCAACTGCTGTTTGAGAGCTTCATCAACGAGCCACGTCGCAAATTAAGACCTGCTGGTATATTGCCTCTTTTAGATATATTCAGAGCTTGGCATAATTTGTGCTATCAGGATAAGCAAGGACTCACTGCCGCTCAGAGACTGAAAGTCACCGACGCACCACTAACGATCAAACAATTGTTGTCATGACTATTTAACAGTTTACTCATTTAGAAGTGGTAAGTAAGCGCTGAACACGGTATACATTACAGTATCCGATCCCTTATTGGTGTGGCGATTTTCCACACCGAAATGATAAACGCATCTAACCACTTGTTTTTAGGTGTAAATTCCAGTTCTATAGTCATGGATGTGAACGTTGGATAAAAGCCAAATTCAGCTCGAAACTGAGCTAACTGCGCTTGAAGGTCAGATAAAAACTGATCCTGAGCGCGCATTTCGAATTGCAGAACAATGCCGGATACGCGCAGAACAAATTCTGTTTGTTGACGGTGAGATTCGTGCGCTTATTGTTATGTCCCATGCCTGCTGGTGTAGCATGGATTATCGACACGGCTTAAAGCTGGTTAAAGACGCCTATAACCTTCAAATTCAACTCGACACTGACGACCACTTACCTGAAATACTTCACTTATTTGCCCTACAATACTGGGGACAAGCTAAGTACTACTCTGCTCAGCAATACT
The DNA here is from genome assembly GCF_022347645.1 of Vibrio sp. MMH1-50. Lineage (NCBI taxonomy): Bacteria > Pseudomonadati > Pseudomonadota > Gammaproteobacteria > Vibrionales > Vibrionaceae > Vibrio > Vibrio sp. MMH1-50. The sequence goes on from NZ_JAKRGG010000007.1 coordinate 29,040, forward strand.
GGATTAATGCTCTAGAGCAGTCTGCGCTAGTCGACGATATCGAGATTCAAATCGAAGCTTTGATTGGTCTTGGTAATGTTTGGCGAATCACCAATGAACACAAACTTGCCGCCTCAACCCATGAGCTCGCGGTAAAAGTGGCAAACAACGTTCGCATAGCTTGGCTAGAAGGGAAAGCCAGAATCCTGCTTGCTTGGGATTACTACTTGCTGAATAACTTTGTCGAAATGCTAACAGTGCTCGACGGTGCGACCGAAGTACTCCGAGATCACGAAGACAGCACTTGGCACGCAGAAATCTGGGATTTCAAAGGTCTCGCTCTACTGGGTTTAGAACGTTTAGACGCAGCGGAAGAAGCTACTCAAAAAGCCCACCAGCTCGCAATTGAACAAGATCTTACGTGGATGAAAGCGCATTCTTTCATCAGCCGAGCAAGGCTCGAATTACTGCGTAAAAATACCGAAAGTGCATCTGAGCTACTGCAATCAGCAGAACAATCCGCCCTCGCGTTTGATAACGGCGAATTGCTCAGTCAAATTTGTTTCCAACAATCGCGCGTAGCGGAAGAGCAAGGTGACTATCAAGGTGCTTTCCAAGCGTTCCAGAAATACCGCAAACACGCACTCAAAATGCTGAAAGAGCAAACGCATCGAGTCAGCATGGACAAAGCTCGAGGCTCAAAACGCCAGTTAGAACAGCGAGCACGCAAGCTCATCAATCGTATCCGTGCTCAACATGAATATAACCCAGAAAAGCAGTTCTCAAATGTAGTATCAGAAACTTACTGGTGGGAACAACTGGTTCTGTTTAAGACCGAATTAAAACGCTCTAATCATGCGATCATCATGATCCGCCACGCTGAGCCCGCATTTCTCGATATTTGTACCGAACTGGTTCACTCATTGACCACTTCCAGTGATTTAATTTCCCGCCTAAGCAGCGATCGCTTAGCCATGCTTATCGCAGAAAAAGACCAAGCGGCAGAAGATCTGTATCAAACCGTGTGTTCGATGTTAGACATCTATCCTTGGAAGCGTCGTGGTCTTGATGGTCCAAAACCGACACTTTATCTACAGGACATCCTAACCTTCCCGTTCACCTTAGAGCAGTTGGAAGAAAGCCATATTGAGGTATTGAAGAATGGAACAACTGCTTAGTAAGGTCACTGATGCGGGAATGGATCCCTCTTCTGTCGCCGGTGAAGAGGCATTGATTCTGTGGGAGCACATTCGCCTTCATATCGCCTCGACCAACAAAGAAAAAGCGCATTGCTACATCATTAGTGCTGAATATCGTAGCAAGATTAAACAGTTAACCGAGAGTATTGAAGAGCTACGCCTCGCACTTGATCTACTAAAACTCCCAGAGGATGTAGAAGATATCCTATCGGTAAAAGCGAGTTTAAGTGATCGCTTGGTAGAAAAAGGGGACTATAACGCAGCACTGACCGAATACATCGCCTCAACCAACATCGCCGTTGAGTACGGCTATATCGATGAATATGTTCTCGCCATCATTGGTATGGGCAATCTTTGTGATGCGTATGGGGATCATAATCGTGCCCTACGTTATTACCAGAAAATCGACGCGATTGACCATGCAATCGGTAGCCGTTCACTAAGACTGCGTTACAAACTCTACATGCTAGCGTGCTACATCAGCCTGCAACGCATCGGCGCAGCAACCGAGCTACTAAGTGAATGCGAAGAACTGAGTATCCTAGTAAGTGATAAGAACTTAACTGGGCAAATTCATTTATATCGCGCCAAGTTATATCGTCTCCAAAAGGAATATGAACAAGCCTTACTTGCGATTTCGCAAATCCAGTATGCGACAGGCAAGCAACATACTTACTGGCTCTCAACCATGGTAAAAATTGAAACGGCTTACTGCTTAAATGAGGTCGGTCATCAATCTTTAGCGAACTTGCTGCTGGCATCAACGGGCAAACGTATTAATGAGCACTCCTCACCACTTATTGCGAACCGATTCTACAATGCAATGAGCCAAGTATGCGCGTCGCAAGGCTTGTTCAAAGAAGCGTTAAACTACGAGAAGAAAGCTTTTCGAGTTGAGTCTGACTTAGTCAAGCATATTCCGATTAGTGAGTTGGGACCAGCACAGTTGCGCCGCCTCACTCGCTTTGAGCTGCAACTAAAACTCATTCTGTCTGAGATTGAAAACAAAGAACTCAAAGAGACCACCAAGCAACACAAAAATACCGTAGCTCAGCTTCAACAAGATGTATTCACCGATCCGCTGACTTCTTTACATAACCGACGTTGGTTGGAAGTGAAACTAAAAGATCTGCTGCTGCACGACACGCCATTTGCACTTATGGTGATCGACATTGACCACTTCAAATCGATTAATGACGAACTCAGCCACCTTGTTGGTGACAAGGCGATCGTCAATGTGTCGAAAGAACTCTCAGGTTACTTTAAATTCCGTGGGTCTTCATGTGTACGTTTTGGTGGAGAAGAGTTCTTGGTTATTCTTGAAAACACCGAAGTCGCTAAGGCTGAAATGCACGCAGAAAACTACCGAGAACGTATTTACCAATTTGGGTGGCATGAGATTCTTGGTGAACGCGGTCTGACCGTGTCGATAGGCATTACTTTACATCGGGAGGGAGAGAACACGCAACGTACCTTCTATCGCGCCGACAAAGCCCTATACCGCGCCAAAGCCAATGGTCGAAACCAAGTCTGCACTGAACTATAAAAAACGCCCCAGCAACAACTGGGGCGTTTTTATAAGCCGAATGACAAGCTTAAAGAAAAAACAAAGAAATACCGCCAAGTGCGACTAATGTACCAAGCATACTCTTCACGCCGACCTTTTCTCCTCGCAGAGCATAAATCACCAAAATAAACAGTGGGCTGGTTGCAATTAACGTCTGAGCAATGGCGGGGTTAGCGTATTTCAACGCGATTTGTTGTAGCCATAATGCCAGAAATGTCCCCACGAAAATTGCCAACAACAGCCAAACTAGCGCTTTGTTGCCCATTGCTTTTAGGTGCTGTTTAATGCTGCTAAATGGCACCGGTTCGACAATTTTCACCACCAAACACACTGCCAACACGCCAATACTAAGACGAATGAGAGCACCGAGCAGCGGTGGAAGATCGCCCGCAACCAACGCATAGTGAGAGATCACCACACCTGAGGCTTGGCACACACTCGCGAGTAACCCAAATCCGATACCGCTCCAGTTTGTTGCCGCTCCCGAGGTTGATGGTTGAAATACCACAAACGTAACCGCAACCGTGGTCACTACCACGCCCAGCCAACTTTGTAGTGTGAGTTCAGACCCAAGAAAAACCATGGCAAGCACGCCAGATAAAGGCGGTGCAAGGGATTCTAAGAGTAATGTTTTGTTCGGACCAATGCGCTTTAATGCAGCAAAATAGGCACTGTCACCAACAGCAATACCAATCACACCAGAAATTGCCAACACCGCGAGATGTAACGGCTCAATGTACGCAGGTATACCTTGAGGTAGAAAAGGAATAACAACCACCATCATCATTGAGGCGATCACACCTTTTACTATGTTCAACTGCATTGCTGAAAATCGGTGGCTGAATTGGCTGTAAATCCAAGTCGCAACCGCCCAAACGATGGCTGCACTTATCGCGGCAAGTTCACCAGAATAATGCACTACTCACTCCTTCGTATTCCATGCCGTATCTCTCAATAACTGTGTATCAAATTATAAATTACTTGATCCACCTATTGTTCTATCAAATACTTAAACAGTTAATTTACGTAAGTTTTTCTATTTAGCAACAAGCACAGGGAAGTAAGATGTTTCTAGACTATTTTGCACTTGGGTTACTCATTTTCGTTGCTCTGGTTATCTTCTACGGGATCATTGTCATTCACGATATTCCTTATGAAATAGCGAAGGAACGTGAACACCCTCATCAAGACGCCATTCACTATGCAGGCTGGGTCAGTCTTTTCACACTTCATGCTCTTTGGCCATTTCTGTGGATCTGGGCAACCTTATGGCGCAAAGAACGCGGATGGGGTTTCAAACAACTTGAGCAAGAAACGCATGATATCCATCATCGCCTCGAAGAGCTAATTGACGAAGTCAATGAATTGAAAAAAGAAGTCTCAACACTCACAGGTCAAAAACCTGCACAAAGTGTTCCTGCACAAAAAGAACAAGGTAAGGAGGAGCAATAATGGATTTACTACTGGTTCTGACTTACGCCGCATTATGTATCGCCATTTTCAAAATCTTTAACATTCCACTTAACAAATGGACAGTGCCAACCGCTGTGCTTGGCGGCGTTGTATTGGTCGGCACACTAATCTTGTTGATGAACTATAACCACCCGTTCACACAAATTGGTAATCAAGTATTCTCTACCACACCGGTGGTGTCAGGCGTTCGTGGGCGCGTCATTGAAGTGCCTGTACAACCAAACCAACCTCTACAAAAAGGCGACGTTCTTTTCCGTATCGACCCGATTCCATTCCAAGCAGAAGTCGATAAGTTACGTGCAAAAGTGAAAGAGGCAAGCCAAGGTGCACTTGGGCTTGAGTCTGGCGTGCAAGAAGCGGAAGCAGCGGTTATCAAAGCGCTTGCCGAGCGTGACAAAGCACAGCGAGAATTTGACCGTTATCAACGCGGTTTTGATCGCGGAGCATTCACTGAGCAGCAATTGGATACTCGACGCCAAGCATACAAAGCCGCACAAGCCGCATTGGAAGTCGCACAATCTAAGCAACAACAAGCGCAAATCGCGCTGGATTCTGAAGTGGGTGGTGAAAACACCCAAGTCGCTTCATTGCTTGCAGAACTTCGCCAAGCAGAGTTCAACCTAGAACAGACCGTCGTTACAGCTCCTACTGATGGCTATGTTACCCAGCTCGCACTGCGTCCTGGTGTTATGGCAGTACCATTGCCTCTTGCTCCAGTGATGACCTTTGTTCATACCGAAGATAAACTCTATACCGCTGCGTTTCGCCAAAACTCACTACAGCGTTTAGAACCGGGATTTGAAGCGGAATTTATGTTCCGCGCGCTACCGGGCAAAGTCTTTAAAGGTGAGGTTGTTGATGTATTGCCAGCCATCGGCGAAAGCCAATTCCAAGCTCGTGGCTCCCTGCTTGGTACAGAGGCATTGCGTACCAGCGGTCGTGTATTCGTGACGCTGAAAATTACCGATGAGCTTGCTGAATATCACCTGCCTATGGGTACGGCGGTAGAGGTTGCCGTTTATTCTGACAGCTTCACTCATGTCTCCATCATGCGTAAAGTTCTCATTCGAATGAAGAGCTGGCAAAACTACCTATACTTAGACCATTAATTTATCGATAAAAATCGCATTAAAAAGTGTAATCAGGGGCTGACAGTTAGCCCCTGATTTCATTCTAGCCATCCAGACAGATAGCATTCCCACTTTTATCAATATTCTGTATAATGCGCGCCTTATTTTTGATGCTTGCTGAAAAACTAAGCCAGTCAATAGAGTGCGTGAATCCAATCACACATTTCTTGAAGAAAAACAGAGCAAACAATAAGCAGCTTGGTTGTTTCTTAACTTTGTTACACAATCAGCGCTATACAAAAAAGCAAGTGAACGTTCTTTAAAATCGACAATTGAACTGAGGTTATCTATGAATCTTTCCGCTAAAACCGTTGTGGTTATTGCAATCGGTGCTGCATTGTACGGCATCGGTGGTCTGCCAATGTTCGGTATTCCAGTATTTGCAAACACGACGCTAAAACCAGCAATGGCGGTATTAGCATTGTTCTCAGTACTATTCGGTCCTCTTGTGGGCTTCTTGGTTGGCTTTATTGGCCACTGGGTCACTGACCTGTTCGCAGGTTGGGGGGTATGGCTTACTTGGGTACTTGGTTCAGGTATTGTCGGTTTAATTATCGGTCTTTTCCCTTCTCTGACGCGTAACCGCTTGGAGAAAGGTGATTTCAATATGAAAGACTTTGTGTTGTTCGTGGTACTTGCTCTATTGGGTAACGTATTTGGTTACGGTTGCTCAGCCTTCCTAGACACCATCTTGTACGCAGAACCGTTCACTAAGGTATTTACTCAGCTATCTATCATTGCAGCTGGTAACACCATTCTTATTGCTATTGTGGGCTTCTTCATTCTTAAGTCTGTCGCAAAACGTAACAAGCAAAGCCGCAACTTAACAGAGGCTTAATGTCGAATGACAATCGAATTTTCTAACTTCTCTTTTAGATATGAGTCGCTGGACAAACCGACGCTAAAAAATATCAATCTAAGGATAGAGAAAGGAGAGAAAATCGTCATTATCGGTCCAAGTGGTAGTGGTAAATCTACCCTTGGCCAATGTCTTAACGGACTAATCCCACACGCAATCAAAGGGGAGAACAGTGGCAAACTGACCATCAATGGTCAAGACACAACCCCTTTTGACATGCACCAATACACCGAGCAAGTTGGCACCGTTTTACAAGATACAGATAGCCAATTTGTTGGGTTAAGCATCGGCGAAGACATCGCGTTTGCACTAGAAAACCAGCTCACTTCTAACATCGACATGTACCCGTTAGTCAAAGCAACGGCGAAAATGGTCGACCTAGAACAAATGCTAAACCGCTCCCCTCATGATCTATCTGGTGGTCAGAAGCAGCGTGTTTCTTTGGCTGGTATTTTGGTGGACGATGTCGATATCCTACTGTTTGACGAGCCTCTAGCGGCACTCGACCCGAAAACCGGTAAAAAGACCATTGAAATCATCGATGACTTGCACCGTGAAACAGGGAAAACCATCATCATTATCGAGCATCGTCTTGAGGATGTGCTGCACCGTTCTGTCGATCGCGTTATTTTGATGGAAAGTGGTGAGATCATCGCCGATACAACACCTGATGCAATTTTGGCGTCCCCATTGCTGGAAGAATATGGCATTCGTGAACCTCTGTATCTTTCTGCATTGAAAGAAGCGGGCTGCGCGATTGAAGGTGACGGGAAACCATCAAGCCTAGATACGTTGCCACTGGCTCAGTACCAAGCAGCTGTCGACTCTTGGTTTAACACTTCACAAGAGACTTCAATAGCCGCCCCACTCGACTCACTGCTAGAAGTGCGTAACTTAACCTATTCTTATGACGGCGAGAAAAATGCCCTCGAAAACGTCAGCTTTGATGTTAAACGTGGCGAGTTCGTTTCTGTTTTGGGAAAAAATGGTTCTGGTAAATCGACGATAACAAAGTTGGTGATGGGCGTTATCGAAGCTGATCAAGGCTCGATGTCGCTAAATGGTCAAGACCTTAGTGAACTCTCCATCTTCGAACGCAGCCAAAAGGTTGGCGTAGTCATGCAAAACCCAAATCATATGATTTCACATCACATGATTTTTGATGAAGTGGCATTTGGTCTGCGCAACCGTGGTGTTGAAGAGAAACAAGTCGAAGTGAAAGTACTCGAAGTCTTAGAGTTATGTGGTCTCAGTAAATACCGTCATTGGCCAATTGAAGCTCTTAGCTACGGTCAGAAAAAACGCGTAACCATTGCATCTATTTTGGTGCTAGAACCTGAGCTATTGATTCTTGATGAGCCTACTGCTGGTCAAGATTACCGCAACTACACATCGATGCTGAGCTTTATCGAGAAACTCAACAGAGAACTCGGCATCACCGTGATGATAATCTCTCATGACATGCATTTAGTCTTGGAGTACACCACTCGTTCCATCGTGATTGCCGACAGCAAACTCATTGCTGACGCGCCGATGACGGCGGTTTTCAGCGACCCTGCACTGTTAGATCAAGCAAACTTAACGACCACCAGTTTGTATGAACTCACAACTAAGTTGAATATTGAGAATACGAACGGCTTTATGCAGCACTTTATCGATGTAGAGAAAGCGAGGCGAGCAAACAAAACCGAAGCTGAGATTACCGTTCAAGCACGAGAAAACGTTGAGAAAGTAGTGGCATGAAAGACAACAAAATGAAGTTTGGTATCAACTATATTGATACACAGTCGCCACTGCACAAGCTGAACGGCATCACTAAGTTCTTGATGTTTATCGCTTGGGTGACAGTAGTGCTGACGACATTCGATTTACGCATCATCGCATTATTGATCATTGTCGGTCTTGCCCTGCTCAAAATGACTAAGGTGCCATTCCACGTATACAAGCCATTGTTAATTGGTACAGGTAGTGTATTGCTTATCAACGCATTGTTTATGTTTGCATTAGCCCCACAACAAGGCACTGAGTACATGGGGTCAACGACCGTTTTATTCTCATTGCCAGGTAACTACTCCCTGACTCAGGAAACCTTGTTTTACCTTGTAACGGTAACGCTGAAATACTTCAGTATGTTCCCTATCGCTTTGGTGTTTGTGTTTACGACACATCCTACTGAGTTTGCGGCAAGTTTGAACCGTTTGGGAGTGCCTTACAAAATCGCTTATGCCGTCAGTTTGACCTTACGATACTTACCTGAGGTGAAGAAAGACTTTGTAAATATCATGCATGCGCAACAAGCTCGTGGCGTAGAACTTAGTAAGAAAGCACCGTTGTTTACTCGAATGAAGAATGTCGCCAAGATTCTGGGGCCGTTGATTTTCTCTAGCCTAGATCGCGCAGACCAAATCTCCAATGCAATGACATTACGTGGTTTTGGTCGTCACTCATCTCGCACTTGGTATAGCTTAAAACCGCTAACTAAAGCAGACATGCTGTGTATGGCGGGCATCGCTGTTATTGTTGCGGCAGCAATCGCTAAACGAGTATTAGACGCTCAACTGTTCTGGTATCCGCTGTAATACCGCAACACTAACAATAAAAAATGGGATGCCGCAGCATCCCATTTTTGTATCTAACATCTCATTTATTGAGAAGTGAGCACTAACTCAGTTCCATCTCAACACGCGTGTTTCATTACCCTCTTGCGGCTTGGCTGGGATGTTCAACGAAAGCAACAGGCTCACCGCCGCCATGCCTGCGCCTATATAAAATACGCTTGATGGCGATACCAACCAAATCACCCCGAAAGTAACTGGGATGACGACAGCTGCAATGTGGTTAATCGTAAACGCCACGCCGGCAGTTGAAGCCATATCGGCAGGATCGGCAATCTTTTGAAAATACGTTTTGATCGCCAATGCTAACGCGAAGAACAGATGATCAATAACGTAAAGCGCAGCTGCCCATTCCGCTGTTTGAACCAAACCATAGCCAACAAAAACAAAAATCAAACCAACGTATTCGAACATCAAAGCCTTACGCTCACCAACAGCGCCGATAAAACGTCCAATACGTTTAGCAAACAAAAAGTTAAAGACGTAGTTAATAAGGAAAAGTAACGTAATGTCCGCAGCCGAATAACCGAACTTCTCTACCATCAAAAAGCCAGCAAATACGGTGAAAATTTGGCGACGCGCCCCGCTCATAAAAGTCAGAGCGTAATACAACCAGTAACGCTTACGTAAAACCAGCTTCTTATTTTGTGGTACTTCGGTTTTAAACTCAGGGAAAGCAAACGCCATCACGATAATCAAGACAAAACCAATCCCCCCAGCAAGTAAGTAAACGGTTTTGAAATCGAACTTAAGTTGCTCTAACAGCACCCAAATCGCACCGTAAGTAAAGAGTGAAGCCAACGCACCAACCGAGATGAATTTACCCAGCATCTCTGGCGCCTCTTCTTTAGAGAGCCACTGCAGCGACAAAGATTGCTTTAATGTTTCAAAATAGTGGAAGCCCGTCGACATCAACAGAGTAGTAAAAAGAAGTCCAAATAAAGATGGGAAGTAACCTGTTATTGCCGTCCCTAACGTCAGCATTGCCAACGACACCAACATAAAGCGCTGCTCACGAATAAACAGCAATACAAATACGACGGTAAAGGCTAGAAAGCCAGGGATCTCTCGCACGCTCTGTAGTAACCCGATATCTGCGCCATCAAAGTTAGCTTTTTCAATGACAAAGTTATTTAACAGCGCCATCCAAGTCGAGAAGGCGATAGGAACGATAATAGAAATCAGCAGAAGAAAGTTTTGTGGTGTTCTCCAGCTTTTCGGTGACGTGCTCATGATGTGTCCTTAGAATATGAAGCCGCCATCATACCGCCAAATGTAACAAATTCGCAATATCATTATTATTTCCTCGTTTACTTGGCTTTCTTTTTTATTTCATCGTGTTAGCTTAAGAAGCAGATTCATCTCCTCGTTTATCAAACGATTTTATGTGACTATTTTTAAAGTATATTTTACAAAATTATTCCGTATTTCTAGACACCAACATTGAACCGCAACATCGTGATGAAGCGATAGGTGATGAGATAAAGGAAAGATACGTGCTTCTTGTTACACACCGGCAGGGTTATACTGTGCCAATCAACGTTTATTTTGACGTAAGTCTCTGCAATTCCTAATTTGATATGATGAAAAAACAAGTTTTGTTCCTTTGCACAGGTAACTCCGCGCGCTCGCAACTTGCCGAGGCAATTTTCAATCACATGGCGGGGGAGTTGTTTCATGCAGACAGCGCAGGTCTTCATCCTAGTGAGGTCGATGAAAGAGTATTTGAGGTATTACAAAGCCATGGAATGAGTGGCGAAGGTTTACGCTCAAAAGATTACGCAGAAGTCGAAGACAATCACTACGACTTCGTTATCACACTGTGCGATAACGCAAAAGACGAATGTGTCATCTTCGAACAAGATATCGACCAACTGCACTGGAATCTTACCGACCCAAAACCGCTTGATGGTATTCAACCATTCCAGAATACGGCAAAAGAGTTGGTCGAACGTATTAGCTTGTTTTTGTTGTTAAATAGCGAAGAAAACACCAGTCATGTGGACCCAAGCAGTTTCTTCAAACTGATGAGCGATCCCTTGCGTCTGAAAATTTTGATGTTGCTGGAAGATGAGCAAGATCTGACAGTGACTGATCTTAAAAATGCACTAAATGAGAGCCAACCAAAGGTATCTCGCCACTTGGCATTACTGCGTGATACCACGTTTTTAAAAGACACACGCCATGGGCTTTGGATTCATTATCGTCTCTCACCATCGCTACCAATGTGGATTAAGCATCTGTTGCAAACGGTGCGTGTCGGTAATCCTGGTATCATCAATATTGAAAAAACACGCCTGAAATCACTCCAGAATCCGGAGTGATTTCACTTCTTTTAGTGGTCCACCTTCCCTAGCATCAGTTTAACTGGACCACTAATCAATGTTCTTCACCTTGAGTCGGTTTTGGAATTCAAACACTTTTTCAGGGCACACATCTAAGCATCGACCGCAACTCATACAAGTTTGATCCATGACTCGTCGGTCACCTTCTTTGAGGGGTTGGCGCAAAATATCTGGTTCAGGACATACATAAAAACAGTCCATACATTTGGTACAATCTTCTCGACGAACAGCCGTCACTCGCAACAAACTCTTACTACCAATTACGCCATACATTGCTCCCAGAGGGCACAAGTGACCACACCAACCATGCTCAACCAAGAGTAAATCCAGCACAAACACAAGTAGTATCAATACCCATCCAGCACCCATGCCAAAGACTAAGCCTCGATGAAGGGCGGCGACGGGGTCCAACCATGTCCAAAGTACAGAACCTGATATCGCACTGCCAAGCATTAGAGCAGGGATCAACCAATAACGGATGTTCGGCGACCAACGGTAGCTCGCTTTAAGGTTAAGCTTTCTGCGCAACCACGCCGCAAAGTCTGTGACAATGTTCAAAGGGCACACCCAAGCACAAAACGCTCTCGGGGCAAGAATCGCGTAAAAAACTAAGACAATCACAACCCCTAGCAGAGCATTAAACTCTGGGATATGACCTGTCGCCAGCGATTGGAGAACAATCAGAGGATCGCTTAACGGCACTGTATTAAGCAACATACTCGAAGATAAGTTACCTTGCAGAATACCCCATGTGGGACCGGTCATAAACAGAGCAATGATCGTCAATTGGCATAATCGGCGTACAATAAGAAAACGATGCGCTTGCCACCAGCCAAGCTTCTCGACAGCTTCTTTGCCAGCATCTTGCGCTAAATTCTTGGCCATCACTGACCTCCTTTAAGCGACTCTAGAGCACCACTAGGCACAGGTGTTTCTTCAGGCAATACGTTTTCGAGCGGCTTGTCGATTTCTTGCCAGCCAAAATTGTAGTGACTACCAACTTTGCCCTTGGCTAAATCTGTTGGAACAACTTTAATCGCCGCAACATCTAGCACACATGCTTGCTCACACTTACCACAACCAGTGCACACATCAGAATTAACCGTTGGAATCAATTTAGCGTGATAACCCGTTCGATCATTTCGGATGTTTTCTAGCGTTATCGCTTCATCAATCAGCGGGCATACGCGGTAGCAAACATCACAGCGTAAACCTTGCCAGTTGAGGCAGGTTTCATGGTCAATAAGCACAGCCGTTCCCATTCTTGCATCGTCAATGTCCGTTAAATCATGGTCTAAAGCCCCGCTTGGGCAAGCGACGACGCAAGGGATGTCTTCGCACATTTCGCATGGAATATCACGCGCAGTGAAGTAAGGAGAACCTGTTGCGACAGGAGACAGTAAACTAGCAAGCTTTAACGTGTCGTAAGGGCATGCTTGAACGCACAACCCGCAACGGATGCAAGCCGATTCAAATTCACCTTCAGGTAACGCGCCAGGAGGTCGAATCGGTACGCCTTTAGTTTCTCGCGCTTGGCTTTGCATTGACTGCAAGCCAAGAACACAAGCCGCAGCACCAACACCAGCCGCAGTGCGTGCGGTGTCACGCAGGAATCGTCGCCGACTTTGCGAGACTTTTGATTGAGAGGATTTCATTATTATATTCCTCAACTACGCTCTAATTGCTCTTAAATAAGTTAAGCATAAATAGCGTTAAAAAGGCGGTCTCCCCATACCCCATAAGAGGTAACTCCAACCTGTCTTGATTAAAATCAACTCGTTGCAGATACCCAGTTCACATTTTGGTGAAATGGCTTTATTTCGATCAATATACCCAAGCAACTTCAAGATGCTGGACTCAGAGCGTTGTCATTGATTCGAGGTCAAGGAAAACAACTTGGAACGGCGAGCTCTTTCCAAGTTGTTTGAAGCAGAGATCGAGTCAATGACCCCTCCCTAAGGGCACTCTTTGCAAATAGTAAGGACCTTGGCTTATATACTTTGTTGTTGATTCTTGATTTAGACCCACTAGACCTTTAAATCGCCGCCGCATCTACAAACCAAGTCATTCTCGCGGAACCAAGCATCTCAAGGTTACTTGGGTATGCAACTTCACCATTATTCCCCATAAAGGTGAAGTTCTTTAGTATAAAAATTCAACACAAAATCACTCTCATTGGTGTTTTCGATGATAACTCACTATAAAAAGTTGAAATGAGCACTCGATAACCCACTAAATTAAAAGCGATTTAGTCTATAAAGTTCAAAAAATGCTATTCAAAACAGAATTCTCTCGTTAGATTGAAGTTAATTCCAAAAAACTACAAAGGAGAGAAGCATGGAAATTATCGTTCGTCCAACCACTGTTGAAGACGCTGCTGCGCTAGTCGAAATTTATTCACAAACAAAAGCACAACGTGAAACCCTGCAACTCCCTAAGCCATCTGTCGCTATGTGGGTCGAACGGTTATCGAAGATACCAGCAGGTGTGTATAGCTATGTCGCAGAGATCGATGGCAAAGTAGTCGGAAATATAGGCTTTCATCACTCACAGCGTCCAAGAACATCACATACCGCATCATTTGGTATTGGTGTTCATGATAAGTACCACGGTTTAGGGGTTGGCAGCGCATTGATCAGCACGGTCACCGAGTTGGCGGATAATTGGTTGAATGTAAGACGCATACATATTGAAGTAAACTCAGACAATGAGGCAGCCATTGGCTTGTACAAAAAACATGGCTTCGAGATAGAAGGCGAGTTTGTCGATGCATCTTTTCGTGATGGTGAGTTTATAAATACTTACAGTATGGCTCGCATCAAAAAACCGAAAAACTAACCAACACTAACGATAAACCTCCCAAAGCACCAATACCCAAGTAACCTAAAGTTGCTTGGGTATAACGCGGCAATTTCCTGGGAGTTTTTATTTACTGGTGAGAACCTAAATCGAGCTCATCGAGTGCGCGTTTGGTGAGTGATTCCGTATAGGGATTAATTTTCCAGTGCTCTGGACTCCATCCTTTCACAAATCGTTGAAAATCAGCCCAAGCAAGTGCGAACAATGGTCGCCATTCTTGCTCGACGACGTTGTTATCAAGGTCGGGCTGGTAGTGATTCAGCGCATTCGTTAACGCAGAAAAATAGTTATCTAACACCCAAGACTCCATCTCAGTACACTGACTCGGCTCGATTGCACTGCTCATAAACAACGCAACATCTTTCATCGCACAGCCATGCCCCACGTACTGGAAGTCTACCGCTGCCGCCGCTGAGCCTTGTTCGTTAAAGCAAAAGTTTGCCAGCTTGGCATCACCATGCACTAAGGTTTGAAACCGAGCCTGACGCAACGTTTGGTCAATGCTCTCCGCGCGTTGCTTGAGCCTATTATCTTGTAACGCAACCAATTCATCCGGTCGCGTTTGCAAATGCCAGTAGGTTCCGGTTTGCCAAAGTTCATCATGGCGACCCCCAATATGGCGCGCATGAAAGTTGGCTAACCACGTCAAGCAAGCTTTTAACTGACCTTTGGTCGCGTCTTTGACGACGTTTGGATAACCCGCCAGAGCCAGATCTTCCATCACAATCAACCACTCTGTTTCATTCTGAAAGCACTTCAATCCTTGTGGAATTCGACAACGTTCATCAACAGGTTGGCTGAAGTGCTGATACCAACTCACTTCAACTTGATAAGAATGCAGTTTACGTTGATGCGAGCGGTCTGTATTCCACCCTCTCGGATGTTGTGACGGTCTTGGTAATTTGACGTGTTTTACGATAACGGAACGGTCTGGAAAAGTCAGTCGAACTAACTCCCCATAACCGCCCCATAAAGATTGAATCACATCGATGTGCTCTAAAGTGCCAAGCGCTAGCTCGTCACCTATGTTCTGATAAAGCGGATTATTCATTGGCTCCATTATGCGAGTAAATGTGCCCATTCAGGGTGCGTTGCCATGTATTTAATCACGTATGGGCAAACGGGTACAATGCGATAACCTTGCGCTTCGATCTCTGGTAAAACAGCTTCCATCATCACTTTGCCATACCCCTTCCCTCTTACTTCTTCAGGAATAAGCGTTGAAATGATATGCATCTCTTGCCCATCGAGCTTATAAACCACTTTCGCTTTGTGGTTTTCCTCCAAATCGACCCAAAAAATTTGGCTTGTTGTGTCTTGTGTCACTTTCTGCATTATCCGTGCCCCACTTTTCACTTGTGCTTTATTGAAACTCGCTATGCGACTGCATAGAATGATATCCACGCAATAGTCTAGTAATTTAGTATTACCATAACATAGCGCGAAACGTCTTCTCACATTAGGTACGACAATAATAATGAGAAATATGATGACGAGTGCAAGGGACAATCGTTCGTCTCAGCCAAGCAAAAATGCACCTGAACGTCAGGCAACAACATTAAACAGCACTGATGCAATGGCAATGGTGGAGCACGGTAGTGAAGTGACATTGAATGTTACGACGCCCGTGGGGACTAAGTTCATCACCACCAGCACCTTTATGGGCTGTCATTCCAACAATACCGCGCTAATTGAGATCCCAAATATCTCCGATGACGATTTAAAGTTTTATTTTCAAGAGGGATTTTGGATTAACGTGAAAGCTTATTCACACCGTGGTGAAGGCGCTGTTATTCCTTTTCGAGCACAACTTCAACATCGCCTTGGAGACCCATATCCACTCTTAGTTTTAGGCTTGCCAAATACCATGCAGGTCTACCAATTGAGAAAAGAAGTGCGATATGAAGTGAACTTACGCTCTCGACTCCAGTTTGAACAATTCCGTGCAGAGTGCGAAATTCGAGATCTATCAAAAAGCGGTTGTCGCTTTGTGACTTCACCGATGAGCCGAACACTTCAAGTTGGTGATCTTGTCACGTTGGATATCGCGATGCCCGGGAATGGGCGTATGCTCGCACCACTCAAAGGGCGAATCTGCAACTTACAGAAATCCACACATTATGCGCGATATGGCATGGAGTTTGATGACTTCGGCAAAGCAAATGCAAAGAACCTATTGAGCCATCTTAAATTTGATGGCACGAAACTGAAGCTGAAGGGATAACCCTCCTCAGCACCCAAAACAAAAAGGCACCGATAGTCGGTGCCTTTTGCTTTTCTGCTCAAATTACAATTTGAAGAAGCTTAATTGCTCTTTTTGCTTTTCCGCCAATTTAGACAGCTCGCTGCTTGCACTTGCACTTTGGCTAATACCAGCAACGTTCTGGTTGACCAGTTCAGACATATTGACCACATTACGGTTGATGTCTTGAGTCACCTGAGATTGTTGTTCTGCCGCCGTTGCAACTTGTGTATTTGAGTCGTTGATGTCTGCAACAGACTCTGTAATTCCCACCAACGCTTGGTTCGCTTGATGAGCCAACTCGTTGTTGCGAGACAACATATCTAAGCTCACTTGCATGCTGTCATTCGCCAAACCCGATTGCGCTTGCAGTTCTTCAATGATGGATTGGATCTCTTGTGTTGATTTCTGAGTGCGAGCAGCCAGCATACGAACCTCATCCGCTACGACCGCAAAACCACGTCCGGATTCACCTGCACGAGCGGCTTCAATCGCAGCATTCAGCGCTAACAAATTCGTTTGTTCTGATACACCGCGAATCACCTCAACCACGTTGCTGATTTGCTCAGACTGAGTTTGAAGACGCTGAACCACCTGAGCTGCGTCATTCAGTGCTTCTGACATCTGTTCACTAGCGTGTGCACTCTCTTTGAAAATGGACAAGCCCGACTTCGCCAAGCCATCAGCTTCACGTGCCGTGGAGTCTGCTGCTGTTGCATTACTGCTTACATTGTCTGCGGTACTTGCCAATTCATTGACTGCCGACGCGACTTGTTCAATCTCGATCAACTCTTGTTGCGCGTTAGCTTCTGCTTGAGTCATCACAGCAGCCAGTTCGGTTGACGCCGAAGCAACCTCTTCACTGATACGCATCAATTGATCTACGGTGCTACGCAATTGTTCTGCGGTTAGGTTTACATCTTGGCTTAGTTTCGCCATTTCGTTTTCACCATCCGCTTCCGCACGCACGTTCAGATTACCCTGGGCAAGCTGACGCATCACACCTTGTAGATTGATGATTGGTGTCACTATCTTGCCAGACAGTAACCATGCACCGATAAGCGTTAGGGCAAACACTGACAGAACCGTGAACGTCGCATTGTCTTGTACACGTAGGTTTTGACGTTCACTTTCTGCCATGCTTTCTGCAGCAACTTCATTAACACGCTTAGACAACGCATTCATTACTGTCACCATGTCGTTACCTGCACGGCGGTATTGAGTGATCATCTCCTCACGCTGATCTGCGCTGAGTAAACCTTGATCGTATTTTGTCACAGCATCAATCACTCGATGAGCTTGCTCGATATATGCGCTTACTTTCTCACGCACATCGTTAGTTTGCGAATGGTAAGCAGGGTTCGCACCAATTTGACTTACCTTATTGTCTATCTCTTTTGCGATGTTGTTGAGCTCATTGATGTAATTTGTGCGACGCTCAGGGATGTACATGGCGTAAATGCCGTTAATTCGAAGGGGATAAACCAAGTTGTCGATTTCTGACAATAGGTCTTTGTACAGAATGACAGACTCGCTATTCTCCGTACTGCGTTTTAACTCTACTTGTAGCTCATTACGTGTGAACCACAGAGCAATAACCACTGCTAACGCCGTTGCCAAAACTGGCAAAAGTACCTGCATTCTGACTGACAGGTTTTTTAATAATTTCTGCATTTCCGAACCAATAAAAAAATAAAAGACGTGGGGGGCACGTCAAGTTTTGTAAAATGGGCGGGAATGTTATAGATATCAGTAACTTTCAGCCAACAAATTATGTTTATCGTATTGATAAGCAAGCTCAATAAAATGCTGGAATTATGGATAAAAAAATCCCCAAGCCTTCGCTTAGGGATTCTCGTAATATCAATTGGCGCGGATTGCTTATAGTTTAAAGAAGCTCAATTGCTCTTTCTGTTTCTCAGCAAGGTGAGAAAGCTCTGTACTTGCGCTCGCGCTTTGGCTGATGCCTGCTACGTTTTGGTTTACCAGTTCAGACATGTTAACCACGTTACGGTTGATGTCTTGAGTTACTTGAGATTGCTCTTCTGCGGCAGTCGCCACTTGCGTGTTTGAATCGTTAATGTTTGCAACAGACTCTGTAATGCCAATCAACGCATCGTTCGCTTGTTGTGTCAGCTCGTTATTACGGTTAAGCATTTCTAGGCTCACCTGCATGCTGTCGTTTGCAAGACCAGACTGCGCTTGAAGCTCTTCAATAATTGATGAGATTTCTTGCGTTGAGTCTTGAGTGCGCGCTGCCAGCATACGAACTTCGTCTGCTACGACAGCAAAACCACGACCAGATTCACCAGCACGTGCAGCTTCGATCGCTGCGTTCAGTGCGAGAAGGTTAGTTTGCTCAGATACGCCACGAATCACTTCAATCACATCGTTGATTTGAACAGACTGCTCTTTTAGGCGCAATACCACTTGCGCTGCATCGTTCAGTGCTTGAGACATCTGCTCGCTTGCTTGAGCGCTCTCTTGGAAGATCGACAAGCCAGACTGTGCTAGACCATCAGCTTCACGCGCAGTCGCATCTGCAGATGTCGCGTTATCACTCACATTGTTTGCTGTGCTTGCTAGCTCGTTAACCGCTGATGCAACTTGCTCGATTTCAGCCAATTCTTGTTGTGCATTCGCTTCAGCTTGCGTCATTACCGCTGCAAGTTCTGTTGAAGCAGACGCCACTTCTTCACTGATGCGCATCAATTGATCAACCGTATCGTGAAGCTGTTTCGCTGTTTGGTTTACGTCTTTGCTTAGCTGAGAAATTTCGTTGTCGCCATCAATGTCTGCACGCACTGACAGGTCACCACCTGCTAGCTTACGCATCACTTCTTGCAGTTTTTGGATTGGCGTAACAATCATGCCAGATAGGAACCAAGCACCCAGCAAAGAGAACGCAAATACCGCAATCACAGAGATCATTGCATTGTTTTGTACGCGAGTATGCTCACGAGCGCTTGCTGCAGTTGCCTCAGTCGCAATCTCATTCACACGTTGTGATAGTGCGTTGATGGTTGCCACCATTTCGTTACCAACACGGCGGTAACCTGAGATGAAGTTTGTGTATTCGCTATCAGAAACCAGACCACGATCATGACGGTTGAAGAACTCTACAGCACGTGTTGAGTAATCAATGTATGCATCGATGCTTTGACGTACTTTTTGCGCTTCTTTACTGAACGTGCCGCGCTCATCAACAAGATCAAGATCGATATCAATCGCTTTCGCGCCTGACTTTAGATCAGCAAGGAATGCATCACGACGAGAAGCATCATAGATCGCGTAAACCGCGCTTATGCGCAATGGGTAAACTTGGTCATCGATTTTCGCTAATGTGTCTTTATAGAACACAAGAGAATCGGAGTTAGAAGCAACCAATTCTTGCTCTGCTTCTAGGTTGTTTTGAGTGATCCACAATGTAATAAACAGAGTGATCGCGGTGAATAAAACTGGAACCAAAACTTGCGTACGTACCGACAAGTTTTTCAGTGATAGCTGCATGAGTAACCTCAGGTATTTGAGTGTTGGCTTCCTTGCGATGGGATTATTCCCAGACGAATAAACAAGGAGGCAAATACTAGAGGTAGATCACACTTTTGTCCAGAACGAAAAGCCATCAATTTCATAACTTTATCGACAATATCCCGTCAAGTGCGACGGGATATTGTCGTTATGACAAGTTATGAAAATTTGTACGCTTTTCTATCAATTTTTATGTTAATAAGCGCCTATTTTCTCAACGCATTGAGCTTAGCTTGTGCCAAACCAAAAATAGTATCGATTGGGTATGTGCCTTCATCTGTTGCTTCGCCCGCCGCTTTGCCAGTGAACAGCTCAACAGCCTCAGTAACATGGTCGATTGCCCAGATATGGAAGTCCCCTTTCTCTACCGCTTTAACAATGTCAGAACGAAGCATCAGGTTATGTACGTTTGAGCGCGGAATAATCACCCCTTGTCCATCGTGACGACCTTTAATTTCGCACACATCGTAGAAACCTTCGATCTTCTCATTTACCCCACCGATAGGCTGTGCTTCACCAAATTGGTTCATCGAACCTGTGATAGCAATGTCCTGACGGTTTGGCTGCTTCGAGAATGCCGATACTACCGCACAGAACTCCGCCATACTCGCACTGTCACCGTCAACACCACCATATGATTGCTCGAAAGTAATCGTGGTTGTCAGTGGAACACGTGCCGTCTTACCAAATACAGACGATAGATAAGCCGACAGAATCATCACACCTTTCGAGTGAATGCTGCCGCCAAGATCAACGCTTCGCTCGATATCAATCACGTCGCCATCGCCATAACAAGTAGTCGCTGTAATTCGGTTAGGTGCACCGAACATGTGATCGCTGGTGCTCAGCACTGACAATGCATTTACCTGCCCTACCGCAGAACCTTCGGTATGGATCAAAGTCGTGCCGTTGACAAAGGTTTCCATCACGCTGTCTTGCAAACGACTCACTCGCATTTCCTGATTACTCAGCGCCTCTTCTACGTGCCCGATACGAATCATATTGGAGTTCGCTTGGCGAGCCACGTAGTTAGACTCACGTAATAGGTTTGCAATGTTGGCAGAGTGCAGTGAAATCTTCGTCTGGTCACCAGACAAACGAGAGCTGTATTCAATGATGCGTGCGATGGCTTTCTTATCGCAATGCAGCATATTATTGTCGTTCACCACGCTTGAAATAAAGCGTGCATATTGTAGTTCCGAGTCCGGTGTACGCTTCATCTCATCTTCGAAATCAGCCGTAACACGGAATAGTTCACCAAATTCTGGATCGTAGTGCTGTAGCAATTGGTAAGTGCGGTAATCACCAAACAAGATGATCTTGATATCCAATGGAATCGGCTCAGGATCGAGCGAAACCGCCCCAGTCAACGTCACCTCTTTCTCTAGCGAAGTGAAGCTCAATTGGCGAGAACGCAATGCGCGCTTCAACCCATCCCACACATAAGGTTGCTCAAGCACCTTTTGTGCATCCATCAGCAGCACACCACCGTTCGCTTTGTGTAAGCTACCAGCTCGAATCAAAGAAAAGTCCGTGAACACGGTACCTTTGAACGTCGCCGTTTCAATTGAGCCAAACAGTGAGTGATAGTTTGGGTTTTCTTCCACCACAATAGGGAAATCACAATCTTTACGACTCACCAACACGTTTACTTTGTAGCGGCGTGGAAGCTTCTTATCTAAAGATGCTGTTGCAATCTCACCTTGCTCTCCGCTCTGCTCCAAGAAGATCTCTGCATTTTCAACAATGTCTTTTTGCAGATCGGTCAGGTACGTTTTGATTTCTGGGTACTCTGCATAATCCAATTTCAATTGCTTAATGAAATGGGTGATCACATCCAGAGTCACGTCATCGTTGAGCTTTTTGATCTTCTCACTGAACGTGTCTTCCCACTCGGTCAACTCGCGAACCATGTTGCGCAGGCTGATTTCCAATTCATCAATGCTGCTGCCGAAATACTCTTGTTCTTTCTTACTTAGCTCATCGAAAGATTCTTCGGTGTGCAGTTCTTCACCGTTCATCGCCACAAATTGGTAATCGCCTTGCGCCGTAATCGTTAGACTAATGCCCTTCTCTTTGGCTTCTTTACTGATACTGTCTAACTCTGATTGCTGCTTATTCGCCAATTGGTTTTTTAGGCGATCGGCACGGCTATAGTACATCTCGTTATCGAAGGCGAGTGGCAATGCGTTAAGCAATTTGCCCATCAGCTTTTCGATATCCACTTTCAGCTTATTACCAATGCCACAAGGCAGCTTAAGCACTTTCGGTATACGCGTATCTTCAAAGTTCGCAACGTAACACCAATCAAACAGTGCCGCAGCATCATGTTGATGACGGTTTAAATAGCGCAGGATCATCGTGCGCTTACCTAGACCATTCTGACCTATGGCGTAGATGTTGTACCCTTTCTCCTTGATTGACATAGCAAACTCAACCGCTTTTTGTGCGCGCTCTTGTCCAACAATTTCGTCAATCGGAGGTAATTCCTTGGTCGACTTACATGGCAAATTCTCTAACTCAGCTACAGAATACAGCTGTTTAGCTTCCAATCTTTGTACTGCCATACTTGCCTCCTTTTCTTATTGTCTTTACCTCAGTGTAGAGATTATTTGTTTAAATTTAAGTGATTTATCTTCCACCCCGGTTCGTTTGCACATTTTACGAGCAGCTGTTCTAAGTTTAAAATGCTAATAAGTCGCACTTGCAATTGATAATTAATTTCATTTAATATCTATCCAAATCGAATTTTGTGGAGACGAAGATGAATATTGAGCAATGCTGGATGCGCTACTTGAAAGCAGAGCAATTGATGGAGCAAGGTCACTGGCCTGAAGCCCATCGTCTGTACGAAGATGTGCTCAACCATTTGCCAAATCACATTCACTCCGCTCTTGAAAATGAACAAACTAAGCCATGCCAGTTCGTATGTTTAGTGAGTGGTTTACGCGATGCCAGCGTGGCGCAATCTGAAATCCTAAACAAACTCGGAATGCAGCAAGAGGCGTTCTCGGCTCTTAATCAATCTTATGCGCTACTCCAGTTTTTACAGCTAGAAACCCACGATTTAATTGGTCGAGTGAGCCAGATGCTCAGCAAACACAGTGAAGATTTGTTGGCTCATATGGCAGCGTTTTGCTCTGCTCAGAGAAATGCAGAGTGGATGATAGAACTCGATCATGTCACTCGTGCTCATGAGCAGTTCTTGTATTTACAAACCATGAGTTCTGCAGAAACCGGAGCGACTCAGCTATATAATTGATCGTTCAAGATGATTGATCATTTGAGCGATAAGGCATAGGAATTTGCCACGGCAAGGCGAGAGCATAAAAGTAATAACAACTCGATACACAAGGAAACGTGATGTCCACACAAACCATTCTTTCGGTGAGTAACCTATCTGTCAGTTTTACGACAAACGATGGTATCGTCGATGCAGTAAAGAAGGTGAGCTTTGATCTCAAAGCTGGTGAAACACTGTCTATCGTAGGCGAATCCGGCTCAGGAAAATCAGTATCAACCAATGCGTTGATGAAACTGCTGCCAGACAATGCCATTTTGCACTCAGATTCTTCTATCTTCTTCGAAGGCGAGTCCATACTGGATAAAACCGAACGTCAGATGCAGAGTATCCGCGGCGATCGTATTGGCATGATCTTCCAAGAGCCGATGACCTCACTCAATCCTTACATGCGCGTTGGTATTCAAGTGGCAGAAGCCATTATGTGTCATCGTCCTGTAAGTAAAAAACAAGCCAAAGCTAAAGTACTTGAACTGTTCGATTTGGTGCATCTACCAAATCCTCAACAAGCTTATGATAAGTACCCGCACGAATTTTCAGGTGGTCAGTTGCAGCGCATCATGATTGCCATGGCATTGATCAACGAACCAGATATCCTGATTGCTGATGAGCCAACCACTGCGCTCGATGTCACCGTCCAAGCAGAAGTGCTTTATCTGATTAAAGAGATTCAAGCTAAAATGGGCATGGCGATCCTATTTATCACTCATGACTTAGGCGTTGTGAAGCACTTTGCAGACCGAGTATTAGTCATGTGTAAAGGTGAAGTCGTCGAAGAGGGCATCACTGAAGCGCTCTTCTCAGACCCGCAACATGATTACACTAAGATGTTGATTAATTCGATTCCAAAAGGCAGCAAAGACCCAATTGAAGAAGATGCGACTGAACTGCTAAAAGCCGATGACATCCGCGTTAAGTTTCTTGTTAAACCTCACTTCATTGCGAGTAAAAATGAATACTTTGAAGCCGTGAAAGGCATCTCCTTAGCGTTAAAACAAGGAGAGACCCTAGGTATCGTTGGCGAGTCTGGCTCCGGCAAATCAACCCTTGGTCGTGCATTGATTGGCTTACTGCCGTCAACGGGTAAAATTCAGTTCAAAGGGCAAGACCTAGCGCTTCTGACGGACAAAGAACGCTTTGCGCTTAAGAAAGACGTGCAAATGGTTTTCCAAGACCCATACGGTTCGCTTTCGCCTCGTATGACCGTTGGCGAAATCATTACTGAAGGACTAACCGTTCATCAACCTCAAATGAACAAAGCGGAACGAATGCAAAAGGCGCGTGATGTGCTGCGTGAAGTGCGTCTAGATCCAGCATCTATTAACCGTTACCCACACGAGTTTTCTGGCGGTCAGCGTCAACGTATTGCGATTGCGCGCGCATTGATTCTTGAGCCTTCTTTCATTTTGCTTGACGAGCCAACCTCAGCTCTCGACCGCTCTGTTCAGTTAACCGTCATTGATTTGCTAAAAGATCTGCAGAAAAAGCACAATATTGGTTACCTCTTTATCAGCCATGACCTTTCTGTCGTTAAAGCACTCTCTGACCGTGTATTGGTCATGCAAAAGGGTGAGGTAATGGAGCAAGGGACTGCGGAAGAGATCTTCCATAACCCGAAAAGTGATTACACTAGAAAGCTGATTGATGCCTCATTTGATCTTGAAAACAATGAAAATCAACATGATGCTGCTTAGATTAATCACAGTTTCATATTCATACACTAGGATTAAAGTATGGTGAGATTTTCGCCATAACTACGAAAATG
Source organism: Vibrio sp. MMH1-50 (assembly GCF_022347645.1). Taxonomy (NCBI): domain Bacteria; kingdom Pseudomonadati; phylum Pseudomonadota; class Gammaproteobacteria; order Vibrionales; family Vibrionaceae; genus Vibrio; species Vibrio sp. MMH1-50. The sequence continues at coordinate 53,905 of NZ_JAKRGG010000007.1, forward strand.
GTATAGCTGCCATTCGGTTTGGCCGCCGAGACTGGTTGGTTCAAAGTTAGGCTTAGTCACCCTAACTATCAAATTGAGTTCCCCCAACCATGAAAAATGCCGCGAATGATTTCGCGGCATTTTTTATTGTGTTTCAGATGGTATCTCGCACCTGACTGGCTGCTAGCCTCTGACGCCAAGGAAAACAACTTGGCGTCAGGTCGTTAGCCTTTAAATATCGAGTGCCGTAATGCCCATGTTATGTAACGCAAACGCGTAAACATCCGTGGTCAGATCGATTTGTTTACTCAAAGGCATACCCGCACCATGTCCTGCGTTAACATCAATACGAATCAATACTGGATTGTCTCCCTGATGCTTGTCTTGCAACTCTGCGATGAATTTGTATGAGTGTGCAGGTACCACACGGTCATCGTGGTCTGCGGTCGTGACAAGCGTCGCAGGGTACGACTCGCCCTCTTTCACGTTGTGTACGGGTGAATAACCGAGTAGATACTTGAACATAGCCTCAGTTTGCTCTGACGTGCCGTAGTCGTACTTCCAGCCTTCACCAGACGTAAAGGTGTGGTAGCGAAGCATATCCAATACACCAACCGCAGGAATCGCGACTTTAAACAGCTCTGGACGTTGAGTCATACACGCACCAACTAACAAGCCGCCATTTGAGCCCCCACGAATCGCAAGACGCTCTGAACTGGTGTAGTTCTTCTCAATCAAATATTCCGCTGCGGCAATAAAGTCATCAAACACATTTTGCTTTTGTTGTTGAGTACCTGCATTGTGCCAAGCTTTGCCATACTCACCGCCACCACGCATGTTTGCCACCGCGTAGATGCCGCCCAGTTCTAACCAGTTCGCAACATTTCCCGAGAACATCGGCGTCAAACTGATATTAAAACCGCCGTAGCCATAAAGCATGGTTGGTGCGCTACCATCGAGTTTGGTGCCTTTTTTGTAAGAGATGATCATCGGTACTTGCGTGCCATCTTTCGAGGTATAGAACACTTGTTGAGATTCGTATTCTTGACGGTCAAACGGCGCTTTTGATTCTTGGTAAAGCGCTGAACCACCACTTTCTACATCAAAAGAGAAGATGGTTGGAGGGGTCACGTAGTTAGTAAAAGTATAATAAAGCGTCTTGTCTTCTGCTTTGCCTTGTAAGCCATATACGGTGCCTTGATCGGGTAGAGTGACTTCGCGTACCAACTCCCCCTGATAAGTAAACTGCTGAACCTTGGAGAGAACATCAACCATGTAAGTGGCAAACAAATAACCACCACCTTTGCTGATATCCAGTGGTTGTTCCTGCTCGGCTATGATCTCTGTCCATTGTTGAGATTGAGTGTTGTAGCCAACCACCTTGCCGTTTGGCGCATCCAAATTGGTGTAAAAGATCAATGTGTCATCTTGGTTATCGATAAGATAAGTGTCACCTTCGACAGTATCTTGAAGCGTACTCACTGCTTGCTCTTCTGAAGTAAGATCGACATAAAACAGTCTGTTTCCTGATGTCGATTCCGCACCAGTGATAATCAAGAAACGATCATCTTTGGTTGTCACTCCCCCTACATAACGGTGCTTTTGTGACTCCAATGCACCAAAGATCACTTTGTCTTCAGATTGTGATGTGCCTAGCTCATGGTAGTAAAGCTTGTGCTGCTCAGTGCGCGCTGAAAGCTCACTGCCTTTTGGTTTGTCATAACTTGCATAATAAAAGCCTTTGTTGCCAAGCCAAGAAATCGTAGTGAACTTAGCATCTACGATTTCAGGCTCAAGTTGCTCTTTCGTTTCGACGTCAATGACAAAGATCTTACGCCAATCACTACCACCCTCAGAAATTGAATAGGCGACAAGAGTGTCGTCATTAGAGAACTTCACTTCCCCAAGCGATGTCGTTCCTTCCTCTGAAAACGTGTTTGGATCGAGAAAGATTTCCGCTTCTTCATCCCCTTTACGGCGGTATAAAACGCTCTGGTTCTGCAAACCGTCATTTTTATAGAAGTAGGTATAGTCACCATGAACAAAAGGTTGAGAATACTTTTCATAGTTCTGACTGTTCGCCACTAGTTCACGAATTTGCTGGCGGAGAGGAATCTGACCTAAGTAATCGAAGGTGATTGAGTTTTGTCCTGAAACCCACTCTGCGGTTTCTTGGCTCAAATCGTCTTCCAGCCAACGATATGGGTCTGCGATGTCGTGACCAAAATAAGTGTCGACGACAGAATCTTTACGAGTTTTTGGGTAATGCATAACGTCCGTGTTACTCCATTTGAAGTTAAGTGTTTAGTTTTATTATTTTATTGAGATTTATTCTCAATACCTACCTTAGGGTTCAGGTACAGAATTTCAACCAATAGATTGAAACATTTCTTATATTTATGAACCGACTAAAAGTAATGTGAGATAGTGAGATATCGCTCTCGAATGTGTTCTATTAAAAGCTTCACTTTGTTAGGCGGTTGACGAGTAAAAGGGTAAACCGCGTAGATACCTAGCTTTTTACCAACCAATTCTGGGAAGATATCCACCAACTCCCCACTACGAATGTCATGATAAACCAAGCAACGCGGTACGTAGGCAATGCCGTGCCCACCCAAAGCTGCTTTTCGTAATGCGGTAGCGTTATCTGTCGAGAAACATCCAGAGACTCTAACGATGTAATCGCCATCTTTGCCTTTGAACTGCCAATCCGTTGCCCCCGTGGTTTGATAGGCGTATTGCAAGCAGTTGTGTGTCGTTAAATCGATCGGTTCGATCGGTTTACCATGTTTAGCAATGTAAGAAGGAGAAGCACATACTACCCATTGAGAGTCCAGAATATGCCTCGCAATCAGACTGGAATCTTCCAAGTAGCCGGTACGAATTACCAAGTCAAAACCACCAGCAACCAAGTCGACAAAGCGGTTATCAAGCGACATATCCACTGTTAAACCAGGATGCATATTACAAAACTCTGCAACCGCGTCCGCTAGAATCAAATCACCGGAGATAGTCGGCACCGACATTTTAATATGACCACTGACATTCTCACCAAAGCCTGAAACTGCATCCATAGCCTCCTGAGTGGCTTGCTTCACATTTTTAGCACTATGTAACAAAACCTTTCCCGCTTCGGTCAGGGTCAATTTACGCGTTGTTCGATATAATAGCTGAGCGCCAATTTCTTCTTCCAATCGAGCAATTCTTTTACTAACTACCGAATTTGTAAGGTTATTTTCTTCAGCCACCTTACTAAAGCTGCCCATTTCTACTACCTGAGAGAATAGGATTAGGTCGTCTGCACGCATCGATTATGTCACTTTTGGAATAAATTAATTTCATTATTTCCCTATATCTATAAAAAATAAAGGGGTAAATTCACGCCAAATTAACAAAACCATTACAACAAAAATCATCTCTACAGCATAAAGCCGTTCGAGAAGTCAGCGTACGAGGATGTACCAATGAGTGAAACCCTACTTGCCCTTGTGGCGTTTTCGCCAATTGTTGTCGCCGCCATATTATTGGTTGGTCTCAACTGGCCTGCTAAAAAAGCTATGCCTGTTGCGTTCGGTCTAACCGTCGCTATCGCCCTAATGTTTTGGGATATGTCAGCTACTCGCGTACTGGCCTCTGTATTCCAAGGGTTAGGAATTACTGTCTCTGTTCTATGGATCGTGTTCGGTGCCATCTTCTTGCTCAACACTTTAAAACATACCGGAGCGATCACGACTATCCGCAATGGATTTACTGATATTTCGGCAGACCGTCGAGTGCAAGCCATCATCATCGCTTGGTGTTTTGGTTCATTCATTGAGGGTGCATCGGGGTTCGGTACACCTGCAGCTATCGCAGCACCACTATTGGTTGCGATTGGTTTCCCTGCTCTTGCAGCGGTCCTGATGGGCATGATGATCCAATCAACACCAGTATCATTTGGCGCGGTTGGTACACCAATCATCGTGGGTGTGAATAAAGGTCTAGATACACACAACATTGGTGAAGCACTTGTCGCACACGGTTCAACGTGGGATGCCTACCTGCAACAAATCACCGCAAGTGTGGCAATGATTCACGCGACCGTTGGCACGCTAATTCCTGTACTAATGGCAATGATGCTGACTCGCTTCTTCGGTAAAAACAAGAGCTGGAGCGAAGGTCTAGACATTCTGCCATTTGCACTATTTGCTGGTGTTGCTTTCACCGTTCCTTACGCACTTACAGGCGTGTTCTTGGGTGCAGAGTTCCCATCACTAATTGGTGGTCTAGTGGGTCTAGCCATTGTGGTTACCGCGGCGAAGAAAGGCTTCCTTGTTCCAAAAACAAAATGGGATTTCGAAAGCGAAGATAAATGGCCAGCAGAATGGCTCGGCTCTCTAAAGATCAATCTGGATGACAACCCAGGCAAACCAATGAGTCTGACCAAAGCATGGGCTCCATACGTACTACTAGCGATTATCCTCGTAGCAAGCCGTGTGAGCCCTGAGTTCAAAGGTCTACTTAAGAGCGTAAGCCTTTCGTTTGGTAATATTCTTGGCGAGACAGGCATCAGCACAGCGATTCAACCTCTATACCTTCCTGGTGGCATCCTAGTCTTCGTAGCATTGCTTGCGGTTCTTCTACAAGGTGGTGGTGCGAAATCATTGGGTAAAGCGTTTGGCGAATCGAGTAAGACGTTAATTGGTGCAGGTTTTGTTCTTGTGTTCACCATTCCTATGGTTCGCATCTTCATTAACTCAGGTGTCAACGGTGCAGATCTCGCAAGTATGCCAGTAACCACGGCAAACTTCGCAGCAGACCTAGTTGGCTCAGCATTCCCGGCGTTGAGTGCTACCGTTGGTGCCCTTGGTGCATTCATCGCCGGCTCTAACACAGTGTCGAACATGATGTTCAGCCAATTCCAGTTCGAAGTAGCACAGACACTGACCATCTCAAGTGCCATTGTCGTGGCTCTACAAGCGGTAGGCGCAGCTGCGGGTAACATGATTGCTATCCACAACGTGGTTGCTGCATCCGCAACCGTTGGCCTGTTAGGACGCGAAGGTGCAACGCTACGTAAGACGGTAATTCCAACGTTCTACTACCTCGTGGTAACTGGCATCATCGGTCTGATTCTAATTTACGGTTTCCAAATCACCGACGCTTTAATGAATTAATAATAAATGCAGGGCTTCCCCCGCCCTGCTCTTTCTCTGGTACATCGGTCTGCACTACTACCCCGACACTTTTGGTGTGGCTTGCTGCATCAATCCCCCGACCGGTGTACCAGTCTTTTTCAGTGCAGATAATTGATTGTTCAGTGTATGGAATCCACCACAGCTCAATCACTTATCTATACTCTATTCTGACGTCGACTGCCGAAAGGATGGCAGTCAGTGGAACACTGACAGAGCAGGTGCTCATTGACTCAGGACGCAATCTTAGAATAACAGCCAGGACACACTATTATGATTATCTCTGCTTCTACAGATTACCGCTCTGCTGCGAAAGCCAAGCTGCCTCCATTTCTTTTCCATTACATTGATGGTGGTTCATACGACGAGCGCACGCTGAAACGCAACACCGATGATTTAGGTGATGTTGCGTTGCGACAACGTGTTCTGCGTGACATGAGCGATCTAAGCCTAGAGACTGAGATCTTCGGTGAGAAACTTGCTATGCCAATCGCACTTGCTCCTGTTGGTCTTACTGGTATGTACGCAAGACGTGGCGAAGTACAAGCCGCGAAAGCCGCAGAAAAGAAAGGCATTCCTTTCACCATGTCAACGGTATCCGTTTGTCCTATTGAAGAAGTCGCACCTGCGATCGAACGCCCAATGTGGTTCCAACTGTATGTTCTAAAAGACCGAGGCTTTATGAAGAACGTACTTGAGCGCGCGAAAGCGGCAGGTGTAACGACACTGGTTTTCACCGTAGATATGCCAGTTCCAGGTGCTCGTTACCGTGACATGCACTCTGGTATGAGTGGTCCAAATGCGGCGATGCGCCGAGTATTCCAAGCCATGCGCCATCCAAGCTGGGCACTGGATGTCGGTGTATTAGGTAAACCTCACGACTTAGGGAACATTTCTACTTACCGTGGCGAACCAACGAAGCTGGAAGATTACATTGGCTGGCTCGGTGCAAACTTTGATCCTTCGATTTCTTGGAAAGATCTAGAGTGGATTCGTGACTTTTGGGACGGACCAATGGTCATCAAAGGCATCCTAGACGAAGAAGATGCAAAAGACGCAGTTCGCTTCGGTGCAGACGGTATCGTTGTATCCAACCACGGTGGGCGTCAACTTGACGGTGTCCTTTCGACAGCGAAAGCTCTGCCTAGCATCGCAGATGCAGTAAAAGGTGACCTAAAGATTTTCGTCGACTCCGGTATCCGCACTGGTCTGGATGTCGTTCGTATGTTGGCGCTTGGTGCTGACTGTACGTTGCTTGGTCGCTCTTTTGTTTACGCCCTAGCGGCACAAGGCGGTGCGGGTGTTGAAAACTTGCTTGATTTGTATGACAAAGAGATGCGCGTAGCGATGACACTCACTGGCGCAAAAACTATCGCCGATCTGTCGCGTGATTCTTTGGTGAAGATTCCATAGACCTTACCGACTCTCCCCCTAACAAAAAAGCGAGCTCAATGAGCTCGCTTTTTTTAGAAATTTGAATTAGCGGACGTGATGTTCGTATTCAATCACCACTTGGTTGCCTTCAATAAAAACGTTACGAATGTCGCCGTCTACGGTCACTCTGTTTTGTAAGTAAACTGAACCAGAACCCGATACATCGCGTTCGGTCATTGATGGGATAACTTGTCCGGGACGAACGTGCAACTGCTCACATAACTGCTTAACAAAGCCCAAAGTCAACGGTGCGTTACCGCGTAACAACGAAGAGAACTCATGTAGACTTAAACCTAGACGTTTTGCCATCTCCATTTGGGTAAGGTGCATTTTTGCTTTTTGCGACATCCAAATGTCGTAGAGCGCATTTCGGTCTAGCTCTGTAAATTCCATGGTTCATCTCCGCATTTCAAAGTGACCTTAAAGTCTCATATTTAAATGTGATAAATGTTAGCGATGAGTCAAAGAACCTACAATTGATGGTTCGTATGGTAGTGCTTATCTTTCAATCTACGAGTTCTATCACATCTCATAGGTTGATTTACTCATACTTTACATTTCGTCATACCTATCATCATCTTGAATTAATATAAAAGTCATTAATGGCAATGTAAACAGCAAAACATCCCTGTTACAACACAACGAGACTTTGTCACTTTCGTTCCGCCTCATCATTTTTCTAGGGCGAATTGGTAAATTCTGCTACCTTTCCCCCATTGTTCTATAAAAAGAAACTTTACTTATGCCACAGTGGTTTACAGAACTTCAAACTTACGTCATGGCTAACCACCAAGATTGGAGCAGCAGCGTTTTATTTATCACGATAGCCAGCTTCTTTGCTTGGATTGCTTGGCGTGTCTTGCATTCGCGCCTCGCGATTCTTGTAGAGAAAACCCCCTTCCATTGGGATGACCTTTTATTAGAAGCGTTAAAAACCCCCGTCAGCACACTCATTTGGTGTTGGCCCGCTACGGTATCAATCGGCATTGTTTTGCAAAGTGAGTTAGGCAACGAGTTCAACTGGCTTAGCACACTCAAACTCATCCTAGTGATCAGCATATTAGTTTGGATAGTGATGCGTCTTATCACTAATGTTGAGGACTATGTGCTGGAACAGAAAACTCGTGATGAAACCACGGTGCAAGCGATCGCCAAAGTCGCGCGCCTGTTCTTCATCGTGATTGGTGTGCTTACCGTCATGCAAGCATTCGGGCTTAGCCTTTCTGGTTTGCTAACCTTTGGTGGCGTCGGTGGTTTGATTGTCGGTTTAGCAGCAAAAGACTTACTGTCCAACTTCTTTGGCGGCTTAATGATTTACTTCGATCGCCCATTTAAAGTTGGCGATTGGATTCGCTCGCCAGATCGTAAAATCGAAGGCACTGTTGAACGTATTGGATGGCGCATGACCAGTATCCGTACTTTCGATAAAAGACCGCTCTATGTACCAAACTCAGTGTTCAGCAATATCGTCGTAGAAAACCCATCGCGCATGCTAAACCGACGCATCTTTGAAACGATAGGATTACGTTATGATGATGCAGAAAAAGTACCCGTCATCATCGATGCAGTACGTGAAATGCTACAAAACCACAAAGATATTGATACGCGCCAAACTCTGATTGTGAACTTTGATTCGTTTGGAGCTTCCTCACTAAACTTCTTCATTTACACCTTCACTAAAACGGTGAACTGGGTGCGTTACCATGAAGTGAAGCAAGATGTGTTACTGCAAGTAATGGCGATCATTAAAGAACACGAAGCGGACATCGCATTCCCAACTCAAACGCTCAAACTCGATCCAATTCAAATGGCGAAAGCACAAGCTCAAGAAGAGCAAGGCTACTAGCGATGCAGACTGCCGTCATCTAACGATGGCTTATCGAATAAGGACCAAGCCCCGGACGTTATGCTGGGGCTTTCTTTTTATCGATAGGACAAGTTCGAGCAACTATTGTTAAAAAGCGTAGGAATTGGATAAGCTAGCTTCAAGCTCAAACGAATGAACAGGACAGCGCAGTGAATTTAAGACAATTGGAAGTCTTTTACGCCATCATGCAAACCGGAACCGTTTCTGGTGCCGCGCGCTTATTGCATGTATCGCAACCCAATGTCACTCGGGTACTTGCCCACACGGAACAACAACTTAGCTTTGCCCTGTTTGAGCGCGTCAAAGGCCGCTTAGTACCGACCCAAGAAGCCAAAGCCCTATTACCAGAAGCCGAGAAAGTCTACCAACAGCTTGGGCAATTTCGTTCCCTCACCAGTAAAGTGAAACAAGGCACTCAGCACTTGAGAGTCGGAGCACCTCCTGTCTTAGCTTCCCAACTGCTTGCTCCAACGGTTGCTGCACTGTCGAAGCAACAAGGCATCTCATTTGAACTATTAACGGCAAACCGTGATGAGCTGTGTTCAGGCTTACTTAAGCACGAATTGGATGTGGCGATTGCCTTCGGTGAAGAAGCGCCACCCGCAATTTTGAGTGAGGTGTTACTCAAGCAACAACTTGTTCTGATTGCGCCAAAAGAAGCGCTCAGTTCAACTGAGGACTCGGTATCGTTTGATGATTTGATTCAGCACGAATTGCCAATCATCGGCTTGGACAGTCGAGACCCACTCGGTTTGTTGCTTCATCAAACACTCTCGGCACGCGACGAACATTATCACCACGCTATCACAGTACGCAGTTACGCCGCTGCTGCTGAACTGGTCAAACACCATGCCGGCTTTGCGATTGTCGACCCATGGACATCAAAACAGTATCAAGATGATGAATCGGTAAGCGTGCGCTCACTTTCTCCTGCGCTGTCATTTTCAATCTCTATCATGTTTGCGGAACATACACCGCAATCCATTTCGACCAAGCTTTTTATTGATTCACTTAAGCGACATGTGAATCAGTAAGTTAGCACTCACCTTACCCTATAACCTCAAGTAATAGACGCACAACAAATAGGCATTCGGCTTCCCTCTTCAAACTGGCTACATTGTTTGAAAACGCCATTACTTGAACGTATTGGTTAAAAACGTCTTGTTTGAAAACGTACTGTTTAAAAACATACAGAATGACAGAGGGAACCATCATGCAAATTGCTCAACCTTACTTACTTTTTCTTGGTGACGTCACCGATCCATTAGCCGCAAAAACTGCGCGCGGTATCCATCAATGGCGCCCAGAGATTTGCTTAGGGCAGCTTCGTCTTACGTCAGAAACCGTTTCATTAGGTTTAACCGATATGACGCTGCAACAGGCTCAGCAGCAAGGCGCAAAAACGCTCGTCATCGGCACAGCAAACCCTGGTGGTGTTATTCCTGAATCATGGCAAGCGACGTTACTAGAAGCGGCGGAAATGGGGTTTGAAATCGCCTCAGGTATGCACCAACGTCTTTCTGAATTCGCTCCTTTAGATGACTTACAACAACGTGGCTTAACCAAGTTACACGATGTACGCCATTACGATGCCTCGCTCAAAGTGGGTAATGGTAAAGCGCGCTCGGGGAAACGCTTACTAACAGTTGGCACCGACTGCTCGGTTGGCAAGATGTTCTCTGCCCTCGCGATTGAGAAAGCTTTACAGCAATCTGGTTGTAACGCTGAGTTCAAAGCCACAGGTCAAACGGGCATCTTAGTCGCGGGCAGTGGTATTTCGATTGATGCTGTTGTCGCGGACTTTATCTCTGGTGCGGTGGAAGCCATCAGCCCTGAGTTCACAGACCATGAATGGGACATCATTGAAGGACAAGGCTCGTTGTTCAATCCTTCTTTTGCGGGCGTGAGTTTAGGCTTGCTTCACGGCGCACAAGCGGACGCGTTGGTATTGTGTCACGAGATCGGTCGCCCACACATTCGCAACCTTCCCCATGCGAAATTGCCAACGATTGAACAAACCATCGAGGCAAATTTACAAGCAGCACGTTTAACAAACCCTGACACACAACTTGTTGGAATCTGCTTGAATACCTCTGCAATCAGTGAAGGTGATGCCGCACAGCTTTGCCAAGAATGGACGGAGAAATACCAAGTGTCCGTAACCGATCCTGTGCGTTTTGGCGTAGAGCAAATTGCTCAACAGATTATTGCGATTTAAGGATTGTAGATGCGATGAAAATCCATGTAGAGCCCGTCACCATTGCGATGGCGACGCCTTTTCGTATATCCCGTGGCAGCCGAACCGAATGTCACGTGGTGCGCGTAACCGTAGAACAAAGTGGCATCAGTGCCCAAGGTGAATGTACGCCTTACCCTCGTTACGGCGAGTCGGTGGAATCGGTAATCAAAGCCATTTCTCAAGCCGCTCAAGAACTGCAAAGTTTGTTTGCCAAAGGTGACGCGAACATAGTCTCCCTCAGAGAAAAACTACAAACTCTTCTCCCTGCCGGGGCGGCACGTAATGCGCTCGACTGCGCGATGTGGAACTTACAAGCCAAACTCGCAGGCAAGCAACATGCCCAAGATCTATTTGAATTGCCGACATCGATTGTCACTGCGATGACCGTGTCGATTAACACGCCAGAGGCAATGGCAAACCAGACCCGCAGCTACATCGAACAAGGCGCAAAACTACTTAAAGTGAAGCTCGATGGCGAACAAGTGATTGAACGCGTTCGCGCTGTTCGTGAGGCGGCAGGCGACGCGATGATCGTGCTGGATGCAAACGAAGCATGGCAAGAGCTGGATTTAGACGCCACGTTTGCCGCGTTAACGCCACTGAATATTGCGATGATTGAGCAGCCTTTACCCTCGAATGACGATGACAAGCTAAAAGACATTTCGCACCCAATTCCACTTTGTGCCGATGAAAGTTGCCATACACGCCAACAATTGCATGAATTGGTAGGCAAATACGAAATGGTCAACATCAAACTCGACAAGACGGGTGGTCTTACCGAAGCCTTATTGCTTGCAGAAGAAGCGAAACACCTTGGTTTTACCTTGATGTCCGGTTGCATGTTAGGCACTTCATTGGCGATGCGTGCAGCGCTACCCATCGCGGTCCAATCGAAAGTGGTTGATTTAGATGGTCCGATTTTACTGGGTCAGGATATTGAGCCCGCTTTGGTATATCGAGAAGGAGAAATCGTTCTGTAAAGAAGCGATGATAACCCCATCACCGATTTCATGACCTAGATTAAAAAACAATCACCATCAGCATGAAATAAGTCACATAAATTACGAGGTTATTACGGCATGCTAACACGGTAGTAACCTCTAATGCGCTTTTTCAGCAAGGTGGTGGTTGTATGTATAGAGTCATCCGAAAAATGACATGGAAGACGAACAGGCGGTAAACCCGCCCTACTCCAATGCAGTTCGTACCTGATATCAGGTTTGCTTTGGAACCGTTGATTTGCCGATAACGGCTCACTCGGTTTCGCACGTCATTTGCAAGGAGGCTCTATGCCTATCAATAAGATCCGCAACGTCGCCTTTGTCGGTCAAACGGGTACCGGCAAAACCACACTGATAGAAAAACTGCTCTACACCTGCCAAGCCACTAGCCATTTAGGGTGTGTGGAAAAAGGCGATACGGTGACCGATTTCGACCAACAATCCATCCAATATCAACACAGTATCGAAGCCACACCAGTCGCCCTCAGTTGGAACAAACACCGCCTCAATATCATCGACACCCCCGGACAAAGTGAATTACTCGGACGCACACTCAGCGTGTTCCCTGCCGTTGAAACTTCCGCGTTGATCATCGACCCACAAATGCCCATCAACCAAACTTCTGACCGCTTGTTCGCCTTTGCTAAAGAGCAGCAAAAGTGCCAGATGATCATCATCAACAAGCTCGACAATCACGGCAACCAACTTGAAGCCGTGATGGAAAATATCATCGAACACTTTGGTGATAATTGCTTACCAATCAACTTACCTTCAGCCGATGCTCAATCGGTGGTGGATTGCTATTTCGAACCAGAGATCGAACGCGACACTTTGCTCGCTAAAGTCGAAGAAGCGCATGAAACCTTGATAGACCAAGTGATTGAAGTCGATGAAGAGCTGATGGAACTGTATCTCGAACAAGGCTCAGAACTGACAGCAGAACAGCTGCATGATCCGTTTGAAGAAGCATTGAGAACCGGACACGTAATTCCCATCTGCTTTGTGTCGTCCGAAACAGGCGCGGGGGTAGAACTGCTGCTGAGAACTCTTGCGGAAATCATGCCGATGCCAAATGAAGGCAACCCACCGCTGTTGGAGAAAAACGGCAAGAAGGTCAAAGTAAACTGTGAAGCACTTGAGCGCAGCGTGGCGCATGTGTACAAGATCAGCGTCGATCCTTACATGGGTAAACTCGCTTATTTGCGTGTTTACCAAGGTGAAATCAACGCAGGCAGCCAACTCTATATTGGTGAAAGCAACAAAGCGTTCAAAGTTGGTCATCTTTACCAGTTGCAAGGCAAAGACAGAACGGAGATCCCAAGGGCGCTTGCCGGCGATTTCTGTGTGCTCGCCAAAGTGGATGAGTTGGAATTTGATTCCATTGTTCATGACTCTCATGAAGAAGATGGCGTGCAACTCAAAACCCTCAACTTCCCAGATTCGATGTACTCGCTGTGCCTAAAACCCGTTAAGCGTGGCGACGAGCAAAAACTTGGGGATGTACTGAATAAAATTGCCAGCGAAGATCCTTCTCTTCGAATCGAACATCGTGCACGCACCAATGAAACCATCATCAGCGGTCAGGGTGAATTCCACCTCAAAGTAGCGCTTGAGAAAATGTCTGCAGTCTACCAACTGGAAGTGGAAACCAGCCAGCCAAGCGTCGAATACTTTGAGACCATAACCAAACCAGCAGAAGGCCACTATCGTCATAAGAAACAAAGCGGCGGCGCGGGTCAATTTGGTGAGGTGCAATTAAAAGTACGCCCACTCGAACGCGGTGCGGGCTTCAAGTTCATTAATAAAGTGGTTGGCGGCGCGATTCCTACTGCACTCATCCCAGCAGTGGAAAAAGGCATTGTTCAGGCATTGGAAGAAGGGGCGATTTCTGGCAACCCAATCAAAGATGTCGAAGTGACCGTTTACGATGGTAAATACCACTCGGTTGACTCGAAAGAAATCGCGTTTGTCATCGCAGGTAAGAAAGCCTTCTTAGATGCGATCAACAATGCAGACCCGATAGTGCTCGAACCGATTGTACAAATGGAGCTTCATATTCCAACCGCAAACGTGGGTGATGTATCCGGCGACTTATCCGGTAATCGCGGGCTAATTGAAGGAACAGAGCCTATCGACGCAAACTTCACAATGTTAAGAGCCAAGTCTCCAGTCAACGAACTGCAAGATTATGCTCGTCGTCTGCGCTCAATTACTGGCGGTGAAGGTAGCTTTAACATGACACTCAGCCACTACGAACCAGCGCCACCAGCTGTGCAAAAACAGGTCTGCAACGAAGCGACGCAGCAAAGCTAAGGCTTAATACGTTTAACCTCACTAACAAAAAACGCCCTCAAAACTTGAGGGCGTTGTTGTATTCAGTTGAGGTCTATTTGTCTAACGACATACCAATATGTTCAAGCTTGGATTGGAACTGTTCAACACTGTCGGCTTTATAGGTAGGAGAACCGTTAAAATAGCGTGGCTTCTCTGGCAACATCGCATTCTTGAGTTCTTGTTCCTGATCGACATTGTCATGGTACACCGTTACACGGTTTGGGATATCCTGCTTCATAAATGCCATTTTGGTTCTCCTTTATTAAGACGAATCTTAAGCGTAGAACTGAACAAAAAATGCGCAAAAACTCATCATTAAAAATTTGATCTTCTAGACAATATTAGGATCTATTGACCTTTCGAACTTGGCTCTTGGATCTGATAGAGGCGGCGTTCATTCTCTGCGCAAGTAGTCTCACAGTTACACACTTTGTCAACGCCGACGTTATTCAAGCCACCGCAACTGCCTTGAATGCGTTTATTGTGAAAGATCACACCCAGTGACATCAACAAAATGATGGCTAAGAACCCAAGAAAAGTGAACAACCAAACCATTACTTCACCTCTTTCACGTAAGAAGAAACCAATGCTTTAAGTTTAGTTGGGCGCAACGTCATGAGTGTGTTTTTTGATTGAGATTGAGGATTGATCAATAGCGAAGGCGCTTTTTTGCTACCACAGCCACCGCAACCACCTTTTTTGACGTGATTGGTCGAAGGGCGACCTTGCGTCGCAACCGTTAATGGCGATCGAGGCACACCCATTACATCATCCAGTGAGCTGCGAGTCGATAGCTTAAAGACTTGTTTACCACTGCTCAAAAGCTTACCAAGCGCACGTTCCCCAATGTTGCGAACCAACACTGCATCCACATGATATTCTTGCAAAGATTGAATAAGTTGAGATTTTGCTTTACAGCCAGCTTGTGGCATAGAAGCAATATTAGCTAGGTTTTTCAACAGCCCTTCCGTGTCGGAATAAATCGCAATGTATGGGGCTTTAACAAAATGATTGGCGACGCGTTCGCCGTCATTCGGAATAGCGTAAATCATGAGTTTGACTCCTGGTCAGGAAAAACAAGTGCATGACCCTCAACTAGGCTTTTCGCGACTTTAAAACGCGCGCTTTTAACCGTATTACCAAAGGTCTGGCGAGAGACTCCCATTTGGTCGGCAGCTTGCTGCTGGCTCAATCCTTCCAGATCGGCTAATCGCAATGCCTCTAGTTCTTCTGGCAATATGTTGACTTTCTCCAGCTCATAAAACGGTACGCCATTGGGCTTAAAACAATGGTGTGCTGCACGTCCACATATGCGTCTTTCTATTTTTGGTCTCGCCATCACATCCTCTCTACAAAACGCCTTAACCTTACGCTCGTTTATGGCATATGCCAATTATAGTTTTTAGCATATGCCAATATCTTAGTTTGCAAAAATCGTATTCATGGCGAAATATTCGTTAGACATCTAATAATAATGCAACAGTACATACAAACCACCATACGATTCATTGACATGAGTCGATAAAAAACCTTTCATTTCTGTGGCTATTTTCATCAAAAATTCACCAACACTTTCACGCTCATTAATAAACAAAGCTATAATTCACCTAACACATTAGTTTGAACACTAATGATTAATTAGTTACCCTAAGTGAGCAATTTAGAGAAAGGAAACTCAATATGACGTACAAAACTCCCTTACTACTAGCGATTGGTGCGCTAGCAGCGACCAACGCAAACGCAAGTGAGTGTGGAACGGTTACCATTGCAGATATGAACTGGAACTCTGCAACACTGATTGCCAACGTGGACCGTTTTATTCTTGAGCACGGCTACGGCTGTGATGCCGAACTCATCCCTGGCGACACCATGCCAACTGGCACCTCAATGATCGAAAAAGGACAGCCCGATGTGGCACCAGAGCTTTGGAGTAACAGCCTTAAAGATGCACTAGATAAAGGTGTTGAAGAAAAGCGCCTACGCTATGCTGGTAAAGCACTCGTCGATGGCGGTGAAGAAGGTTTCTGGATCCCTGCCTACCTTGTTAAACAATACCCTGAAATGAAAACCATCGAAGGTGTGAAAAAACACGCGAAGCTGTTCTCTCATCCAGAAGACAAAGCAAAATCGGCATTTTACAGCTGCCCAGCTGGTTGGAACTGTCAAATCAGCGCCGGTAACCTTTTCAAAGCGATGGACCTTGCCGGATCAGGCTTTGATATTATCGACCCAGGGTCAAGTGCAGGTCTGTCTGGCTCAATAGCAAAAGCCTACGAACGTGAAGAAGCCTGGTTTGGTTACTACTGGGCACCAACTGCGGTTCTCGGTAAGTACGATATGGTGAAAGTGGATTTCGGTAGCGGCGTTGATGAGAAAGAATTTGTCAGCTGTACGACACAAGCTGATTGCGAAAATCCAAAACCAACCATGTACCCACCTTCACCGGTTCACACCATTACGACTGAAGAGTTTGCTTCACGCTCTCCGGCTGCATACAACTACTTCACTAAACGTGGTTTCACCAATGCAGACATGAACCAATTGCTGGCTTGGATGGAAGACAACCAAGCGGACGGTGAAGAAACCATGTTCCATTTCCTAGAAAACTACCCACAGATCTGGACCGCATGGGTTCCTCAAGACGTAGCTAAAAAAGTGCAAAGTGCACTGTAAGACTTAGACGTTTCGTAAATGGTATAGGAATACCAAAATTGTTGTATGCCGAGGCTCACTTGGGTCTCGGCAAGAAAAGGAAGTAAACATGTCTGACTCGAATTGGCTTAGCGAATTCCCAGAAATGGATCGCTCAGATCTCAGAGCCATCCGCAAAACCTTAGATGGTGCCTACCGCGATTTCTCTCGCGAATACGGTGACCTTATTGAATCATTCTTCGATCCTCTTCTCTCATTTCTCGTTTGGTTCGAAAAACTCCTCATTTCTACACCATGGATGATCATCCTTGGTGTATGTACCGCGTTAGTTTATGCCGCAAGCCGATCGTGGAAACTGGCTGTCGCGTGTTTCGTGTCATTAATCCTGATTGGGTACTTTGGCATGTGGGAAGACACGATGCGGACGCTCAGCATCATCACGGTGTGTACCATGCTCGCCATTGCGCTCGGCATTCCTATCGGTATTGCCATGGCACGCTCCAATCGCGTGCAATCCGTCGTGACACCACTGCTCGACGTGATGCAAACCATGCCCGCGTTCGTCTATCTGATTCCGGTCGTTATGCTCCTTGGTATCGGTAAGATCCCAGGTTTGATTGCTGTTGTGATCTACGCGATTCCACCAGTCATTCGTTTAACCAACTTAGGCATTCGACTCGTAGATAAGGAAGTTCTTGAAGCCGCCACCGCCTTTGGTGCAAGTAACAAGCAACGCTTAGTCGGCGTACAATTACCTTTGGCAATGCCAACCATTATGGCTGGTATCAACCAAACCATCATGATGGCACTTTCTATGGTTGTTATCGCTTCTATGATTGGCGTTAAAGGCTTAGGTCAGCCAGTATTAAAATCAATTACCAACCAGTATTTCACCCTTGGTCTGCTTAACGGGCTAGCAATTGTGGCACTGGCGATTCTGTTTGACCGAGCGTCGCAAGCTTACGCGAAGCGAACCCAAGCACACTTAGGAGATCTGAAACATGACTAAGCCACTTATTGAAATTAGCGGGCTGTATAAGATCTTCGGACCAAAGCCAAAAACAGTGATTGAGCGAGTAAAACAAGGCCAGAGCAAAGACCAAATTCTGGCTGATACGGGTCATACCGTTGGTTTAAAAGACATCAATCTGCAAATTAACAAAGGCGAAATCTTCGTTATTATGGGGCTATCTGGCTCTGGTAAGTCAACCATGATTCGCCACTTCAACCGTTTAATTGACCCAACCATGGGGCAAATCTTAGTTGAAGGCGTCGACGTAATGCAGCTGTCACCAAAAGAGCTAGAAGAGTTTCGCCGCCATAAAATGTCGATGGTATTTCAACGCTTCGGTCTTTTGCCCCATCGTACTGTGGTTGACAACGTAGCTTACGGCTTGGAAATCCAAGGCATCAAAAAAGAAGCGCGTCTTGCGAAAGCCAATGAATGGTTGGAGACAGTTGGTCTGAAAGGTTACGAGAACCAATACCCTGCGCAGCTTTCTGGTGGTCAGCAACAACGTGTAGGCTTGGCTCGTGCTCTGGCGACTGACGCCGAGATCCTATTGATGGATGAAGCGTTCTCGGCACTCGATCCTCTGATCCGTAGCGAAATGCAAGATCAGCTGATTGAACTGCAAGAGAAGCTACATAAGACCATTATCTTTATCACTCACGATTTGGATGAAGCGCTTCGCTTGGGTGACCGTATCGCTATTTTGAAAGATGGCGAATTAGTACAACAAGGTTCTCCAGACGAGATTCTGCTCCACCCTGCCGATGAATATGTAGAGGCCTTCGTGAAGGACGTAAACCGAGCACGCGCTCTGACGGTTGAAACCGTGATGCAGCCACCAGCTTATCGCATTGCAGCGACAACCATTGAAGAAGCCCTTGTTGAGATGAAACGCGTGAAACAAGACTACGCGTACCACGTGACCGATGATGGCTATCAAGGAGTGGTTACCAAAGAGAGCTTGCTAGATGCTGCGAAAACCAATGCAGCACAAGAGCTGGCAGAAGAGATCTACGAAGAAGTGCCTGTTGTCTCTCCTGATTCCGTAATTGAAGAAGTACTTCCAGACACCATGTCTTGTGACTACTCACTGCCGGTTGTGGATGACGAAGGTAATCTGCAAGGTGAACTAGAACGTAGCGCCGTGGCTGAAATCTTTACTGATAATACCGAAGAGGAGTCTCCGTCAAAGGAGGTCAAAACACCACCCGCAATGGATAAAGCATCCTAATACGCAAAAGGCTCATCAGATGATGAGCCTTTTTTATCTGGTGGCGGTTTAAAAATTGCGCTACGAAAGTCAAAACATAAACACAAGGAACACAACCAACAGAAAAATACCAAAATAGCTGATGCGTATTCGCATCGCTTTCGACATTGGTTTGTGCGGACGCTTGCCTAAAGTGATAATCGACAGCCCGATATAACCGGTGCAATAACTCAATCTCCACAGGAAAATTTCGATAATAATAGAACGAACAATTGCTCGAAGAACGACTGTAACCAATTCTTCCATTTTCTTCTCCTATCCCTTTTATTTGCAAATCACTGACGTTAAAGATTTTTTCTTACAGAGGTCGTTCAATGGTTTGCTTTGTTCTGACGCAGGTTTAGGAAACAAGTCTATTATTATCACGGTATACCTAAGTGACCTTAGCATACATGCAACGAGATTACTTTGGTATATCAACTTGTTGATTTAGAGAGGAATAAAATGAAAAAGACACTATTAGCACTCACTGGTGCGGTCGTTATTCTAGCAGGCTGTCAGGATGAGAAACCAGCAGAGACAACTGCGGTTGACATTCCTCAGGCCTCAGAAGTTGAAAGCACCGTTGATGCAACACCGATTGAAGAAGAGCAAATGATCACGACAGATACCTTTGTAGATTCTGGTCACAATGCGCAAAATTCGTTGGATTGGAACGGCATTTACAAAGGCAAACTTCCTTGTGCAGATTGCGCGGGTATCGATACAACGTTAACCCTTAACGAAGACGGCACTTATACATTAGTAGAGCTGTATGAAGGCAAAGAAGGCAACCCAATCAAATCAGAAGGTAAGTTCACTTGGAATGAATCAGGCAACACCATTACATTGGTTGATGAGTCTGGTCCAAACCAGTACTTCGTTGGTGAAAACATGCTAATGAAGTTGGATATGAACGGCGAAAAAGCGACTGGCGAACTAGCTTCATTTTACAACCTGAGCAAGATGCCTTAATACGGTATAACCATTTAATCTAGTCCTGATAAAGACCAAATCCGAGCCTCCCCCCGCTCGGATTTTTTCATTCTTGTTATTTAGAACGACAATCAAGAATTTTCATTTATTAAGAAAAATAACAATTCAACCAATTGACGCAAACGATTGCTATTGGTAGATTTCGCCATCTTTCTCATTTGTAAGTATGTCGTATGCAAATCTTTAAACGTTTCGCTGCACTTTTTCCTGCAGTACTTTCTTTCTCTGTTTTCGCTCAAACTCAACCAATCCTTGTGCAAGGTGCGATGGATATTGAAACCAGCACCCTAGTTGAAGCATTGGATGATGCCAAACAAACCACCATTGGTTCTTGGACCTTCTGGCAAGGTGATATAGATGGCTATCCAGTCGTGGTTTCTCGTACCGAAGTTGGCTTGGCGAACGCTGCAGCCTCTACCACTATTGCGATTGAACACTTCAATCCAAAGTATATTATCAACCAAGGTACATCTGGTGGTCACGATCCTAAGTTATACCGCGGTGACATTGTGGTTGGCGAAGCGAGTTTCAACATGGGCGCTTACAAGTCTGAGTTTACCGAAAAAGGCAAAGGCATCGACCCAATGAAGTGGCAGAACTTCGACGTAACCATGCGTCTACGTGAAAACGGCGAGTTTGTTGAACACAAACAATTCAAAGCGGATCCGGCACTGGTTGAAACCGCTCTTTCTTTGTCTGAAGAATACAAAAAAGGCAAAGTCGTGAGAGGCTTGATTGGCTCAGCGGACGAATGGAACCGCGAAGTGGATCGTATCAACTGGTTCCATGAAACATACGGTACGTCTGTTGAAGAAATGGAGACTTCCTCTGCGGCATTGGTTGCTCAAGCTTACCAAGTGCCTTTCGTTGGTATCCGTATACTTTCGAACACAGATCAACACAAGCAAGACTTCGATCCGCAAACCGCGGTCGATTGTCAGCTATACACGATTGATGTGATTAAAGCGCTGATCAAAAAGCAATAGTCGCTTTTAGAATCATAAAGGGAGGCTTAGCAAAGCCTCCCTTTTACTTTGTAATCTTGAGTGAGGGCTCAGTCCAAATATGCGACGAGCAAGTCTGCCTCAATAGCATTGGCGAGCTTGGGAATAGAAGAGAACAAGCGGCTCATAAACTTATGATGGTGACCACACACCACCAAATCGATGTCATTTTCCTTCGCTATACCAGCCAACTTAATATGTAGATCCCCCACCACCACCATGGTCTCGCTAATTGGATAATCACTCTGCTTAGCTAAAGCATCAAGTTCTTGCATTAGCTTTTGCTCGTCCTTCGATTCCAGCGCGACCCTATCGTGATCAACAAAAACAAAAGACACCTTACTGTTTGCATCTCTTGCCATCGCAATAGCTTTGTCGATCACTACTCGACTCGAATCTGATAAATCAACTGCCACCAAAATGTGCGCGTAGCTCATGATACTCTCCCAACTGACCTGCCTAAATTAAGTCTAGCATCACAAGGAATACCACGAAGCAATCACACAATCTGCGCTATAAGCACTGCTGTTTAAGCCAGTTAGTCAACTTGATGATTTCAGGCTGACGAGCACGATTCTTCTTATGTACAAAGTAAAAGCTATCCCCAGTTTCTAAGCCGTGAGAGGGGATATAAACCAAGTCTTGAGCCTTATCCCGTTCATTCAACATAAAGTCATTGGCAAACGTAATGCCTTGGTCATAGCGAGCAGCTTCGATAGCCAGCAGCATGTGACTGAAGTGCTGCATATCAATATCTTTTGGCAACTCAAACCCACCGGCTTTGCACCACTCTGACCAATCTTTACCGCGCTCACGATAGATAGAGTCGGTCGAAAGGATCGGATAGTGCCAGAGTGCATTCGGCATTGGTTGGTCTTGAATTTCTTTCCAGATATTGAGGCTACATACCGGATACAAAGTCTCATCATATAAACGCACAGCCACGTAATTACGCTTAGGCTTCTGCACTGTGATAAAACAGTCACCAACGCTGTCGGTTTGTTCTGGATCTCCTGCAACCATGTTGAGCGTAAGATCAATTTCCGGATGCTGACGCTTGAAGTCCGCCAATCGTGGGATTAACCATTTCACCGCCAGCGAGCTGTAAATTGCCAAGCGTAGACTGCCCTTTTCGCCTTCACGCACTTTTTGACTCGCCATCGCAATGGCACTAATAGCAGGACTGATATCTTCAAGATAACGAAAGCCAGTATCCGAGAGCGATAACTTACGCCCCTGACGAATGAACAGGGCTTCACCAAGGTAGTCTTCTAATATACGAATCTGATGACTCACCGCACTTTGCGTCACGTTGAGCTCCTCTGCTGCAAGGGAAAAGCTCAAATTACGAGCAACGGATTCGAAACAGTGAACCGCTCTAAGAGGTGGCAATTTCATTATCTAAAAATCTCATACTTAAACTAATAAATATCATTTCACTTCATCCTATGACATCACCTACTCTTTGGCAAAGAATGAGGAGAGGAATAACGTGAAAGTCACATCTGTCGGCGCAGCCATGCTGCTATTAATTGTTGGTAACCTAATTGCGGTGCTCTCAGACGCTTTGATCAAAAGCGTCGGTAATGAGGTGCCGGTTTTTCAGTTTGTGTTTTACCGACAATTGTCAGCTGTGATGATGTTATTACCCGTATACCTACTCACTAAACAAGCCCCATTAATGGAAGGCTTTAAATGGCATGCAGTGCGTGCCCACGTTTGGCTAACTGGTGCGATTTTTATGGTGTTTGCCATCTCTTCAATGCCACTCGCTACGGCAAATGCGATCTTTTATGCCGCACCTTTGATCATGTTGCCACTGGCAGCCATCTTCTTTGGAGAGAAACTTTCTGCACAATCTATTGCAGCGGCAGTGATGGGCTTTGCAGGTGTACTTGTGATTATTCGCCCTGATCAGATTGATTGGGCGGCGCTATCGGCATTGGTTGTCGCAGTCACTTTGGCGATCAACAACCTGCTAATTCGGAAGTTACCGAAGAACCAATCCGTACCACACACACTTTTGATGACGAATCTAGCCGGTATGCCTGTATCACTCTTGTTGGTGTTTATCGAGGGCGAAGCATGGGATTGGAGCTCATTCCCTGTAGCAGCAGGTTCAAGCTTATTCATCATGATTTATGCAGCAACCTGCGTGTTGGCTTATCGCTCTATCGATAGCAACAAAATTGCTAGCGCAGAATACAGCGGCTTGATTGGTGCCGTGATCGTTGGTTTGATTTGGTTCGGTGAAGTGCCAGATATTTTTATGGCAATTGGTACAGTAATGATTGTCGTGCCTCTGATTTGGCTATCAAAACGAGAACGCCGCAAACAAAAGCAAGCACAAGCCGCCAAACTCGCAGAAGAGCAACATCACCGAGCCCCTGCAGCGTAAGTATTTAAAAAGCCGAGCGTTCATCGCTCGGCTTTTGTATTTTAGTATCCGATATTCATGCTCGCTTCTGAAACTCACTCTATGCGCAGACATCAACACAACACCCGAATTGTCGTTGCCCTTAATTACTTGTAGAAGAGGTGATCTTACCTAGCCCGTACAGCGTGATTTCTCGCTCATTCATATTGTAGATATTGTCAGCCGATGCTGCGTTTATAGTGAAGTAGTAAAAGCCTTCTGGGTCGGGTAATCCCATTTTTCTGTAGTAATCAATGTATGGCTGATGATATTCGTGACCAACAGGAAAGTCTGTGGCAATGTCATCCCCAGCTCCCCAAGAATGCACTCCGATCGTCGCCCCACTTTCTATCGTTCTATTCACGCCAGCTACAAACAAATCTGTACCACCAGAGGCTATTTCTCCATCAGCAGCAATGTAAGAATCTAATTGGCTTGCACGTACTTGGTAAGCGAGCTCTAGGTTTGCATCATCATCAGCAGAGCCATCAATACTAATAAACTTAAGTAGTTTAATCTCTGGGTGCTTTTTCATCATACGTTCAAATGCAGCAGGTGACCCTTTACAAATGACCCCTTGTAATTCTGCCACATCCCCCTTAACTGCAAAGGACAGACTAGGTTCATCTGGAAACAGTTGATCTCCACATTGTGATACAAACAAATTAGGTGCATTAGCTGGAGTAGAAGAATGGCTTTGTCCTTCGATACCACAGCCTGTCAACGCAATCAAAATAATCATCGTCAATGTTTGTTTCTTCATCACTACTCCAATAAAACATCATTCAATAAAGAGACAAATTTTAAACAAAAAAACAGCCTCTTCTATCGATGCTTACATACGCTTACAGACTCTCCCAACGCTCGTCTCGCTGTTAACGTCATCGAACTTGAAATTCAATGAAGCGTTGCCTGCTATAGTTAAAACAGTAAATAACAAAATTAAGGCAGCATTGAATTCATCATTACCTCTCGGAAACTCTCAACACTCGGGCTTTTTTGTGCAAGAAATCGCTCTTGATTCAATTCAGCGCTGCCACTTTTTTGAGGGTCTGCGCATGCAAATTGGTTTGAAAACGACACTTCAATTCCTTGTAATTACAACATTTTTGCTTCTTTCTTTACTGACTAGTTCCTCTAACGCTTCTCCGCTTAAGGTCGGGACTTACCCATGTCCTCCTTTTGTTATTGGTTCTGTTGACAGTGATTTGAACGGTCTCAGCATTGAATTATGGGAGCAAATTGCCAAAGAAATGAGCGTCGAGTTTCGTTTTGAAAACCAACCTTTAGACGATCTACTCAACGCGATAGAAACAGAACAAATAGATATAGGTGTTTCATGTATTTCTATAACTCCAGAACGCGAACTGTTCGCTGATTTTTCTCATTCTTTCTACGAAACCCATCTCGCGATTGCGGTAAAAAACCAAGGCTATCTGCATACCTTGCAATCTATCTTTTTAAACCCGGCTTTGTGGCTCATCGTTGGTGCCATCATATTGGTAGCTGGCTTAGTCGGAGCATTTTTCTATGCGTTAGAAGAAGGGAAAAACGAAAAGCTATATTCAATGAAAAACAGAAGCGGTCGCTGGGTTGAAAGCTTTATTCTTGGCTTGCTGTTTATTACCCGAGGACCGTTTAACTACTTTGAATTTAAAAGCTTAACTGGGCGAATTGTGACGGTATTCATTGGTGTTTTCAGCATGCTTTTTATCGCCAGTATTACTGCAGTTTTGGCTAGCAAACTCACCCTTAGCCAAGGTTATTCACAAATCAAAGGTATCAATGATCTTGCCAATGTTGAAGTCGGTACCAAAACGGCCACCACCTCTTCCTTGTTACTCACTAGCTTTGGCATTCGCCACAAAGACTATGCAGACATGACGGCGCTTTTAACTGCCTTAGACAAAGGTGAAGTCGAGGCGATTGTCGCGGATGATGTTGTGCTCAAATACATGATTGGCAGCAGCAGACTATCTGGGCAATTTGAGGATTTAGAAGTGTTGCCGTACCAACTAGAAAAACAGAACTACGGCTTCATCATCACAGAGAACAACCGTTATGAGGAAGAGATTAACCGCGCGCTGTTACAAATCCGTGAATCACGAAAGTGGCGTAAAACGTTGGTCGACTATTTCGCAGACAAGTAGTATTCACCACTATCTTCTAAAACGAAAAAAGCCCTTAAGTTCAATGAACAAATGGGCTTATGTATTCAATCTAGTTGGCGATTATTGCGGTAGAACCACTTTACCATCTTGAATTGGGAAAGTTTTGCCTGCAGGTTTGCTCTTCATGCGCACAGTCGTTGGTGCACCTGCAACTTCATAAGTGACATCGTAACCTACTACTTTTTCTGAAGTGGTGTATTCAGTGTGACATTGTTTCTCTGTTGAAGTCACAACATCGCCCTTCTGCACATTGTCTTGAATTTCACGCCCCGCCATTGCACCGGCGATGGTTCCTGCCGCCGTTGCAATCACTTTGCCTGAACCACCACCGATTTGGTTACCTAGTGCAGCACCCGCCGCCGCACCGCCAACCGTGCCAAGGATCTTGTTGTTGTCTTTAGGTGCAACTTGGTGCGTCACTACAACATCTTTACACACTTGATGTGGGTTCTTCACGGTTTCAGTTACCGCTTCAACAAGCGTAATGTTTGCTTCAGTTGGTGCAGGTGGCGTTTTGTCTTTACAGCCTGCCAGTACAGCAACCACTGCCGTCGCGATTGCGATAGATTTCATATTCATGGATTACTTCCCAGTACAGTTATCTTTGATTGGCGGTATAGTAAATCGTGAACTGGAATTCACATCAGGTAAAAACAAGCCCGAGGTCATTAGCAGGTTAAAAAACGGCGTTTTATAAACGGAATGTCAGGAGGTAATCTTGAAAAGGTCAATCGGAGCCAGATCACATCAATGCTGACTATGAATCGCCCAGCAACTACTAAGTCAGATTGAGCAAACTTTAAGCAACCACCATCCATCGAGTCCAAAAGGCGAGCAAAATCGATGCGAACATGACCCAAACCAGCGTCGCGGCTGTCAGTGTCCCCACCAAGCTCAAGCGGTAGCTAAAGTAAAAGACAGACATCAGATACGCCGCATAAGGTATTAGAGAGTAGATACCGAACAGTGCGGTTTGGCGCAGTGCCTCCATATCTCGCTCGCTGCCCACAATAAAGTGCGCAATCAATGCGAAGGTCGGAAACAAAGGCACCAAACCTGCAATATAGAAGCTTTTTGATTTAGAGAGCATGGCAATGACGAGTACTGCCACCGCACCGAGTAACGATTTGAGAAAAAGACTGGTCATCAATATCTATCAAACCATCTAAGCTAAACTCAAAAACAGCTCATCATCTGTCAGATATTTATGACGATGGCTTAGACTGCGTAAGTGCATAAACATAAAGTCAGGAAAACCTGGAGCAATGACGTTGTTTGGCTCCCAGAAGATGCCACCCACGAAAACGTAGCGGCCTTGCTTTTCATCATCATGCAAAGGGTTATTGATTGGTGTCGACAATTCAGCGCGGCATCCTTCAACTACACAGACGATTTGCCCTTTAAAAATGCCAATTACACGTTTAACAAGGTTCGCTTTTATTCCGCACTTCCATGCTTGGCGCGTTGCCCACTCATAACCGTGTTTGTTAATCGCTTTTTTCTGTAAATGCACAACCAAATTCATCGCTCATTCCCGAGTTGACCTTTGTTTGTACTATAACCAAATCGCCTTCTCGGTTTACCGATTTTAATTTGTCGAAACCATAGAAGATAAAAATCAAGAAACGGGAGCTTTACAACAATTCGCCTTTTACTTAACGAATTTTAGGATTTTTCTGACAATATAAAACAACTTCTGTTGCATAGAATGGCGTCATATTTATAAAAATAACGACAACAATAAGGTGACGTATGGCTTTTGATGACTATTGGAAGAAGGTTCGTGAAAAGCACTTAAAGAGTGCCAACTTAGAAGGGCTTATTGTTAAAAGAATACGAGCGAATACAGGCAGTAAGAGGCTCCCATATCGAACGAAGTGTGGCGCACTGTGTGAAATCAAGTACAACGAAGTGTGCGACAGTCAAAAAGAGTGATGATTCTGCACCACCCTTTTCTCAGTATTTCAACTTTACCGCCGATAAACACCGTTCTTACCGGACTACGCGTCAATAAGGTAGTTATCGCCTTCGTTTTCTAGGCGATCGATCAGTACGCGACACTCATCGAGATCAAGCGGCTGCTCAAAACGACGCTTCAAATTCATTAAAAAGAAGATGTCTTCGCACATCGCTTTCTCTGGCTCATCGCTGATTTTCGCAACAGGTGAGCCGTTGCATGACACCATTTTAATAACGATAGACAAAGGTTTGTACGCAACACCTTGTGCGTTCACGTAATCACCCATATCGTTCGCAAGCGACGTACCAATGCCAAAACTCACTTGAACACGACCTTGGAAGTGCTCACAAATATCTAGCGCTTGATCGAAGTTCAAACCATCGGTAAACACCAAGGTTTTCGTCATTGGATCGATGCCAAGCGATTGATAATGCATAATCATCTTTTCGCCCCATGTGTAAGGGCAGCCACTATCATGACGCACTCCCACATAAGCATTACTGAGCTCTTCATCAAAGTCTTTTAAGAACGCATCAATACCAATGGTGTCCGTTAATGCAATGCCTAACGCGCCATTAAACATCTTTTGCCAACGCTGCAGTGCTACCTTTTGTGAATCACGAACATTCACGAGCGCTTGGTGCCCCATAAACCATTCGTGTGCCACTGTACCGATTGGCGTGAGATCGAGCTCTTTCGCCAAATGGTAGTTACTGGTTCCAGTGAGGCTGTCAGGCAACTCTTCGCTCAGATACTGCAACATTGATCGCTGAGCTTGGAACGAGAAACGACGACGAGTCGACATATCAGCAAACTTAAAGTTGGTGATATTACGACGTTTCAGCTCTGCTTTAAGGAGACGAACCTTCTCTTCTAAAACCGATTGGAACTGCTCGACTGGGATCTCTGCCCAACGTGCACGGCTACGCACTTCGGACACAATACTCATGATGATGGTTTCGTAAAGAATGGTTTCTTTCCAAAGACCATTGATGGTAATGCGTAATTGGCTTGTGCCATCAGCCATGGTTTTCGTATTGAAAGAAACATCGCGTTGAGGGTTAAAACGAAACGCATGCAGTGAATTAACGAATTCAGGACTTAGATAAGGCGCAACACCTTTCATGTACTCAATTTCTTCTGCAGAGAAGGTAATATCTTGCAGTTTAAGTACTTCAGCTTTCACCTCTGGCAGCAATTCAGATAGGTCTTCTTCACTGCGCACGATGAATTTATAAGACACCATCGCATCGGGATAAAGCGCTGCAACAGCACTCATCATGTTCACTTTGTATACGTCAAAATCTAACGCACTTTGGATGATGCGAGACGAAAATAAATTGGTGGTCATTCGGAGCCCTTCTACACGCCCTTTTTCGTTTATACCCAAATTCCCTCAGCACGGTACAAACCGCATCTTATTGTTTTCCCGACAAAGTTGGGGGAAAGTTCTCAACAAGGCAAACTTGGGTATATAACTTGTTGTTACTAACTTAATTGCGTAAACAATAAACACCCACTTAGGGTTTGTCAACTTTTGTTACTAACCACTCATTTTTATAAGGTTTTTACGCACAAAATTCGGACAGTTATTGTGGATAACCTGAGTAGATAAGCACACATTTGCTTAAAGAGGAACGCTAGACAACAATGAACACGTTTCTAACAATCGGTTACTTACCCATTGATTGACTACTTGTTATGCGCTAGATTACTTACAAATTATTCTCAGGACCAAATCATGATCGTAACCGTCGACATTATTCCATTCAGACTATCTGGCTGCGCCGATAAGGGGTTGGAAGTGTTGCTGATCAAGCGTTCGAACCCGGAACGTCCGTACCACGGTGTATGGGCCCTACCCGGCGGGTTTGTGTTTGATAAAGACATGACCCACGAAGGTGGACGCCCGGCGGACGAGAACTTTGAAGCAGCACGACGCCGTATCTGCCGCGAAAAAATCCATACCTACCCTCGTCACTTTAGTGAAGCCTTTGTCGATGGCGACCCAAAACGCGATCCTGAAGATTGGAGTCTGAACATCACTCACTACGCCTTGGTTGACCGTAACAACAAAGAGCAAATCGACAACGCTGGCGTTCCAGAATGTCATCTAAAGTGGTTCCCACTACAAGCAATCCTTGATGGCGAAGAGACCCTCGCTTTTGATCACCAAAAGATGATTGAAAAGGCATGGCAGAAGTTGCGCGCCTCTATCGAATACACCTCGGTCCTATTGTTCGCACTTGATAAAGAGTTTCTGGTTGCTGACATCATTGCCGCCTATCAAGAGTTCGGTATCGACATCAGTCGCATGACGATCAAACGACGCTTGATTGATTCAGGTGTACTCAAGCCAACCAACAAAGTCGCTTCCACTAACAAAGGTAAAGGCGGCAAACCAGCGATGGTCTACACCCTAGCAAGCGACGAAGTAACCTTTTTCCAAAACTGTTTGCGTGGCTAACGCAAGCATAAAGACAGACAAGGAGTCTGCCATGACAGTTCGAGTTAATTACCAAACCACAGCAGTGATCGACGTGGATCCTGAGAAAGGTTTCACCGAACTTTGCCCTGACGAACTGCCAGTCACTGGCGCATTAGAAATCGTTCCAGAACTACTAAAGAACCACGCGAAAGGCCGCTTAAAGCTCGTCAGCCGTGATTTGCATCCACCAAAAGCGGCGTGGGACGCAGAAACGCCAGCGAATATGCTTGAACCAGTAGGCTTACCTAACGTGGATATTAAGTGGAACCGCCATTGTGTGCTTGGCACTACGGGCGTTGAACTGTTGGACGGCCTACCTCCTGTTCTGGAGTACGATTTCCAAGTGAACAAAGGCATGGACCCAGACGCACATCCTTACGGTATCTTTTTCCACGACGTGGCTGATACCAAAACCACAGGTGCGAATGAGTTCCTCAAGTTCAACAACATCGATACAGTTGTTGTCGGCGGCTTAGCGCTCGATTTTTGCGTAAAAAAATCCGTCACTCAAGCACTCGACTTAGACTTCAAAGTAATTGTGAACCTAGCTTCTAGCCGTGCGGTCTTGCCAGATACTGTCGATGCGGTAATTGCAGAGATGAAAGAGAAAGGTGCGATATTTGTCGACAAGGCGGATGACATCATCGTTGAGAACTTCGCGTAATATATGTCGATTTAAATCTAAGCCCATCAGCTTTTGCTTAAAAAGAAAACGGTCCAGCTTATCTGGACCGTTTTTTGTTTGTGGCGTCTAAGAAGGGGATTACTTAATCACACCACACACAATGCGAGCACCGCCGCCGCCAAGTTTCGCCGGATGGTCAGAGTGGTTATCACCACCAGCATGAACCATCAAAGCACGACCTTTTACGTCATCAAGTTTCACTCGTGGTGCCAATACTGGCTGATCCGCCATTCCATGAGCATTCACGTAAAGCGCCGGTAAATCGCCAAGATGATTGTCGTCCGTCCAAGGGAAGCCATGCTTGCCTGTTTTTTCTGGGTCATAATGCCCACCCGCAGCACCGCCAAGAATGGTTTTACCTTCTTTGGTAATGCTGTCACACGAGCCG
The DNA here is from genome assembly GCF_022347645.1 of Vibrio sp. MMH1-50. Lineage (NCBI taxonomy): Bacteria > Pseudomonadati > Pseudomonadota > Gammaproteobacteria > Vibrionales > Vibrionaceae > Vibrio > Vibrio sp. MMH1-50. Next base: position 84,954 of record NZ_JAKRGG010000007.1, read on the forward strand.
TTAGCGTGTAAATGGAAGCCATGCGTACCAGCGGGTAAACCCTGTAGTTTCGGTGTAAAAACGGTGCCGTAATCACTGTCGCTGATCATCACGGTACCAGTTGATTGCCCAGAGCCAAGGTCAATCATTTCTACGCTTACTGTCTCGGCAAAAGTTGGGGAAGAGAGAAGCGTTAGTGCAGCAAGCCATGTTGTTTTATTCATACTGTGGGTCCTATTTATTGTTATTTATCAGTGTTGAAGCGATTTCAACACATTGGATTGACCATAGATCTCGGCAAATTCTTTCAAATTTAGCCCAGCTTTATTGCGCAGCTCTGGTGAACAATCCGCTTGATAGAGGTCTTTAGCTATGCCTATTTCACGTTTGATGAGTGCCCCCATTAATGCAGTGTTACCACGCTTATCTTGTAGGCAGGCGTTGGCTCCGGAGTCGAGCAGCAAGCGAACGGTTTCTCTATGTCCTTGATATGCGGCCACCATCAATGCGGTATAACTTTGGTTATTGCGTTGGTCGATTGGGAAGCCTTGAGAAACAAATGTATCGACCACTTCGTTATTACCAATTCGCGCAGCATCGAAGAACAGTTCAACCAGAGATTGGTATTCCTCTTCCAGCTTGTCTTCGGCGGCCAATAAGCTCAGCGAAAAGCTCAAAGAGAACAGAACGGCACTGAGCAAAAACACGGTTTTCATTTACTCACCCTCATTAACAAAATTGGAGAATGACCCACGGGAGCCCTGATTTTCGGGCAGAAAAGAGCAGATAAATCTCCCGCAGGTCAAAACTTATTGCTTACATCATCGCTTTGTTTTTCACTTGCTTGAGATTGGTATCTGTCGCCTCAGCCAGACGCGTACCGTACTCTTTGTCTGCGCGGTAGAAATAGCTCACCATGGTTTCCTTAACGTCTTTATCCATCACCTTGTTCAGGTCACCCGCTAAGTTGGCAATCAAATCACTCTGGTCTTGCTTGTTCATGCTGCGGAACAACACACCCGCTTGGTAGAAGTTACGAGGATTGCTGATCGCTTTTTGTTGAACAGTGCCAACCAACTTGGTTTCAACTGCTTTAAACTGCGTGTCTTCTGCCAGCGCCAGTTTACGGCTTGGTTCGTAGTTCACATCACCATTGCCTTGCTTCGCGTTGTTGCTCAATCCATCTTGGTTATGGTTATTCACTGATGCTAACGGACGGTTTACTGGCAGTTGGAACAAGTTCACACCCAAACGGTACAACTGTGTATCTGCATAAGCGAACAAACGACCTTGTAGCAAACGGTCTTCCGATGGTTCGATACCAGGAATCAGATTCGAAGGCGCAAATGCCGACTGTTCAGTGTCTAAAAAGAAATTTTCTGGTAGGCGATTCAACGTCATAGTGCCGACTTTTTGATCCGGTACATTCAGCCATACTTTGGTTGCATCCAACCCGTTGTAATCCAGTTTGCTCAGAGCTTCTGGTGACAGCACTTTCACGTAGAGATCCCACTTAGGATAGTTACCACGCCCAATTTCTTTGTACAGATCATTGGTTAAATGGTTGAAGTCCTTACCCTGCATCGCAGTTACTTCATCAGGACGAAGGCTTTCAATACCTTGTTGGCTCTTCCATTGGAACTTCACGTAGTTCACATCGCCTTGCTTATTGATCCACTTGTAAGCGTGCACACCAAAGCCATCCATCGTGCGATAGCTTGCTGGCGTGCCTAAGTTGCTATAAACCCAAGTCAGCATGTTGGTCGCACTCGGCTCATGACTGAAGAAATCAAAGAATCGGTTTGGATCCTGAACGTTGTTAACTGGAGACGGTTTGAGAGAGTGCACCATATCCGGGAACTTAATCGAATCACGGATGAAGAACACAGGCAGGTTGTTCCCTACCAGATCCCAGTTACCCTGTTCAGTATAAAATTTAGTGGCGAAACCACGAGGATCGCGAAGTGTCTCTGGTGATCCTTTTGAGTGAATAACGGTCGAAAAACGTACGAAAACAGGAGTTACCTTTCCTTTGTTAGTAAAAGGAGCGGAAACCGTTAAGTCACTAAAATCACCCGATGCAACAAACTCACCGTGAGCACCTGTACCACGAGCATGCACAACACGCTCAGGAATTCGCTCTCTAGCAAAACGCTGCAATTTTTGGATCAGGTGAACGTCTTGCAGTAATACGCTGCCATTTTCACCTGCTGTGATTGAATTCTGGTTGTCACCAACTGGTGCACCATTGTCTCTTGTCAGGGTTTGCGCCTGTAGAGATGTGCTGGCTAAGCCAACTGTAATTAATAAAAAGCTTTTTGACATCTGCATGGTTGCTCTCCAATGCGTGCTAACCATTTGACCAGTCGAGTGGTCAATGGATACTCAAAAGCTCTTTTCTGCCCACCGAGAATATATCTTCAACAATTACATTTGTTTAATGGGAAATAACGATAGATTTAATAGGGAGAACCAATGAAATTTTTGAGGTTTTATCGGTTTGATTAATAAAACCTAGACTCGGGCTGAGAAACTCGACGGAAGAGTTAATACACTGACAGAAAAGCACAGCGATGAAAAGGACACCAGAATGCACCAACATGAAAAGTTAAATTACGTTGAGTTTGGCACGCGAGACATCAATGCGACTAAACAGTTTTTCGAGCAAGCCTTTGGATGGGGCTTCGTTGATTATGGTCCAGAGTACAGCGCCTTTTCAGATCAAGGTTTAGACGGTGGCTTTTTTGCAGTAGAGCAAGTGAGCCAAACAACAAATGGGGCGGCACTACTGGTGTTCTATAGTTCAGATATTCACACTACGTTAGCTAAAGTCGAGCAGTTTGGAGGTCAAGTAATTCGTCCGATCTTCGAATTTCCCGGCGGTTGTCGTTTCCATTTCACCGAGCCGGGTGGCAATGAATTCGCGGTCTGGTCTGAAAACCATTAATTAATGACAGGTAAAACAATAATTAATGACAAGTAAAACAGCAACGTACCATTACATTCGATAATTGACTCGAAGAGTTACAAACCAGCTCGCCTCGCCTTCTCATTTATTGATAACGCGGGGCTTTTAGAGCGGTTAAATCTTATACAGTTGTTTTTGTTCTTTAAATACAAAAGCAAAGGTAAAACATGGAAGTTTTGAAGCGTTGGTTCATCGCCCTTTCAATAGGGGTTGTATTATCGGCATGTGGCGGGGGAGATGGCTCCTCTGTAGACAGCAGCTCCGCATATGTTCCTGCGGAAAAAATACAAGACAATATTTTTTCCAATATCACTGGCGTTAGTTATCCCTACGACATCTACTTGCCAGAAAACTATGATGAGCGCACGACATCTTTACCCGTCATCTACGTTTCCGACGGTAATGGGACAGGTCAGGGGTTTGGTAACCTCATCGCCAATGCCGAACTCGATGTCATCCTAATCGCCATTCATGAAGGTCCTCCTGGACGCAGAAACATTGATTATTTGCCACCAGGCGTCGATGACTTCTACCTTTTCTTAACCCAAGAACTCATCCCAATTGTTGAAGCCGAATACGATATTGATCCAAATGAACGCACACTGGCTGGACATTCATTTGGAGGCGCAAAAACTGCCTATATCATGCTAACGGAAGACATCGGCGTCGAGTTCTTCAAAAATTTCATCATCTCTGACGGGTCATTTTGGCGCATTGATGACACCATCTATTCTTTGGAGGAGCAACGTTACGAGGCTTCACCATGGTTAGAAGCCACCGCTATATTGAGCTCAACAAACATCGGAAATCATCCATCGGTTGATGCTTTCTATAAACATATCCAATCGAAGGGCTACATGGGTTTTAATTTGCCACCGCTCATCGAGTACAAAAAATTAGATCACGGGAAGATGTGGTACCACACCTACAGAGACAGTCTGCCAATCTTGTTTCCAAAAGAAGAAATTTAAGACCATCAAAATAAGTCAGTGGTAGCCAGATTCGGAACTGACATTGCATTTCTGGTTGATCTCATCCTTGGTTTAATCCACTGTTAGCGCAACAATTAATCAATGGGGCGCTAGACCTCGACCAAGGATGTATCATGACTGCAGCCAGTTTTTTTCGCTTACTTTGTCTCGCTGCTATTTGGGGTGGCTCGTTTCTGTTTATGCGAGTCGCCGCTAATACGTTCGGACCGGCTTACTTAATCGAGTTTCGTGTTGCATTTGCGGCAATAGCATTGCTCTTGATAGCTTTCTATCTCAAAAAGAAACTTGCCTTCACAAAACACATTAAGCACTTTTTCATTATTGGCTTGTTTAATAGCGCCGTGCCCTTTCTGCTTTTTGCTTATGCTGCTCAAACGCTGAATGCGTCGACCTTAGCCATTCTCAACTCAACCGCACCGATATGGGGCGCGTTAATTGGTTTTGTTTGGTATCGCAGTCCTTTAACGGCAAAAGCCATTCTAGGTATGATGATTGGTATTGGTGGTGTGGCTGTACTTGTCGGCTTGGATTCTTCAACCATCGGCAGAGAGGCTATCTTCCCCATCGGGGCAAGCCTAATGGCTTCTTTCAGCTATGGGATTGCAACCAACTACACTAAAAATGCTCCGCAAGTTCCAGCTTTCGACAATGCACACGGCAGTATGTGGGCAGCGGTTATTTGGGTTCTACCGTTATTGCCTTTTCTACCGATGCGCGCTGAACCGAGCAGTTTTGAATGGAGCTCCGTCATCGCTCTTGGCGTTGTGTGTACAGGTTTCGCTTATTTACTCTACTTCCGCTTAGTTTCGGATATTGGTCCTGCTTCTGCCTTGACCGTCACTTTCCTTGTCCCCGTTTTTGGTATTTTATGGGGTTACTTGATTCTGGGTGAACCTGTCGGTTTTAACACCATCATAGGGACAATTTTGGTGCTAGGCGGAACCATGTTGGTGACAGGTTTCTCTCCTGCTGCAATGCTGGCAAAGCGAAAACAAAGAGTGGCATAACGATCGTTGTAGTGCGCAGTCACCATATTTATACCCAAGTAACATCAAACCATTTGAGACCGCGGTAATAGCGGTCTCAGTGCATGAGATAGACAAAGCACTCAGTTATACGCTCTTGCTAGCAAGCCACTCCCTCGATATTGGTAAAACTTACAATCGTTAGTGATAAATGCAGATTCTCCGGCTTTAAGGGTCAGACTTGCCTCTGATGTCATGACCTCAACTCTGCCTTCAACACAAAAAACAATCTCTGCACCACGCACAAACTGTTGTTTGCATTCGCCATCGGAAGAGAGAATATCAAAACCAAAATCATCTACCGGAATTGGATAGCTCAACTTGCCCTCTTTATGAATTGGCGACAGCTTAATCAGTTCCGGTTGCGTGGTGTGAAATGCCGTATTTGCGATAAGCTCATCCACATCAATGTACTTGGGCGTTAACCCAGCTCTAAGCACGTTGTCAGAATTCGCCATGATTTCCAACGCTGTACCTTGCACATACGCATGAGGCGTTTCGGCATGGAGAAACATCGCTTCACCAGGTGCAAGTTCTATCGTGTTCAACATCAACGGAGACAGCAATCCAATGTCTTTCGGGTAATGCTTTTGAAACTCAGCCACATAACTGAGCACTTCTCTTTCCAATGCCGTCTTTGGACCACGCTCTAATGCTGCGTCCAATTCTGCCAAGGCTTGAATTTTATGAGCTTCGCTCAAGGTCATGATCACCGTGAAGAAGTCTTTCAGCCCGTCTTGATTTGGGTGCTCGGCTAACGCTGCCACCTTACCATCTAAACTGCGAATACCAAATTGGCGGAACAGCGTCAGTATCTGTTCTATCGGACGAAAGCCATTCATCGCCTTGTAGAAAGTCAGTGCGTAGACTAACTCTGGCTTGTGATTAGCGTCTTTGTAGTTGCGATTAGGAGCATCAAGTGGAATACCTTGTTCATTCTCTCGTGCAAAACCAAGCTCAGCTTTTCGCTTGTTAGGATGAACTTGAATCGAGAGCGGAGAATCCGCCGCAAGCACTTTGAATAGGTACGGAAGTTCACCGAAACGCATCATGGTGTAATCACCAAACATGCTTGCTTTGTCTCTCGCAATCACATCAGATAATAACTCACCAGTTGCTGCGAGGCGCGAGCAACCATTAGGGTGCGCTCCCATCCAAATTTCAGCTTGAGGTTGATTTTTCGCATTGTCGATGCCAAATAGTTTAGAAATCGACTCTTTACTTCCCCAAGCGTAGTTTTGAATCACATTATCTAACTTGAACAGTGACATCTCACTCTCTCCCGCGGTGTTTTAACACTGCAATTTGATCGCTTGAATCAAGGCTGAAACGCCCTGCTCGACTTTGCTTCTTGGGCAACCCAGATTGAGTCTGAGATAGCCTTTCCCAGAATCGCCATAAACATCTCCAGACATGATGGCAATATTGAATTGCTCAATTAACGCCTGATTAAGCAGCGTCATATCTAGATTCAAAACAGATAAGTCAATCCATGCTAAATAGGTCGCGTCTGGGACAAGGTAACTCACTTCAGGAAAGGCGCTTTCCAGTGCTTCTTTCACGTATTGATGGTTAGCCAATACATACTCGTTGAGCGCCTTTAACCAAGGTTCTCCGTGACGATAAGCCGCCATCGTACCAAGCACGCCCATAATAGAAGGCGATGAAAGACCATCCACCTCTTTGAGTTTATGCAGATAACGTTCGCGAGTTGGTGAATCCGCGATCAACGCATACGCGCCATTCAAGGCTGGAATATTGAATGATTTAGACGCCGATGTGACGACAGCCCAATCTTGTGAACAACCAAACCCCACGTAAGGGACATGACGCTTAAAGCACACATCCATGTGGATTTCATCGGAAATCACTTTGACTTGGTGTTGGTTGCAAAGCTCCGCCATCTTTTCCAACTCGCTTTGGCTCCACACTCGCCCTGTTGGGTTATGAGGGCTGCACAACAACAGCACAGTGTTATTCTGGTCAGCGAGTTTGGTTTCCAGATCTTGCCAGTCAATTTCAAATCGACCCTGCTGTTTGATGAGCGGACTGCGAACGCACGTACGGTCTTGCCCTTCAATCATTTTGTCGAACGCATCATAAGCTGGCGTATGGAACACCACGCCCTGCCCCGGCTGACTCCATTGCTCAATCAACTTTGACACAATGTAGATAACCGAAGGTCCGTACACCACTTGCTGAGTATCGATTTCGCAGTCAAAGCGAGTCTGATACCAGTAGCGAATCGCGGACTTAAAATCCTCATGATTCCAGCGGCTATAACCTAATACCGGATGCTCTAAACGTTGTTTAAGCACATTCATTACAGGCTCTGGCGCAGCAAAATCCATATCTGAAATGGTAAACGGGAGTAGACCCGCTTTACCAAATCTATCCTGAACGTAGTCCCACTGCGTGCAGTAAGTGCCAGTGCGATCAATCGGTGTATCAAAGTCGAAATTCTGAGTCATACGAATATTCCAATATTAAGGTCCCTCGTCACAATCTCATTGGGGGGGGAGGATGGAGATTGTGCCGAGGGGGAGCATCTATCAAAGCAATGATTAGCTAGCAGACATGATGGCTTGCATTTCATTCTTCACTAGGTGAACTTGTGTGCCAATCACGACTTGCAGGTTGTGCTCATCAAGCTTCACTACACCCAGCGCACCGTTGGCTTTCAACTTTGCGTCGTCGACCAAACTCATATCGTTAACAGACAAGCGAAGACGAGTGATGCAGTTATCCAAAGCTGTGATGTTCTCTTTACCACCAAGAGCTGCCAATACTGCAGCACCTTTGCCAGATTCGTTGATGAATGCCGCTTCAAGTTCTTTGTCCACTTCCGCCGTATCGACTTCACGACCTGGTGTTTTTAGGTTGAACTTAGTGATCGCAAACTTAAATACTGAGTAATAAACCACGAACCAAATACCCGCCACAAGCGGTACTAAGTACCATTTCGTTGCCGTGCCTTGCAGGATACCGAACACCAAGAAGTCAATCAGGTTGCCGTCTGTGTTACCGATGGTGACATCAAGCAAGCCCATCACCATAAAGCCCAGACCAGTCAGAATCGCATGGACGAAGTAAAGCACTGGCGCAACGAATAGGAACAAGAATTCAAGCGGCTCAGTGATACCGCCTACCACACAAGCTACGACGCCAGAGATAAGCAGTGCTTTAATTTTTGAGCGGTTCTCAGGGCGAGCACAGTGGTACATCGCAAGAGCTGCACCCGGTAAACCGCCTAGGAAAGTTGGCATTTTACCTTGAGACAAGAATGCCGTGACTTCCGGTGTAAATGCCGTTGTGTCAGGACAAGACAATTCAGAGTAGAAGATGTTTAATGCGCCAGACACGGTTTGACCACACACATCCATAGTACCGCCTGCTTCAGTGAATCGAATCAGCGCAACCAAGATATGGTGAAGACCGATTGGCAGCAATAAACGTTCGCCTGTACCAAACAGCATAGGACCGAAATCACCCGCGCCTTCGATCACATGACCGATACCATTAATGCCTGCAGCAAAGTAAGGCCATACGAATGGGATAAATACACCGACAACGCCCAGTACCAATGCAGAAATGATTGGAACAAAACGAGCACCACCAAAGAACGCTAGCGCATCTGGCATTTTGAAGGTGTAAAAACGCTGGTGAAGTTTCGCAACAATCACACCAACGATTACCGCGCCAAGGATACCAGTATCAATCGATTCAATGCCGATGATGCTTTTCACACCGTAGGCGGCACGTTCCGCTTCACTGTCTAGTACACCAGCGACGGTTAGGAAGAAGTTGATCGCAAGGTTGAACGCAGCATAGCCAACGAAACCCGCGAAACCTGCCACGCCTTTCTCTTCACGCGCTAACCCAAGCGGGATAGCTACTGCGAACATTACAGGTAAGTAAATGAATGCGACAAGACCGATTTTAGTCATCCACATAAACAGGTATTGCAAAGGAGTGTTGTCTAAAAATGGGATGGCTTCTTTGATAGCAGCGCTAGAAAACGAGCTGCCGACACCAAGAAGAATACCTGAGAATGCCAGCAGCGCGACTGGCAACATGAAGGTCTTGCCGAGGCTTTGCAAGAACTCCCACATGGTCGATTTATTGCTTTTAGACATAGTTTGTCTCCGGAATTTGAGAACTTGTAGGGCTCATACACATCACATTATGTGCGCATGAAGTGTTGTTTTTATGCACTCAATATACGCTGCTAAAAATTTTGATAAAACGTTTTACCAAAAATTCTGTGATCGAGTTAGATATCTTTTTCCACAAACTGTCTAGGGCTTTTAAAATCAACCTAATAGGGTTACAGTTTGATGATAAAACGTTTTTCTAATCCATAAAGTGAATCTATGTCGTCAAAAAAAGTGACCATTACAGAAGTCGCTAAACATGCTGGCGTGTCAGTTACCACCGTCTCTATGGTGTTGGGGAATAAAGGGCGGATCTCTCCAGACACAATAGAAAAGGTCAACGCTGCGGTTGAAGAGCTTGGCTATATCCGTAACCGTGCCGCTGCCAACCTACGATCCAATTCCAGTGAAATCATTGGACTGATCCTCAAAGACATCAGTGATCCCTATTACGCAGAAGTCACGGCAGGATTGAGTGAGGAAATCGAGCAGCAAGGTTACATGCTGTTTCTGGCTCAGAGTGGGGATAGTCAAGAAAAGTTTGAGAAGTGTGTATTAACCATGGCACGCCAAGGTGTCGGTGGTATCGCATTTTGCCCGATTGGTGAAAGCCAGCAGTTCAACATCGAAAACCTCAAGCAACACAATCTGCCAATGGTGTGCATTTCACGCGCTTCGGTGGATAAGCAAATCGACTATGTAGGACCAGACAACATGTACGCCGCCAAGTTGGCGACGGAGCATCTGGTTAAGCAAGGGCATCGCAGAATCGCTTATGTCGGTGGCGCGAGCAGTTCTTTGTGCCGTGCTGAGCGTATTGGTGGGTATTGTTCAACCCTGATGCAGTTTGGTTTGCCTTTCAAACCTGAGTGGGTGGTCGAGTGTGAGAAAAGCCAAGCGTCTGCCGCTCAAGCTGTGCAGCAGTTGTTGTTGGAACATCCACAGATTACTGCGGTTCTTTGTCACCATTCCTCGACGGCACTAGGCGCGGTTTATGGGATACATCGAGCAGGACGTTCTATCGGTAAAGATCAGTTTATCGGCGAGCAAGTATCGGTGATTGGTTTTGATGACGTTGAAGAAGCAGAGTTAATTGAACCACCGCTCACCTTCGTTAATTCCAATGCACGAGAGATGGGAAGACAAGCGGCAAAACGATTGATCAATCAACTGAAGCAAGAAGACAGCGAACCTTACAGCTTGATCCTGCCTCCCAAACTCATTGTTCGTGAGTCGGCTTAACCCAACACCACTTCCACGCCTTGCTTTCTCAACTGTTCGAGGTCGCTTTTCGGAGCGGCTTTGTCGGTTAACAACACAGAGATTTCACTCGTTTTACCAATCGAAGATGGGTAGATTTGCCCAAACTTGCTTGAGTCCGTCAGCACGATATTACGGCGCTTTTTCGCAATGATGGTTTCAGCTATTTCTGCACGCATCATGTCTCGGCTAGTAAAGCCTGTGTCTTGATGGAAACCGTCAATACCCAAGAAAGCCGTGCTGAAATGAATGTTCTCAATACACAGCTTAGTCAGCGGTCCAACCAAGCTCTCGCCTTGATGCTGATACACACCACCAAGCAAGATGATGTTAGCTGAGGTGTTACGGATGAGGTGGGCGATGTACGCTGATGGAGTAATGAGGGTGACGTCACCACGTTCAGCCAATGTGCGAGCCAAGAGCGCATTAGCACTGCCGCCTTCGATCAATACAGTTTCGTTTGGTGATACCAAGTCTGCCGCTTTGTTGGCTAACGCTTGTTTGATGTCGAAACGCACTTCGAGTCGCGTATCAATATCGTCACTTTGTAGCGCCATCGCAGCGCCGTGTACGCGCTTTAAGTAGCCTTGTTGCTCAAGGAAGTTCAAATCCTGCCTGATGGTCACGCCCGACACGCCAATGATGTCAGAAAGCTCCGTCACTTGAACGCGTTTGCGGTCATTAACCAATTGCAGGATTTCATTTTGTCTTGAGTTCACAGGCTCGCTCCTTATTGATGAGCTTACAGTATACGCCCGAACACTTTCATATGAAAGCAGCCTGTGAACGATGGAAGTAAGCTAAGCTGCGTTACACCGTAAGCTCAAGACGGTTGCCATCCGGATCTAAGATGCAGCTTTCGTAGTAACCATCACCTGTTTGTCTCGGACCGTCGACCCATTGGTAGCCATCATCTACTAAGGTTTTGGTTAGTTGGTCGACCGCCTGCTCTGATCCTAAGGCGAAGGCAAAGTGTGCCAACCCTGTGACCTGCATTGCATGAGATTTTTCACAGGCGGTCACACCTTCCATCGACATCAACTCCAATCGTGCGCCACTTTCAAACGAAAGAAAGTAAGATGAAAACTGCTTGGTTGGATTGTGGTATTTGTCGTTAGACACCGCGTTAAAGTATTTCTCATAGAAGGCTTTTAGCTCTTCCAAACGTTCAGTCCAAATCGCGATATGTTCTATTTTCATTAGGATTCCCCCTAGCTCTTAACTGCGCTCAATCTAACGAGGAAACACAGCACAAAAAAGAGAGCAAATCACTTCTGAGTTGTTCCTATTTTATGGTTGGAGTTGTGTTTGAATGAAAGTGATGCCCATAATGGCGCAAAGTTTTTCAGGACAGAATGATGGAAGAAATTTACTTCGCAGGCGGCTGCCTTTGGGGCGTTCAAGAATTTATGCGTCACCTTCCGGGCGTAATCAGCACCGAAGCAGGACGAGCAAATGGCACGACGGACAACACTCAAACCGAATACGATGGCTACGCGGAATGCGTGAAAACCCAGTTCGACCCTGAACAAGTGTCGGTTGAAACTTTAATAGGGTATCTGTTTGAGATCATCGACCCGCACAGTGTTAACAAGCAAGGTGAAGACGTAGGTGAGAAGTACCGCACCGGTGTTTATAGTCAAAACGAACAACACCTAGCGATTGCCAAAGCATTTATCGCAGCAAGACCAGATGCCGATAAGATCGCCGTAGAAGTGCTGCCACTCACGAACTACGTGCCAAGTGATGATGAGCATCAAGACCGACTCACACGCTTTCCAAACGACTACTGCCATATCCCGTTAGATTTGCTGCATAAGTACAAGCAAACCTAGAGGCATCCACTGAACACTTCCCAGTTTTCCAATAAAAAAGCCCAGCATGTCGACTGGGCAAAATTGCTGCTTAAAAAACATGACGTGCCTTAATCAAGGCAAATAGGACAGATAAAAGCAGTATGCTTGGATATTTATCGTCTATCGCAATACTAGAAGTTGTAGATCACTGCGATTTCGGCACGAGTAATGTTGTCGCTTTGAGGACCGACAACATCACGCGTATAGTCACTATCCAACGCATAGTACAGGTTCAACTCCGTTTTTAGGTTGCCCGTAATGTAGTTGTGGAACTGCAGATAAAATTGAGTGTAAGCGTATTTTTCATCAGAGTTTTCACCGAACAAAATATCCTGATTTAAGGTATAAATCGCATCGTCTGTATCGGCGCGCCACGTTGACATAAAGCCAGTGATAATGCTCTGTTTTGGCATGTACTCAATAACTGAATAACCGCCAACCTGCATCGCGTTACCGTAAGCCCCGTCATGAGCAAAACCTAGAGGATCCCCCGTCCATAGTGGGTTGAACGTGTTCACTTTATCGCTATCCTTGCTTGTTCCCGATGCATAATGAAGGTTTAAACCTGCACGTACATTCCAATCTGCACTCCAGTTGTAGTTCAGATCCGCATAAGCCATATACGCTGAAATATCTTTGCCAGCATGGTCACCAAACTGATAAACACCATCAACCATGTACCCGAAACCTTCACGAACAAAATCATGTGCGTGCAAGCCCAATACTTGAATATCCACATCCCCATCAGGAGCATTAACGAATGAACTGTTGATCACGTCATTGCTCATGAAATAAGCCTGCATTGCGCCATAGTCCGTGCGCCAATTCGCAAAGATACCAGTGGAGGTTTTTCCGTTGGTTTTGTCATCCCAGTTCCCACTCCAACTGCCATCTTTGCGCAATGGGAAGACTTCTTCACCGTAATAAACATCAAAGTTGATGCCATTCACTCTGTATTTGGCACTCGCCGCATTCCAACTCGATTGCACGGGTGTTGGTTCTCGGTTCATCATTTGCCATTCATTGAGGTAAATCTCTTGGCGTCCTAAACGTGTGCTCAAATACTGTTCACCATCATCGAGCAGCTTGAACTCTGTGAATAGTTGGTGGAAGTCAGTACCAGCATCATCTACCGGACCAGGGTTATCTAAGTTGGTGTAGTTGGTGCGGATTTCACCGTAGATTCGAGCCCAATCTTGGTATGTCACATCAGTAGCAAACTGCATTCGGCTACGGAACTCATTTTTCTTACGTACATCAGAGTCATACATATGATTCCAACGATTATCAAAAGCCGCTTTAATGTTACCGCTAAATGAAACTTTCCACTCTCCATCATCAGTAATATCAAGGCGTTTTAACTTCTCTGAAAAGCTCTTTTCGCTCTCCGCAAGATTGTCTACGTAGCTCCAATCTTCATTTGCACGATCACCCCAAAACACGATTGGGTTTCTTTCAGACCATGTAGGGGCTTCGGTTGCGTGTAGCGCACCAGAAATACTCACTGCAAGCAAGGTTAGGGACACTTTTGTTATATTTTTCATAATTATATTTCCATATTTTGGGTACAGAAATCCCTACCCGTGGTGCTCGCACCACAGGAGGGTTCACTTGTTATTGGTTTTTTATTTGTAGGGGGGAATGATTAAGAGTCGACGCCCAGCGCTTCTTTAATACCTGACGCAATGGTAATAACGTTCGCACCGTAGATGACCTGAATTCCTTTTGGCATTCTCACCACGCCAATTGCATTCAGTTGTTTTTTCCAGACATCATCTGCTGCCGCTAACGTTTCGTCATGTAGGGAAACCCTTAAGCGTGTGGCGCAGTTTGAAACGTTATCGATGTTCTCAGCACCACCCAGCGCTTTAATAATTTCGACTGGAAGACCTGCAGAGTTCTGCTCTTTTTTCTTCTTGAAGTCTGCTTTTGAGTAAAGAGCGATATCTGCATCATCGTCCTCTTCACGGCCTGGTGTTTTAGAGTTGAACTTCAGAATCACGTACTTAAATGTGTAGAAGTAAACAACGAAGTACAGTGGGATAATCCATAGCAACGCCCAAGCATGTACCTTCTCTGGCTGTAGTAGGTTTGGCACCATAAACAACAGTTGGTTACCATGAATAGAGACGCCAAACATCTCAGTAATGACATAAGCCAAACCATTTAATGGCACGTGCACAGCAAAGAACAAGAATGGTTGAACAAACAAGAAAGTGTATTCAAGTGGCTCTGTGATCCCGATAACTGCTGCAGTAAATACGGCAGGGATCATAATCGCAGCGACTTTCTTTTTGTTTTGTGGTTTCGCGGTGACATACATCGCATAAGCCGCACCTGTAAGACCACCAATCTGAATTGGAATACGACCACTAGTAAAGTTATGTGTGATGTAACCAGTTGCCTCAGGGGAGCTCATTTGACCATTCATGATATTACGTACACCTTCGTACACAACGCCATCAATTTCCATTACCCCACCCACACGAGTGTATTCAATTGGGAAGGCGATGAGATGGTGGAGACCAAATGGTAGTAACCCCTTATCAAACACGCCGAATAGGAAAGAGCCAAAGATACCCGAGCTAGTAATAAGCGTCGTGATAGATTGCAGCCCACCCGCGATCGGCGGCCAAGCATGATAAGCAACAAAGCTGATCGGCATAATCGCAAGATAAGCAAAGATTACGACAGCACGTGGACCAGAGAAGAAGCTCAGCATTGCTGGCATTTCAAATTTGTAGAAGCGGTTGTGCAGTGCCGCTGTGATACAGCCCACAATGATCCCGCTGAAGATCCCCATGTTGTATGAGAATACGCCTAGGTTTTCACCCCATAGTGAATTGAAATTTTGTGCGGCAACTTTGTCGTAACCCATGTTGTTAACAAGGTAATCAACACTGGTCGTTTCCGGTGTCCAGCCGTTAAAAGCGGCAATGGAACCAATCGCGACGTTGAAACACATAAACATGGTAAAGCCTGTAAATGCTGCCCAACCTTTTTCAGATTTTGACAAGGCAAAGGCTAAACCAATCGCAAAGAATGGTGGTAGGTTTCGCATTACCATCAAACCAAGATCGAGCATCAGTTTGAAGAACGCAAAAATGACAGAGTCTTGAGCTGACATTTGGTTTACAACGCCAGCGCCTATCCCTATAAAAATACCTGCAATGACCAGTACAATGATGGAAACCATCATACCGCCGGCAAGTGCTTGAACCTTATCTCTCATAATTTACTCCTGAAGTGATATGAGAACTTTCACGTATATCGTTATTGCTTTTATTAGTGACTCTAGGTTGAGCTGTTCATTTGGCTCGTGCACGAAGGTCACTTCTTCAGGGAAAGTTGGTCCAAAAGCTACTCCATGCTCCAATGCACGCGCGTACGAAGCCGCGCCTTTACTAAAGCAATTTGCATCCGTTCCAGTAACATCGGAATAAGCTTTCCCCATCGCTTGGATAAGGGCACTTTCGGGAGAGAGGTAGGATAGAGGTAAGTACTGATGTTCGACAAAGTTCACACCAGCTTGTTGGGATAAAGCCAGTAATTGGGAACGAACTCTCTCGATACTCAGTCCTTTAGGAAACCGAAAATCAAAATCCAAATTGTAGCCATGCGAATCCATGTTGATGGCAGAAACACAACACGTTGTGTATCCCATCTCATCATCGTTATGGTATAGACCTAACTTATGCCCGACGCAGTCATTTGCAAAGTGGGAATCAAGCAAGTGGACCAAGCTGGCAGAGTTTGGATCTAATCCTTCCACATGACGCATAATGTTGACGAACTTGTCCATGCAGTTATCAACTTTATGCGGGTTGCGGGATTTCTCCCACGGCGTTGAAATCTCAACGCGGTAATGTGACTGACAGTCAATCACATCAGCAAAAGCAGCAAACTGATGCGCTACTTTTTCAGCACTAGAGCCTGCCAATTCAAGCACCAAAAAGTGACAAGTGGATGTTCTATCTCGTTCACTCTCGATGCGTCTAATTTGGCATGCGCTATCACTGCTTCTGGCAGAAAATTGCTTCCCCAATGACGCATACAAAATACCCTTTTCACCGTTGACGATTGGGAAGTCGCCATCTGGAGAAAAGCCATATTCTGGCTGCGGATTGTGTTGAAAGTAATGCTCTACACATTCCCAAGTTGTCTCTTCTGCACCACCAATAATGACTCTTATTTTCTTATTGAGGGGGACAGTAAGTTGTTTAAACAACTTGAGGATGTACAAGCTAGCAATCAGTGGACCTTTGTTGTCTGTTACGCCTCGTCCAAAAACCATGTTATCAATTTTAGTCATACGGTATGGCGGCGTTCGCCATAGCATCTCATCCCCTGCTGGCACCACATCAACATGGTGCAGCAGAGCGATTTCTTGATCACCTTGCCCAAAGCTTATGTCCAAAGCATAACCTTGGTGATCACGCACTTCTAAACCTTCTCTTTCAGCAAATTTGATCAAGTAATCAAACGCTTGTCTAATTTGATAACCAAACGGAGCATTCTCTGTTTGTGTCGTCAAATCACGTACTGATGGAATAGCAACTAGCTCAGATAAATCGTTAAGTAACTCATCAATATGCTGTTCAAGATACTCGATTGCTTCTGTCGAAAACTTGCTTTCCATCATGTTTAATCCCTTAAATCCCTAACCAAGAAGAGGTTATTAATAAACTTGTTATCAGGCTCTCAATTTACCGATAACCAACGAACGCCTTGTGTATTTGAAAACGCCATATAGTGCGCACGGCATTGAGAAAATATGCCATTCTCAACCACACCTGAAAGGGAGTTCAGTCGCTGTTCTAATTCGGTTGGCTCACTCATATCTAGACCAGAAACATCCAAAATGATATTGCCATTATCAGTAACGCAATCAGGGCGTTGCAAAGGACGACCACCAAGGGATTTTAAGGCGAGAATAACTGGCATTTTCGCCGCTGGGAGGACTTCAATTGGCAGAGGGAATCTCCCCAACGTCTCCACTAAACGTCCTTCATCTGAGATGGTGATAAAGCACTTAGTCATAGAGGCAATGACTTTTTCACGCCCTAAAGCCGCGCCTCCACCTTTGATTGTGATGCCGTTTGTTAACCCTTCATCAATGCCATCAACGTAATAATCCACGTACAAGCAGTCTGCGAGAGGGATTTCTTTCAAACCTGAACTCTGGATGGCTTTAGAAGAGCGTTCTGAACTTGATACACAGTGAGCAAACGCCACGCCACTAGCTGCCAATAATTGGACAAATACTTCTGCTGTTGCACCTGTACCAATTCCAATAACCGTATCTGGAGTGACATTTTGTAGAATGTGGTCCAAGGCTGCTTTCGCAGCCTTGACTCTTACACATTCATCCACCGTATTTGTGATGAAAGTTTCCATTACGCGTTCTCCATCATACGCTTGGCAGTATCCACAACGTTTGCCACAGTAAAGCCGTACATTTCAAAGAGCTGATCAGCTGGTGCAGACTCACCAAAGCTCGTCATACCGATGATCTCTCCTTGTAAGCCAGCGTACTTAAACCAGTAATCTCGAATACCAGCTTCAATCGCGATACGCTTGGTCACATTGGTTGGGAGAACGTGTTGTTGGTATTGTGCACTCTGCGCGTCAAACACGTCGGTTGCAGGCATCGAAACCACACGACAGCGAACATTGTTCAACTGCGCCTTTGCGTCCATAGCAAGAGCAACTTCAGAACCCGTGGCAATGAGAATAAGCTCAGGTTCACCGTCACAGTCGGACAAGATGTAACCACCTTTCGCGATGCTTTCTAATGTCTCCTCATCACGCTCAAATTGAACAAGATTCTGGCGCGAGAAAATCAGTGAAGTTGGACCATCCGTTCTCTCGACAGCGGCTTTCCAAGCGACTGCGGTCTCGACTTGGTCACAAGGACGCCATGTGCTCATGTTTGGCGTTAAACGCAGTGATGCGATTTGTTCCACAGGTTGATGCGTTGGACCATCTTCACCCAAACCAATTGAATCATGCGTGTAGACAAAGATGCTGCGTTGCTTCATCAATGCGGCCATACGCAATGCATTACGTGCGTATTCCATAAACATTAAGAATGTGCCGCCATAAGGAATAAAACCGCCGTGGAGAGCAATGCCATTCATCATGGCTGACATGGCAAATTCACGAACTCCGTAACTAAGGTAATTACCTGAAGCATCCTGAGCGGTAATTGCTTTTGAACCAGACCAATTCGTTAGGTTTGATGGAGTTAGATCTGCCGAGCCACCTAGGAATTCAGGTAAGTGCGCGCCGAAGGCCTCAATCGCGTTTTGCGATGCTTTGCGAGTCGCGATAGTCGCAGGTTTGGCTTGCAAAGTTTTAATCACATCTTCACTGATTTGAGCCCAGTTTTCTGGTAGGTCGCCCTTTACTCGACGATTAAACTCTGCTGCCAGCTCTGGGTATGCCGATTCATATTCCACAAAGCGATTCGCCCATTGCGCTTCCGCATCTTTACCTGCAACTTTGGCATCCCACGCTTGATAGATTTCATGCGGGATTTCAAACGGGGCGTATTCCCAACCTAGGTTTTGACGTACTAGCGCTACCTCTTCTTCACCTAACGGTGCACCATGACAATCGTGGCTTGCTGATTTGTTTGGCGATCCAAAGCCAATAATGGTTTTACAGCAAATTAACGTTGGCTTACTGGTTTCTGCCTGAGCCTCTAGAATCGCTTGGCGAATTGATTGAGCGTTATGACCATCAACATCCGCAATGACGTGCCAACCATATGCTTCAAAACGTTTAGGTGTATCATCCGAAAACCATCCCTCAACCTCGCCATCAATTGAGATGCCATTGTCATCCCAAAACGCAATCAGCTTGCCTAAACCTAATGTGCCAGCTAACGAACAAGCTTCGTGGGAAATGCCTTCCATCATGCAGCCATCACCCATAAACACATAAGTGTGGTGGTCAACGATCTCATGACCAGGACGGTTAAACTGATCAGCTAATACCTTCTCAGCGAGTGCCATACCAACCCCATTGGTAATGCCTTGACCTAGCGGACCAGTCGTTGTTTCAATCCCCGGTGCATAACCATATTCTGGATGTCCCGCCGTCTTTGCATGCAACTGACGGAAAGATTGAATATCTGCCATCGTCAAATCATAGCCAGACAAATGCAATAAGCTGTAAATCAGCATAGAGCCATGACCGTTAGAAAGAATAAAACGGTCACGATCCGGCCAATTAGGGTTGGTGGGATTATGTTTTAGAAAATCACGCCACAGAACTTCCGCAATATCCGCCATGCCCATCGGTGCACCAGGGTGACCAGAGCCAGCTTTTTGCACCGCATCCATACTCAATACACGAATCGTGTCTGCAAGTTTATTTCGAGAGATCATCTTCACTTCTCCTTACAGACGTGCTTCAATCATTGCTTCTAGTTTGCCTTGGTCTACGGCAAAGTTACGAATACCCTCAGACAACTTCTCTGTCGCCATTGGATCTTGGTTCATTTCCCAACGGAACTCAGCTTCAGTCATTGCCGTTGGCGCAGGGTTCACATTCGTGCGTTGAGCATAAAGCTTTGGTTCAACCTCACCTTCTTGCGCTGCAAGTTGATCTAAGATTGCAGGACCAATCGTTAGACGATCACAGCCAGCTAGAGCGAGCACTTCGTCAGCATTACGGAAGCTAGCACCCATAACCACAGTGTTGTAGCCATGATCTTTGTAGTAGTTGTAAATCTTAGAAACCGAGACAACACCCGGGTCTTCATGTGGAAGGTATTCTTTTTGATCAGTATTGTTTTTGTACCAATCTAAGATACGACCAACAAATGGAGAGATAAGGAATGCCCCCGCTTCTGCACACGCTTTTGCCTGAGCAAAGTTAAACAGCAGCGTTAGGTTACAGTTAATACCTTCTTTTTCGAGTACTTCTGCTGCACGAATGCCTTCCCATGTTGACGCCAGCTTGATCAAAATGCGCGCTTTCTCAATGCCAGCTTCTTGGTACATGGCGATCAATTTTCGCGCTTTCACCAAACTGGATTCTTTATCAAATGATAAGCGAGCATCAACCTCAGTAGAGATACGCCCTGGTACGGTTTTTAAGATTTCTACGCCGATGTTGACCGCCAATTTATCGCTTGCATCGATGATCTGCTGTGCTCTATCTGCGCTTTGTTTTTTCGCCCATTCAATCGCATCTACAATCAAGTGATCGTATTGAGGCATCTCTGCCGCTTTAAGCACTAATGAAGGGTTTGTCGTCGCATCTTGAGGCTGGAATGCAGCAATCGCATCAATGTCACCAGTATCAGCAACAACCGTTGTGTATTTTTTCAATTGTTCTAATTTGTTCATAACTCTATCTCGATAAGTTGATAATCAATTGCGCTAGCGAAATTTGACTCATTGACGATAAAACAATGTCTGCATGCGAGACATCTAAGTGCTGAGTCAGGTAATTGGTTACCGCAACTGTTGAAATACCTGCCGCTCGAGCCGCTGTAACTCCTGGAGGAGAGTCCTCAAAGGCAATGGCTTGACTGGCAGAAACTCCGAGTTTTTCTAGGCTAGTGAGATAAACGTCCGGAGATGGCTTACGACGTTCAATCGAGATTTCTTCTGCTCCGGTGAAACAGTCAAAGTAATGTTCTAAATTCAGGCGCTTCAGAATCGGCATGTAATGCTCGTATTCAGAACTTGTTGCTAACGCCATCTTAAGCTCCATTTGCTTTGCTGTGTCTAGATAGCAGCGAACACCTTTTCGTTCTGTTTGAAGTGCAATCAGTCGATAAGCATGACTAAAGACTTGTTGTCTGATTTCATCATCAGATAACACTTGCTTTGAATGATATCGATAAAGGTCACAAAGAGAGGTTGCTGGTACTGAGCTCCCAACTAGACCAGCAACCTGGAGTGGCGAAACATCAATCCCGAATGGCTTCATTAGAGCTTCCCAGGCCCTAAACAAACAGGTTTCTGTATCGACGAGTAGACCATCGAAATCGAAGATTAACGCTTGAATATCACGACGTTTGATGTCCTCTCTATCCACATTCAACGCTGCAAATTTCATTGTTTTTACTTCGTTTTCCATGTTCTCAACCCCTTTTTGTTCTGCTATACCAAGCTGGCGTGCAGAATCGTTTTCATCTCTTCGCCCGTTGTCAAAGGTAGGTTGAAGCAGAACGCTGGTTCTAATGCCTTTACGTCTTCCTCTGTGACTCCTACCTGCGTTAGGTTGTGCTCTAAACCAATTTGCCCTAAAAACGTGACTAAGTGCGTTGCTAGCGATTGCGCTTTTTCTTCAGTGCTTCCCACGGCACCAAATAGCTCAGCAACTTTTGCGTAACGTTCTGGTTGTTTACGCCATTGCAGTTGAACATAAGCGGGATAAATCACCGCTAGTGTCAAACCATGAGGTAAATTCGTTTTTCTACTACCTAAGATTTCACCTAGAGGATGCGGTGCGCCTGCGCCACCATTAGCCAAGGAGATCCCAGCCAACGTATCAGCGCTTGCCAATCGACAACGACCTTCGATATCGGAGCCGTTCTTCACAACAGCAGGCAAGTTTTCTACCACCAGCTTCATGGCTTCTAGCGCCAAACTATCAACTAATGGTGAAGGCTTTGTGCCGGTGTACGACTCAAACGCATGTGAAAACGCATCAAAACCAGTCATCGCTGTCATACGAGGTGGTAAGGTCAGCATTAATTCAGGATCAATAATGGCTTCACATGGATAAAAATCAGGATGGAACAATGTCAGTTTTGAGTGGCTATCAAGATCAGTAATAACCGCTGCATGAGTAACCTGAGAGCCCGTTCCAGATGTTGTTGGTATCGCAATCAAAGGCACAGTTGATGCTGGCAGCGCCTTAATATCACCAAAAGGCGAATCATAATTTTTAAACCAGTGTGCCCAATCAATTGTGTCAACCTTCATGGTTGCTGCGATGATCTTCGCGGTATCGATCGATGAACCACCGCCAATGGCAAGTACAACGTCACAGTCAGCTTCGATACCAACTTGTCGTCCAAGCTCAACAACCGTCGTTGGCGGATTAGGTACAACGCCATCGAAGTGCGTTACATGAATATCTTGTTCGGCAAGCAAAGCAAAAATACGCTCATAAGCTGGTTTAACTGCTTCAAATATCGGTTCAGAGACAATCAAACAGCGTCGACCGTATTTGGCAATCATATGACCAATTTGGCTCACATTGCCCGGGCCAAAGCTCAGCTTAGTCGGTTGGTAGTGATTAAAATGTGTCATGGCAATTCCTTGGTTGGTGTCGAGCCGGAGCATTTCGAGGGGGAAGTTCAGCCCGACACCATTAACTCTAATTAAGCTAGTTCAGCGGCAACGGCTTCTTCAGCAGCATTCAGTGCAGCACGGAAATCTTTTACGCCAGCTGTAATGCCTTCTTTGTGACCGAAGATGTTGGTTGATGCCACCATCACATCAATGTCTTCTTTCAACAGCGGCTCTAGGTTGTGGTTACGGATACCACCGTCAACACACAATTCACAGTTAGGGTTACGCTCGTTAATTAGCTGACGCGCTTCGCGAATCATTTCAATCGCAGACTCACGCCATAACCATTCATCGTTGTTCACGCCATGAATAACAATGTGTAGTCGGTCTAGGTAGTAAATTGCTTCTTTAACGAAAGAGACAGGAGTAAAACAGCCAACGGTTAGACCAAACTTCATGTTGTAGTCACGGCAGTACTTCATCATGTACGCCAATGGCGCACCCAAGAAGTTCTCTGCTGGAAGAATCAGCATGTCTGCGCCAGCTTTAGCAATCTTTTCTACAAATAGACGATCACAATCTTTAAAGTAAGCGTGGACTTCGATTGGCTTATCCGTGTACTGACGAATACCTTCAACGATTTGATGACCACCCATAAGCTGCATGTTTTTCAAATCATGCATATCAGCAGCATCACAGTGAATGTAATCCGCACCCGCGTCAGACACTTCTTTTACGATATCTGCGATGTGGCCGTAATCTACGTGTGCAAGACCTGCTGCGATTTTTACTTTTTTCATTGTGTTTCCTTAATAGAAGTAAGAGTGTTGGCATGAATGCTGACCTTCAGACACGATCAATCTGAGGTACTGCCCAATGCCGCAACCGTTGTTATCTGTGACAATTAAGTTCGCTAACCCACGAATGGCTGGACTAGCGTTTTCCATTGCTACGGGTTCTCCAACAACGCGTAACATTTCTGCATCGTTGTCTCCGTCACCAAAAGCAATGGTGTATTTCGGATTCAGGTTGAGTTGATTAAGTAGGTGAAGAGTTGCGGTGCCTTTGTTCGCTCCCTTCGCTGTGATATCAAGCTTGTTCGGCGTTGAAAGATCGGCTTGTACATGATGATGAATCAGCGCATCACGTAATTCACAGAGAGCGACTTTGTCTTCGCTAGAGACCAAGACTTTATATACATCACCACATTCATTAAGTAGTGAACGAACACTCGGTACAATTTTCATGTTGTCCTCAACGCCCAGTGCCAACATCTGTTGCTGAAGACCTAGGAAGTGTTCAGATTGTTGAGTCGCAAAAATGCCGTTTTCGCAGTAAAGCGTGAAATAAAACTGACCAATATTGAGAGTGTCGAGTAATGCATTGAGTACATTTGAACCAATGACTTGGCTATCGTTGATGCTGCCTTGAACAGGGTCAAACTGGTAGGCTCCATTACAGCAAATCATCGGCAGTTCAATGCCAAGCTGCTTGGCAAAAGGAAGCATCAGGTTATGTGGACGACCACTTGCTAATGTGACTTTATAACCTTCACTAATCGCAAGTTTGATCGCTTCGATATTGTTACTACTGATCTGATTATGGTCATTTAACAGTGTGCCATCTAAATCGATAATGATTGCTTGATACTTCATCTTGGTCCCCAATGACTCTTTGTGACGCAAAATGACTATAAACGGTCAAATAACGTCACGTAAAGTCATTTTTGACTTAAAATGATTCAAAACAGGCTAAAGATCACAAAAATCGGTCACAAACAATTCAAAAAACGTCATTTTGATTTTTTATTTGCTCAAAACGTCAAATTCGGTCAAAATTGGTCAAAACAAAAATCAAGGACTTAACTATGAATGAAGCTCAGCGTCATAGAAGGCTTTTGGAGTATCTAGAAAATCACACGTATATCAGCACGAGCGACTACGTTGAGATGCTTGATATTTCTCTATCAACAGCCCGACGCGACATAACAAAACTCGCAGAAGACGGGAAACTCACTAAGATCCGCAATGGTGCGGAAGTGATTAAATCAGAACAAGTAGCCACACAATCTCATGTTGCTTCTCATTTCATTCCTTCAGAAAAAGACATTGAGAATTTTGCAGCTAAATCTCGGATTGCCCAAGCCGCCGCTGAAATGTGTGATGAAGGTGATAGTGTGGTGGTAAGTGGCAGTAACACAACGTTATTGTTGGGTGACTATTTAGCTGGCAGCAACATTCAAGTGGTGACCAACTTTATGCCACTTGCTTACCAACTCATTCAGAAGAAACATTCTAGTTTGATCATTCTAGGTGGGCAGTATCTACCAGAGCGTCATATTACCATCTCACCAGATGCTGAAAATACTGACGACTATTCAAGTCGTTACGTTTTCTTCACAGGTACCGGTGTTTCGAAAGCTGGCGTATACACTTCTGATCTCTTGGTTTACATGGCTGAGAAGAAACTATTGGAATACGGTGATCGTCTAGTAGCATTAGTCGATAGTAGCAAGATAGGCAAACACGGCGGAAAGCTTCTGGCTTCAGCCTCTCAACTTGATACCCTAATTACGGATCAAGGTGCCGATGAAACAACACTTAAAGCACTAGAAGAAGCTGGCGTTCAAGTAATTACGGTATAGCAACGTATTACCATAGACATAACAGCCGGAAGCAACAGTCATGTTCTTCCGGCTTTTTCAATTAATATTTGATTCCCTTCTCGTTTATTTTCAAGCTTCATTATTAATTTCAAAATAAATGGAATATAAGTCACAATACTAATTCCCTTCTAGCTCATTGATATTAATGACTTCTATCACACTTAGCTCTCAGTGATACAAAAATATAGTTATTGGATTTTTTTTACTATTTCAGAAAACCGTAACATTAATTAAATTTGCCTCATTACTTCAGTACCAATGAGTCAAAAAATGATTACAGAACTAACAAACGTCAATTTAATTAAAGGCAACCTTCAAGCAAATAATAAAAAAGAAGTCTTTGAAGAGCTAGCACAGATGCTATTCGAAAATAATCGAGTCAGCAGCAAAGAGGCTTTTTTAACCGACATCGAAGCGCGTGAAGCATTAAGCGTCACTTCAATGGACGGCATCGCTTACCCACACGCAAAAAGCAAAGCGGTTACCGAGCCTGCAATCGCTGTTGGCGTAAAGCGCGAAGGCATCGAGTATGGCGACGAAGAGGGAGTCAAACCGACCGTATTCTTCATGATTGCCTCACCAGATAACGGTGCCGACCACCATATTTATGTTCTTCAAGAATTGTTCGGTAAATTTAGCGAAGAGTTTATTGAAGATATTCATAACGCAAAAGACGAAAACCAAATACTAAATATTTTAATTAATTCATAAGGCGTGAAATTATGAGTACAATCACAGCTCAAGCTAGTAATAATAGCGATTTCAAAAAAATCCTAAGTACCATGAAAGGTCACCTTTTATTCGGTACTTCTCATATGCTTCCATTTATCGTTGCGGGTGGTGTACTACTAGCGCTAGCGGTAATGGCATCAGGTAAAGGTGCGGTTCCTGCGGACGGTTTATTGGCTGATATTTCTAATATCGGTATTAAAGGTCTGGTGCTGTTCCCAATTATTCTTGGTGGCTTCATCGGTTACTCAATTGCAGACAAACCAGCTCTAGCACCAGCGATGATCTCTTCTGGCATCATGGCTGACATGGGCGGCGGCTTCCTTGGTTGTATCGTAGCGGGCTTCATCGCAGGTGGTGTGGTATTCCAACTTAAGAAGATCCCTCTTTCTGCTAACATGACTGCGTTGGGCGCTTACTTCATCTACCCTCTACTAGGTACGCTTATCTCTGCAGGTATCGTTCTATGGGGTATCGGTGAGCCAATCAAGATCTTCATGGCTTCTATGAACGAATTCCTAGCTTCTATGGCTGGCGCTTCTAAAGTGGTTCTAGGTACGATTCTTGGTGGTATGACTGCATTCGATATGGGCGGCCCAATCAACAAAGTAGCAACGCTATTCGCTCAAACTCAAGTTGATACTCAACCATGGCTAATGGGTGGTGTTGGTATCGCAATCTGTACGCCTCCTCTAGGTATGGCACTAGCAACATTCCTATTCAAGAAGAAGTTCACTAAGCAAGAACAAGAAGCAGGTAAAGCAGCAGCAATCATGGGTTCTATCGGTATCTCTGAAGGTGCTATCCCATTCGCAGCAAACGACCCTGTACGCGTTCTTCCTTCAATCGTTGCTGGTGGTATCGTTGGCTGTGTGTTCGGCTTCCTAACAGACGTACTGCTACACGCACCATGGGGCGGTCTAATCACAGCTCCTGTATCAAGCAACATCCCAATGTACGTTGTGGGTATCGCACTAGGCTCACTAACGACAGCAGTTATCGTTGGCTTCTGGAAACCAGTTGCTGAAGAAGAAGCAGAAGACGAAATCGCAGAAGCAGCACCTGTACAAGCTCAAGCGGCTCCAGCAGCAGGCGAAGGCGAGTACGACATCGTAGCAGTAACATGTTGCCCATCTGGCGTAGCACACACATTCATGGCAGCGAAAGCACTAGAGAAAGCAGGTGCAGCAGCGGGTCTGAAAATCAAAGTAGAAACTCAAGGTCAAAACGGTATCCAGAACCGCATCACTGACCTAGATGTAGCAAACGCGAAGCTGGTTATTCTAGCTCACGATATCCAAGTAAAAGACGCTCACCGCTTTGCAAAAGCAAACGTTGTTGAGTGTTCAACGAAAGAAGCGATGCGTAACGCAGCGACTCTTGTGAAAGCTTAAACCTTAAGCTCCTCCCCCTAAGAGCCCTTTCCCCCAAAGGGCTCTATTTCAAGTTTTTAAGTTTTAGTAATACCCCTGATTTTTTTAACTATATAACCCTACAATTTACAAGGCTTTAAAAATGAAATTCAAACCTTCCCTACTCGCTTGCGCAGTTCTCAGTGGTCTAGTCGGTCTGACAGGCTGTAACGACGACACAACCAACATTTATGAAGGCGGTGACACCAACCCTGCACTGCCGGATATTCCTGACGGCGGCAAGCCAGTATGTCCTCCAGTTGGCGATGGCGACTGTGATGACAAGCCAAACCCAGAAACACCTGAAATCGACATGGGTGTTCACATCCCAGTAGATTTCGCCGATATGGACGTAACACGCTACGTCAACCCATTCATCGGCACAGGTAACCTAGGCAACACCTACCCTGGTGCAACCACACCACACGGCATGGTGCAGCTTTCTCCAAACAACGGTTCTAACGGCTGGGAATACATTTCAGGCTACTACTACCACGACGCACGTACTTCCGGTTTCTCTCATACCCACCTTTCCGGAGCAGGTGCTGGCGACTTGAACGACATTCTCGTCATGCCAATCAACTCGCGTTCGGATTACATGATTGATGAAGGTTCGGCAACGCTAAACCTAGAAGCGTCTCGCTTCCAACATCGTGACGAGCAAGCGACAGCAGGTTACTACAAAGTCGATCTATTGGATTACGACATCAAAGCTGAGTTGACGGCGTCGGATCGCGTTGGTGTGCACCGCTACACCTTCCCTCGTGATGAGAAGTCAGAAATCATCGTGAACACTGGCTTCAAAATTAACTGGGACTACACCTCAGATTCTTACTTGAAATGGGACAAGGACAATAACCGTCTTGAAGGTCACCGTTTCTCTGATGGTTGGGCACCAAGCCAAAAAGAATTCTTCGTGATGGAATTCGACCAACCAATCAAAAACGTTCGCTTTGCTTACTACGATAAAGAGCAAGGTCGTTACATGGACGTGCCAGAAGGCATTTCGGAAATCGGTAACGAGACTCGCGGCAAGTATCAGTACGCGCGCGCTTACGTAGAATTCGACACATCCAAAGACGGCTTGACGGTTGAAGCGAAATTGGCGCTATCAAACGTTGAGATTGGCGAGAATGGCAAGTCTGGTGCTTCTCTTAACATGACAGAAGTTGCGGGCATGAACTTCGACCAAGTACGCGAAGCGGCAACGAAGAAGTGGGAAGACGAACTAGGCAAGATCCAAGTCTCTGGCGACGAAGATTACAAACAGACGTTCTACACCGCGATGTACCACTCGTACCTAGGTCAAACCATTCACTCTGACTTAGATGGTCGCTACCGCCAAGTTCACCAAGGTCGCAACGCTTACCCAGATGGCAACACACCTTGGGGCGATAAGATTGATACGCTGAAAGAGTCAATCCGCACTGCCGATGCTAACAAAGATGGCAAAGCAGACTTCACGCGCTACGACACTTTCTCTTTGTGGGATACCTACCGCGCAGTTCAACCGCTGTCTTCGATTCTTGAGCCAGACCGCCTAGCAGACGTGGTGCTGTCTATGCTGTCTTACGCCGAAGAAGAATGGGTGGACGACAAAGGCAACGTGCGCAAAGGTCGCCTGCCTGAGTGGACATTCAAAGGCAACGAAACCGGCATGATGATGGGCATGCACTCAACGCCTGTGATTCATGATGTGTTGTCGAAAGGCTCACTAGAAAAACGCATGATCGATCTTGGCTTCACAGAAGCAGAACGCAAAGACGTGAAAGAGCGCTTAGTTGAAGCAATGATCACTGACGCGCGCGCAGCAACGAGCCAAGGCGTGGCATGGATCAAAGAGTACGAAGAACAAGGTTACGTGCCAGCGCAATTGCACGATACTCCACCAGATTCTTACGGCGGTCACTCACCATTTAAAGACTCTTGGACAGCATCTTACTCGCTTGAATACTCAATGAACGACTGGGCAATCGCACAATCGATCAAAGAAGTGTTCGGTGAAGAAGATCCACGCTACACCGAGTTCGCTAACCGTTCTAAAAACTGGCAAGCGCAATTCGACTTCGGTGGTAAGCAATACCAAGGTTGGTTCAAAGCCCGTGACTACGATGGCGAGTTTATCGATGCAGGCTGGGTAGACCCAATCACCGGTCGTGCGGTTGGTAAAGACTGGCGTCCAGACATGTTCAACTGGTCATTCTCTGAATCGAACGGCTGGCAATACTCGTTCAGTGTTCAGCACGACATTCATGGCTTGATTGACCTCATGACACGCTTCGATAAGACACAAAACCCTGAAGCAGAACGCGGTGACTTGTTCGCAGCACGCTTGGATGAGTACTGGTCAACCTACCCAGACCGCAACGCAGGCGACAACCAATTCCCAGTGTTCAACACAGGTAACGTTGGTCAGCACGTTCAAGGTAACGAACCAGATATCCACGTTCCGTACTTGTACAACTACGTAGGTCAACCTTGGAAAGGTCAGGCAGCCATCGCCGCAGCAACCAACATTTGCTACAAGAATACCGCTGACGGCATTTGTGGTAACGACGACTTCGGTACGCTCTCTGCGTGGTTCGTGTTCCGTGCGCTTGGCTTCTACCCAGTGAACGCTTCTTCTGGCATCTACGAAATCGGTACTCCGCTGTTTGAAAGCGCATCTATCGATGTCGGCAACAACCAGAAGTTCACGGTTACCGCGAAGAACGTTAGCCGCGAAAACATCTTCATTCAATCGGCTCGCTACAACGGCAAAGACTTCAACCGTACTTACCTGACTCATGACGAAATCATGTACGGCGGTGAGTTGGAGTTCGTGATGGGCGACAAACCAAATCAACGTTGGGGCTCTCTAGAGCAAGATCTTCCACCAGCACAAGGCATCGGTGAGTTCTTGCATGAAGACGAGATGCCAGCAGGTTCTCGTTAATCCCAATAGTGACAACTCAGCCGGGGGAGCGCATCTCCCGGCTATCCCTACAAGCAAATTTTATAAGCAGTCCTTTATAAACAGTCTCTTATAAACACTTTTAATATACGAATAACGACAAAACGGTATGCACATGTTTAAACGTAATCTTATCTCTTTGGCTATCCTGGTTGGTCTGACGGGTGGCTTGGCAGGCTGTAACAGCGACAACGATTCTTCCTCTTCACTGCCGGGCGATCCAATTGTTGATCTCGCGGTGTTGAAATACGTCGATCCAATGATCGGCACAGCAGCTTCTGGTCATACATTCCCGGGCGCGACGGTACCGGCAGGTATGGTTCAACTGTCTCCAGATACTTTCATCGGCTCTAACACAGACCATGAATCAGGACTTAACCCTTGGCACTCGGCTTCTGGCTACTGGGATTCATCCAACTACGAAACTGGCGAAGTAGTTAACACTGACGTTCCGCTGTACGGCTTCTCCCATACTCACCTTTCAGGTACAGGCGCAACGGACTTAGGCGACATCTTGGTTCTGCCATACGCAGACATGGCGAACACACAGCTGAACTCTTTCGACAAAGCCAATGAAGAAGCAAGCGCAGGCTACTACAAAACCAAGCTAAACCAAGGTCAAATCGAAGTAGAACTGAGCGCAACCAAACGCGTTGGCTTGCACAAATACACCTTTGCTGATGGCGCTGACCGTAACGTGAAGTTCGATTTGGGTCATACCCTAATGAACAACAACGGCAAATCTTTGAAGAACAAAGTAGAAGTGGTGGACGAATACACCATTCGCGGTCGTAAAACATCAACAGGCTGGTTCCAAGGGCAAGATCACCAAGGTCAGGACATCTTCTTCTACGCGAAATTTAACCAACCAATCGCCAAAGCACTGTTAGGCGAACAAGATCTAGAACCAACGCGCGAAATGCGTGATGGTGCGGTTTACTCAGGCGATGATCTGACCGCTTACCTAAACTTCGGCACTGGCGAAGAGCCAATTGAAATCCGCGTCGGTATCTCCCCAGTTAACTGGCAAGGCGCACAGAAAAACTTAGAAGCAGAAGCACCAAGTTTCGACCTAGCAAAAGTGAAAGAAGACGCAGAATACGCGTGGGCTGAGAAGCTAGCGAAAATCAAAGTTGAAGGCGGCACTGAAGCAGAGAAAACCAACTTCTACACTGGCATGTACCACATGATGATCGCGCCAATCGAGTTCTACGATGTGGATGGTCAATACGTGGATATGCTTGGCACGGTGCGCACGCTGAAAGATGGCGACACACCAAACTACTCGATTTACTCAACGTGGGATACGTTCCGCGCCGTTCACCCAATGTGGACCATCATCGACCCAGACCAAGCAACGCTATACGTGAAAGACTTGATTCGTAAATCCAACGACGAGTTTGGTTTATTGCCGAAATGGGAAGGTCATGGTTCAGAAACCGGCACCATGATCGGCTACCCATCGGCAGCGATTCTGGGCGATGCGGTGACCAAAGGCTTGATTGATGCAGAGCAAGCTTACACCGCATCAGTGAAATCAGCGCGTTACACACCGCATGAGTACCCACAGATTCATGACGACATACTAAGCTCACTTATGGCAGGTCAGTTGAACTACCACGAGAAAGAACAGTGTGTTCGTTACCCGAACTGGAACTCAGTGTCGTACTCGTTGGAATTCTCATTCTACGATTGGACGATCGCAGAAATGGCGAAAGCTGCTGGCGATATGGACGCGTATGAAGAGTTCAAAGCTCGTTCTTACAACTCTTTGAAACACTGGGATGCGAAAGCTGGTAACGCTGACGGTACGGGCTTCTTCGTACCAACAGAACTGAAAGAAGGCGACCCATGTGCGCTGAAATACGCTTCAACTGACTTCGACCCTTACAAGTCTGACGCGTTCTACTACACAGAAGGTAACGCGTGGCAGTGGCAATGGGCGTTCATGCAAGACTTGGACAAGCTGACTGAAATCATGGGCGGCACGCAAGGTCTGAACGACAAGCTGAACAACCTATTTACTGCCGATCCAAATGGCGGCGAAGCACACCAAGACATGACAGGCTACATCGGTCAGTACATTCACGGTAACGAGCCTTCGCACCACGTCATCTACTTGTACAACCGTACTGAAGAGTCTTACAAGGCGCAGGAATACCTAGACCAAGTTTACGACCAGTTCTACAAACCGACGCCAGACGGCATCATCGGTAACGAAGACGTAGGTCAAATGTCGGCGTGGTACTTGATGTCAGCACTGGGCTTCTACCAAATCTCGCCAACCGATCCAACCTACAGCATCGGTCGTCCAATCTTCGACAAAGCGACGGTAGACATTGGTTCTGGCACCTTCACGGTAACGGCTGAGAACAACGGTCCAGACAACATGTACATCAAAGAAGTGACCATCAACGGTAAGCCTCTGGATGTGTACAACACCTTCCAGCACAGCGAATTCAAAGCAGGCGGCGAACTGCACTTCGTGATGACAGCTGACAAGTCTGAAGCAATGCAAGCCAACCTAGGCGAATAATGATTTTGAGGGGACCTCATGTCCCCTTTTCTCGTGGAATAAAAACAATGAAACTAAAAAGAACCCTACTCTCTACTGCAGTGTTAACCGCCATGCTTGGTCTTGCTGGTTGTGGCAGCGACTCTGATCCAGAAACTCCAGTTATCTCTACCCCTACTTTGGAATTCGTTGATACCTTGATCGGCACCAAAGGTCTTGGCAACGTCAACCCATCTCCAGTCATGCCAGAAGGTATGATTCAACCTTCACCAGATAACTTCGATCCAAACGGTTGGAATGGTAAAGGCTCGCCTGTTGAATACGATCCTGTGCACAGCCTGCTTTCTGGCTTCTCAATGACTCACATTTCCGGCGCAGGTAAAGGCGACCTAAACGACTTCGCTTTCTTGCCATACACCGGCTTCAATACCGATGCCGTGACCATGGATAAAAGCTCGGAAGTGGCAGAAGTTGGTTACTACTCGGTTGATCTTGTAGAAACTGGCGTAAAAGCTGAACTGTCGGCAACCGACCGCGTGGCGTTCCAGCGTTACACCTTCAAGCCGGGTGAAGACCGCAAAGTGCGTATCGACCTGCAACACGAACTGTTGGAGCAATACGGCAACCATTCTCGCAGCATCTACTACAAACGCGTTAACGACACTACAGTCGTAGGCGCGCGTACCTCAAACGAATGGGGTCAATGGCAAACCGTGTTCTTCGCAGCAGAATTCTCTGATCCAATCATTGAAGAGAACCTGTACACCAAGCTGGCTTCTGAGAGCAAACTCACCCCAACTGACGCTACCGAAGTCGGCTTGGAAGACTACCGCGGCTACGCAGAGCACAAACCAATGCCGGGCGAACCAGAACCTGACCCAGAACGTTTGGCGAAACGCGCAAACGATGTCCTGACTCATTTGAACTTTGGTAAGAGCGATGAGCCATTGGTAGTCAAGGTAGCGATTTCTGGCACTGGCGTTGACGGCGCACTGAAAAACCTAGAAGCAGACACCAACGGCTGGGACTTCGACAACGTCGTACAACAAAACCGCGTGGCTTGGGAAAACATCCTTGGCGAGTTTGAACTGGAAGGCGGCAACAAAGCCGACAAGACCATGTTCTACACCTCGCTCTACCGTACGTTCGTTGCCCCATTCCTATACCAAGACGTGGATGGTAAATACCGTGGCATGGATGGCAAAGTGCACCAAGCAGAAGATGGCTTAGTGAACTACTCAGTGTACTCAATGTGGGATACCTTCCGCGCCGCACACCCACTGAAAACCATCATCGATAAAGACCGCGCGATTGAACACGCACGCGATCTATTGAACAAATACCAAACGGGCGGCGTGCTGCCAAAATGGGAACTGCACTCAGATTACACTGGTGAAATGGTCGGTCATCCTGCGGTTTCGGTTATCGCCGATATCATGGTCAAACACCCAGAAGCCTTTACTGCCGCTGAGTTTGATTTGGCACTGAAAGCCGCTGACGAAACCGTCAACTTCAACCTTGATAAAACAGAGAGCTGGGTGCCTTACCAAGACGCTTGGAACGGCGACAAACGCTTCACAGTAATGACGCGTCATAACGACTACCAAGAAGACGTCGGCTTTATTCCAGCTAACACCAAATGGGCGCCGGATTCTGGTGACAAACCGGGTTACGTGGAAGGCTTAAAAGTCGATAAGTACGACGAGCTTGTGAACGAATCGGTGTCTTACGGTCTTGAGAACGCTTACTACGACTGGTGTATCGCTCAGATCGCTAAACTTGCGGGCAACGACCAACAGTACGACCGCTACATGGCACGTTCTGAATCGTTCAAGAACTACTTCGATTACAACCCAGAGCAATACGGCAAACTGCAAGACACCAAAGGCAACGCATTGGGTGCGACGGGCTTTATGCGTCCGGCTTACATGAACAGCGGCAGCAAGGTTTGGGCGAACAACCTGAAAGCCGAATGTTTGGACGAGAACATGGCGCTGTCTATCCCAGACGGTATGGACTACAACGCGTGTAAAGACCGCAAAGCACTCAACGAAAGTGACGTGTTCTGGCCTTACCGCGCCGAGCACCGTGGTGAAGACTTCACCGAAGGCAATACATGGCAATGGACATGGTTTGCACCGCACAACTTGAACGGTCTGGCTAACGTGATGGGTGGCGAGCACATCGACCGCACTGACTTCTCTCTTCCTGAAGACGTAACCGAACAAGGCAAAGCGGCATTCCTCGCTAACCTGAATGCGCTGTTTAATGCGGACTCCAACGCCGATACGAGCCAATCACACGACATGTCTGGCTACATCGGTCAATTCGTGATGGGTAACGAGCCTGATCACCACGTTCCTTACCTATACAACTGGACGGCGGAACCTTGGAAGACACAAGAAATCGTCGATCAAGCGATGAACGAGTTCTACCACCCAACGCATGAAGGTCTGATTGGTAACGAAGACGTCGGTCAGATGTCGGCGTGGTATGTGATGTCTGCATTGGGCTTCTACCAAGTCACGCCGGGCGAAGCAAGTTACACCATCGGTCGTCCTCTGTTCGACAAAGCCGTGATTCCAGTCGCGGACGGTAAATTCACCATCACCTCAGAAAACAACAGCCAAGAGAGCATCTACGTGAAGTCGGTGACCATCAATGGCAAACAATTGAGTGACAACTTCAGCTTCGCGCACAGCGATTTGAAAGACGGTGGTGAGCTGCATTTCGTTATGACTTCAGACAAATCTGAAGCGATGAAAGCGCAGTAACTGATACCCATCCAAATAACGAAAGGGGGCATCTAGCCCCCTAAAAAACTTCACTTCAGTGGAACCATAAAAATGAAACTAAAAAGAACCCTTATCTCTACCGCTATACTCGCTGCCATGTTTGGTCTTGCTGGTTGTAACAGTGATGACGACAACAGCAAATCTGGAACCCCTTCCCTTGATACCACACTAACTCAATACGTCAATCCATTGATTGGTACAGGTGCAGACGGTCACACCTTCCCGGGGGCGGTTGTGCCTTACGGTTTGGTACAACTATCTCCTGATACCGAAATGGAAGGCTGGGGCTCTGCTGCAGGTTACTTCGACCACGGCAAGCTGACTGAAATCCCAGTGTATGGTTTTTCCCACACTCACCTTTCTGGAACAGGCATTACCGACCTTGGTGATATCTTAGTTCTGCCTTTCACCAAGAAAGAAAACGCCGTTTTCAATACCTTCGATAAAGACAACGAAACCGCAGAAGCGGGTTACTACGCGGTTGAACTGAACAAAGGCGAAATCAAAGCTGAGCTAACTACCACGCAACGTGTTGGCTTCCACCGCTACACCTTCAAAGAAGGCACTACGCCACACATCAAGTTCGATTTAGACCACACCCTCAACAAAGGTCACTTCAATAACCGCACCATGAAGGGCGATTTGGAGTTTATCGACGCTTACACCATTCGCGGTTTACGTAGCTCGAATGGCTGGGCGAACAACCAGCACGTCTACTTCTACGCCACCTTCAACCAACCTATCGTCAAAGCCATTGCTTTAGTTGACGGCGCAGAAACGGAAATCGATGTAAACAACGACAACATCGACGCAGTGAAAACCATCGCTTACCTAGAATTCGCACCATCATCAACACCGCTAGAAATCCAAGTAGGCTTGTCACCCACAGGCACAGAAGGTGCGGAGAAGAACCTAGAGGCAGAAGCGAAAGACGTGTCATTTGATACTGCGCGCGCTCAAGCCAACGATGCATGGCACCAAGAGCTTAGCCGCATGATGGTATCTGGCGGCACAGAAGATCAGAAAGAGATCTTCTACACCGCGCTTTACCACGCCTCTATCGCGCCAATGATTTTCCAAGATGTCGACGGTCAATACCCAGCGATGCGCACTCGCATTCAAAAAGACGCGGGCGACACACCAAACTACTCTGTGTACTCCATGTGGGATACCTTCCGTGCAGCGCATCCACTGAAAACCATTATCGATCCAGAACGTGCCGAAGAGTTTGCCAACGACTTGATTCGTAAATACGAAGATGGTGGCATCTTGCCGAAATGGGAACTGCACAGCCATTACACTGGCACTATGATCGGCTTCCCTGCGGTTTCTATCATTGCTGACGCGATGGCGAAAGGTTTAGACATCGACCCACAACTGGCCAAAGAAGCGGCTGAGTTTACGGTGCGTTACCACGAGGCGTCTGAGTTCCCAGATTGGACGGAAGACAACAACATCGGCGCAGCAAACGTTGTGCAAGTGAAAGTGTACGAAGAAAACGGCTTTGTTCACCACGGTTACTGGAACAGTGCGTCATACACGCTTGAGTTTGCTTATGGCGACTGGGCAATGGCAGAAATCGCGCGCATGGCTGGCGATGTAAAACTTCAAGAAGAGTTTATGACTCGTGCCGACAACTGGCTTAACCATTGGGATGCAGAGACAGGCTTCTTACGTCCGAAAAACCACCCGCTAAGCTCATCACCAAACAAACCGCCTTTGGAGTTCAACCAGCCGATTGATGAAGAGCGTTTGGATGAGTGTGAAATGGTTGAATGGCCTGAAGGCTCAGGCGTGATGAAAGAGAAATGCCCATTGCTACCATTCGACCCTTACTACGTGGACGAGTTTGCCTACACCGAAGGGAACGCGTGGCAATGGAAGTTCCAACCAATGCACGATTTCAACCGTCTGAAACAAGAAATCTACCAAGCAGACTTGGCGCAAGGCAAAGACACCACGCCAGAGAAAGCCTTCCGTGAAGACTTGGACGAGCTATTCAATGCGCGTTCTTCAAACACAGGTGAAGAACTGCCAGACCTAACGGGTTACATCGGTCAGTACATGCACGGTAACGAGCCATCGCACCACATTCCTTACCTATACGCGCTAACCGATGAGCCATGGAAAGCGCAAGAGTACCTAGACCGCATCATGTCAGAGATGTACACCAGCGAACCAACTGGTTTGATCGGTAACGAAGACGTGGGTCAGATGAGCTCTTGGTACTTGATGTCGGCAATGGGCTTCTATCAAGTGACGCCTGCGGATCCGGTCTACACCATTGGTCGCCCGATGTTCGATGAAATCACCATTCCAGTGGAAGGCGGCGAGTTCAACGTCATTGCAGACAACAACAGCCCACACAACAAGTACGTGAAGTCCGTAACCATCAACGGCAAGCCGCTGGATGCCAACTTCACCTTCAAACACAGCGAAATCAAAGCGGGCGGCGAGCTTCACTTCGTCATGACGGGTGACAAGCAAGAAGCGCTTCAAGCTCAGTAACGTTTTATGTAATTCGTGTTTAAAGAATAAGCAGATAGATTAACTCGGTGGCAGGAAGTGAGGCGCTTCCTGCCTAAGGAATCAAGATTATGAACTTTACGAAAACCGCTATCGCCACCGCTGTGATTGCAAGTGTTATTGGTTTGGCTGGCTGCAACGATGACGACGATAACACCTCACCAAGCGTCGATACTTCCAATCTAAAATACGTCGACCCATTCATTGGGACAGGGTTTAACGGACACACCTTCCCGGGGCCTGTTGTGCCAGAAGGCATGGTGCAACTTTCTCCAGATACCGAGCTTATCGGCTGGCACTCTTCATCAGGTTACCACTTTGATAAAAAGACCTTGTTTGGCTTCTCCCACACTCACCTATCCGGCACGGGGATGGGCGGCTTAGGTGACATTCTGTTCCTGCCGTTTACCGAAAACAAAGCTAAGTACATCGAAGACAGCGACGATTACCGCGAAGCGATTTCGGTCAAGATGGACAAAACCTCAGAAGTGGCAGAAGCGGGTTACTACTCTGTGAAGATTGCAGAAAACGGCATCAAAGCTGAGCTTACTGCTTCTGAACGTGTCGGCTTCCATCGTTACACCTACCCACAAGGTCAACCACAACGTTTGAAGATTGACCTCAACTCCATCCTAAACAGTGACTGGGGTTCGAC
The DNA here is from genome assembly GCF_022347645.1 of Vibrio sp. MMH1-50. Classification (NCBI taxonomy): domain Bacteria; kingdom Pseudomonadati; phylum Pseudomonadota; class Gammaproteobacteria; order Vibrionales; family Vibrionaceae; genus Vibrio; species Vibrio sp. MMH1-50. The sequence continues at coordinate 123,700 of NZ_JAKRGG010000007.1, forward strand.
CTCTCTGCGCAACAAACTGACGGTGAGCGAAGACGGTCATACCATCACAGGCGAGCGCGATGCAGCGCACTTCTCTGGCTGGGCGAAAAACCAAAAAATCTTCTTCTATGCAACTTTTGATAAGAAGATCAAAGACGTCTACATCCTTGCCAATGGTGAGCCTGTTGATGGCCTAACGGCAGAGCACGTTTCTGAATTGATTTACGATGACCAAGGCAATGCCATCAAGCGTGTCAAAGCGGACGTCACTGCCTACATCGAATTTGAAGATGAAGGCTCACAAGAGTTGAATGCTCAAGTGGCGTTATCTGCGGTTGACCCACAAGGCGCAGAAAACAACTACGATGCTGAAGCAAATGTCTCTTTCGATACTGCGCGTAACAACGCACGTGAGAAATGGGCAAAAGCACTCAACTTCTCTATCGAAGGGGGCACAGAAGATCAGAAAGAGATCTTCTACACCGCGCTTTACCACACCAAGATTGCGCCGATGGTGCATCAAGACGTGGATGGTCGATTCCGTGGCATGGGCAAAGGCTCGATTCGTGAAGGTGAAGGGGAATACTCCATCGCTTATGGTCAAGCAACAGAAGAGCAACCAAACTTCTCAGTTTACTCTCTATGGGATACCCAACGTGCATTACACCCACTAAAAACCATCACTGAACCAACCCGCGCGGTGCAATACGCGAAGAACCTAGTTCAGAAGTACACTGAAAGCGGCTTGCTGCCGAAGTGGGAGCACTTAGGTGACGAAACAGGCACCATGGTTGGCTACCCAGCGGTAGCAGTGATTGCGGATGCGATGACCAAATTCCCAGAAGAGTTTACTCAGCAAGAGAAAGAGCTGGCACTGAAAGCCGCGATCGACTCTTCGACTTACGACAACTACCCGGTACTGCAAGCAGATTGGGATCAGGGCGTATTGGATCGCACTTTAACCAAGCACATCGACTACATTGAGAAAAACGGCTTCACGCCTGCTATCCAGCGTGTCGATGGTGAACCAGTATTTGAAGACTACACGGTTGAGTCTGTTTCTTACGGTCTAGAAAACGCGTTCTACGATTGGGCTATCGCGCAAATCGCCAAAGCAGCCGGTGATACTCAAGCGGAAGAGCAATATCTTGAACGCTCAAAAGGCTACAAAAAATACTTCGATTACAACCCAACTGAATACGCAGAACATGGCGTGACGGGCTTTATGCGCCCAGTGATGATTGATGAAACCTTCATGACGCCATTCGACCCATACGGCACAGAACACGAGACAGGCAACTACACCGAAGGTAACGCGTGGCAGTGGACTTGGTTTGTACCGCATGACATCGCGGGCTTAAAAACCATCATGGGTGGCGATGCTGAGTTCCAGAAAAACCTAGAAGCAACCTTCACCGCAGAAAGCCAAGGCACTGAAACACCGGATATGTCTGGTTTGATTGGTCAAGTTGCGTTTGGTAACGAGCCTTCACACCACATTCCTTACCTATTCAACTGGACCGCAGAACCATGGAAGACGCAACAAGTCGTCGACCACATTCTTGATGACATGTATTTCGCTGCCCCAGAAGGCGTAGTTGGTAACGAAGACGTGGGCGCCATGTCCGCTTGGTATGTGATGTCTGCATTAGGCTTCTACCAAGTGAACGCAGCAGAACCTATTTACACTGTGGGTCGTCCGCTATTTGACAAAGCAGTGATTCCGGTGAAAGGCGGCACGTTCACCATCACCACAGAGAACAACGCCGATGACAACATGTACATCAAGTCCGTCACCATCAATGGCAAAGCTTTGGATAACGGTTTCTTCTTCGACCATTCCGAGTTCAAACCGGGTGGTGAGTTGCACTTCGTGATGACGGGCGATCAATCAGAAGCGATGAAAGCGCCTCAATAAACCTCTATCACTCTTCCCTCTTCAAAGGTCAGTTCGCAAGCGCTGACCTTTTTTCATACACAAATCAATCGATGTTCTGACCAATGCGCCACAGCACGCCACTAGGATCGTGCAAACAGAATTCTCGCATCTTCCAAGGTTGATCAACCAGTTCCGTCATTTTGGCTCCAAATGACGCCAGATCAACACTCGAAACATGTTCATGCCAACTGGCAACATCCTCCACCAACAAATGCATCATGAAATTATTGCAGTGTTTTGGTTCATAAAAATCTTGCAACAAGAATGAGCAACCGCCCTTGAAGAAGTACGCCACACCACCAAAATCCGAAGGCATCTCAAAACCCAACGCCTGATAAAAACGCTTTGATAGCTCATAATCTTTCGCCGGAACAAAAGATTTAATTTCAACAATATTGAGGTTTTCCATTTCCTAAATTTCCATTATGTAGCACGTATTCAACCACTCTAGGTAACTCAGCGCGCCCTGACTAGGGTCTCTCTTTGTTTCTTAGGTGCAAGGCACACACTCCGCCATTTGGTTTTGCAGCCAATGGACAAATTTTTGTTCCAGTTCAGAACGTGCTTTGTCTTGAGTCAATAAGACATAATCATGCCCTGACGGCACAAAACCAAATGGCGCGACAAGGTTGCCACGTTTGAGATCATCCATCACCAAAGGATAAGAGCCCATCGCCGCACCTAAACCGTCGACTGCAGCTTGAATGCAGAAATAGAAGTGTGCAAAAGACTGTTCTGTTTTTCCGTTTATCGACGCTTCACCAGAGCGCTGCATCCATTCTTGCCAAGCTTCAGGTCTGGTTTGGCTGTGTAATAGCTTCACGGAGTTCAAATCACTTTTCACTTGCTGCCAGTAGTCTGGTGAAAACACTGGACCTACCCACTCTTCCACTAACTTGGTTTTTGGGTAGTGATACAAAGGCTCAAAGTCATCTCGACGAATCGCCATAGCAAGCCCCGTCGAGCCAAGTGTTACAGGTCCTCCCGCAGTCGAAAGACGAACATCTGCGTCACAACCATCATTAAACGCGGAAAGCCTCGGCATCAACCAACGCATGGTTAACGTTGGCTCACAAGAGACTTCAAGGTATTGATGCTTTTCCTGTACCAGCTTATTCATGCCAGTTTCCAACGCTTGGAATGCTTGCTCGGTGTAGCTTTTCAGCATCTCACCCTCTTTAGTGAGCAGCATATTGCGCCCCTGTTTGTAGAACAGAGGTTGAGCCAGATAGGTTTCCAACACTTTGATCTGCTTACTCACTGCGCCATGCGTAATATTGAGCTTGTTTGCTGCTTCACTAAAACTCGCAGACGATGCTGCGACATGGAAAACATGAAAAGATTTAAGATGCCTCATCTGTGACTTTTTCTCACACTTAGCGGAATTTGTTTCGATTATAGTCTCCGAACTCTCGACCTACAATTGCCCCATTCATAACAACAAAGAAACAGGAAACACCATGGAGCTTTTCAGCCTTGCCTTATTAGGCATACTCATTGTCATCAGTCCCGGAGCCGATTTTGTCTTGGTTCTTAGAAACAGCCTCAACAGGGGCAGACAAGCCGGAATTTGGAGCGCCGTGGGCATCAGTCTTGCGATTTCGGTGCACATTACCTATTCATTGCTTGGCATCAGTTACTTAATTTCACAGAACGAATGGTTGTTCAGCTTGATTCGCTACTTAGGTGCGGCTTATCTGATCTATCTCGGATTGAAAGGGATTTTTGGGGCTGATTCTCAGCAGAAGATAAAGGGGGAAACACAAGAAAGCATCTCCATTTGGCAGTTCTTTTTCCAAGGCTTTTTGTGCAACGTACTTAACCCAAAAACCATGTTGTTTTTCTTAAGTATCTTTAGCCAAGTCATCGACCCGAATGCAGCATCGCAGCACTTAGCTTTAGGCTACGGAGTCTACATGATTGCGCTGCACGGGATTTGGTTTTCTATGGTTGCCATCTTGTTTACCTCACCGCGATCACAGAGCTTATTACTGCGCGTGAAACGCAGGTTGAACCAAGCTTGTGGTGCTGGCTTACTGGTGTTTGGTGCCATGTTAGGATTGAAGTCATAACACGCTGAGTTACGACATTTCGACCAATGCCACATCGAAGTTTGATAATCACACGTATAATCCTCGTCAAGACTATTTAGGGCAATTGACCTTGAGGAAAGGAACTCAATGAAAAAACTACTCCCGATCATATTCACTTGTTTGAGCTTAGCTTTCAGCGCGCCATCGGTATTGGCTTCTGAACGTGCAGTGCAGGGTTGGCAATGGATTGAGCAAGGCGCAATGGTTGTCGATGTGCGTACACCACAAGAATTTGCCGATGGTCATTTAGACAACGCGGTTAACTTCCCGCTTTCAGAGTTGGATAAACACTTTGCTAATGTCGAGAAAGATACGCAAATCGTGCTCTACTGCCGCAGCGGTAATCGCTCAGGGCAAGCGTATCAGTACCTACAATCGCAAGGATTTACCAACCTTCATAACGCGGGTGGCTTGGCTGAGATGCAACAAGTGAAGTAATGCCACTTAGCACCTGCCTAGACTATGGAATGGAAAAGCACACCGCTCGTGTGCTTTTTTGTTTTCTCGACGCCGAAAACTAAAGTTGGTACTGCAGCACCAATTCGTGTTTCTCTTGGTAGGTTTGAATCAGTTCGGCTTTACTCTTAGCGGCATTTTGATAAAACAACGCACCTCCTTCAACCAACAAATCATAATGTTGCTGCAGCATATCTAAAACAAACTGCACACGTTTAATTGTGTTTGGCGTGCAACTCTTACCATCCAAATCATCTTCAATATCGAGCACATGCGAACGAAACATCTCAAGCGTAAAAAGATGTTCCAACTCAGCATCAGATTTTAGCGCTGTTTGTATCTTTTCCATCGACGTTTGCACTCGCTCTACGATTTCTGGCACGGCATAGTTTTGAACTAACCAGTCCCGCTTATATTCAAGCATCTTAAAGCCTTGTTGTTTCACGTTTTTGAATAGCTGCACTGCCTCTTTTCGGGAATAATTTTGCTCCAATAACCAACCAGAGAAGAAGCGCGTTTCAAACCGCTCACAAGCATCAAACATAGGGTCATGCATACCATTGCTGTTGAACTCTCTTAACGGGTCAAACCGATACATATAACCAAAATCGAACAACTTTAGCTGACCTTGTTTATCCACCAGCAAGTTCCCTGAACACAAATCCCATTCAAACAATCCACTTCGCTCACAGACAAATAGAGTCGAGAATAACTGCCTTAGTAAGTCCTCAGTTAGGGCTTGAATAGGCGAACCCTCAATCCAATCTGAAACAATGATTCCTAAACGATAATCAGCATAAACAGTCTCAACAATGTGTTTAAAATCCTCAGCTAGATTCGGATTGTCTTTTTGAGTTTGAAAATCAAGACGGCGTTGAACTTCATTCAGAAAGGAGTACTGACCATCAGGGTTTTGCACTTTCGCCTGTGGGCGTTTTTTCTTGAGCGTATAGTCTCGTCCGCCGACACGAATATGAAATACCTGCGCCGTCAAACCACTTTCAAACGTTTCGACAACATACTCTGAGTTCGCTGTCGTAAACGCCAAGATTTCTGGTGGCAATGGACATTGATCCACATTGCCGACAATTAAGTTTTGATCACTTAAGTCAAATACTTGCTGCTGTAATTGGCGTTGGTTCATGAAGTGCTCCCTGCTAACGATTCAGATATTGTTTACTTTATCGACAATGAAGCACATGACCTCCCCCTTTCTGACCAAAGTCATGGTTGAGTACTTGGGTGGAGTCCTGTTTAAATCGATGAATTGATTCAGCTGTTGTCTTCTTCAGAGAGCTTGCGAAAGTAGTCTTCCAGTCGATGATGCCCATAAGTCGGCGCGATGTTATCTCCACCTAGCATGGTCAGGAAGAACTCAGCAGGACCGCCCCACTTCTCTGGTAGGTGGCTTACTATTACGAGAGCAGCTCTGCGTAACAAATCCGGCAAATGCGTATTTTTCTCCGGCTTATTCTGAGATTTGAATGCAAGCTGAGCAATTTGGTTTACTGAAAACACATTCGGTCCGCCTACGTTAATCTCCGTTTCAGTGCTATCGATAGCCTCAACACAAAATCTCGCCAAATCTTTTCCGTGAATGGGGTTAAGCAAGTTTTCACCATCGCCAAAAGTAAACACTCGACCCGATTTCGCCATGTTGTACACCTCGGTAATATCAGAGAAAAAACCATTCGGACGAATCACACAAGGGGTTAATTTTGTTGATTGCAAAAGTCGACTCGCAAAGCGCTCTTTCGCCTCTAGCAGACGAACTTGAGGATATTTCTGAGCATTGAACGCAGAGATATAAATGAATTTACCAACACCTGCTCGCTCTGCTTCTTCGAGTAAGTTCAAGTTTGCTTGGTAGTCGACATCCAAATAACCTAATCCATCTTGCTGACGAGTAATGCCCAAGCATGAGATAACAACGTCCACACCCTCGCAAACTCCTTTTAGCTCATCGGGGTGAGTCACCTGAGCTTCTACTGCCTGCGACTCTTGTAAGCCCATCGCAAGGAGCTTGGTTTTGCTTCTCGCCAACGCTTTAAACTCGGCGTGCTGCGCCATGAGAAATTCAACAATATTCGATCCTAAATAACCCGTTGAACCGACAATTAAAATTCGAGGCTGCGTTTTCATATCGATGTTTCCTATTCTTGGTAGAGGAACAAGACAAAGAGTCCCTTAGTCTTTATTTGGACCAATTGGTCTTTTTAAGTTAGTACGATTCAAACACAAGGTAAAGATCTTTCTTGCCCACTTGGTCTAAAAAAAGAATCTTGTGATATACTGCCGTGATTACGCTAACCATCGAAAAGAGAAAAATATGCCTAAAATCGTCGATCACGATAAAAAACGAGAAGAAATAGCGCTAAAAGCAACAGGTATATTTCTTGAATTTGGCTACAAAAATCTTGGGATGAGACAGCTTTGTGAACAGCTTGGCATGAGTAAAAGTGCGGTCTATCACTACTACAAAAGTAAAGATGAACTGTTCAAAGCCGCTACCGAGGCAATGGTTAACTTCGATGCAGAAATATTGGCAGGAAGACCGAGCTCAACAAGCGCTAACCCTGAACAACAAGCAGAGAACTTTGTATTAATTTTCCAACAGATGGCACCGCGTTTCTTCCAAGAGATGAAGTTAGTGTCTGATTATATTGATGTGATTGGGCAAGAAAACGTAGCTACCGATCCATGCATGTTACTAGCGAATCAAAAGTACATGACGATGCTAGAAAACTACGTTTCAGCACAACACAAAGAATCACTTTATACCCTAATGCTTGGACTGCTAAACCATCAGTTGATGTTAGGTAAAGCACTAGAAGAAGCGTTTATTATTGAGCAAGTTGAGCGCATTTTAGTTTAGATTCAAACTCGCCTTTAAAATCAACGTGAAAGAGGCTCCGTCGAGCCTCTTTTGTCTAGGTTAATATGATGAAGCCTAGTCGCTTAATAGCTCTACTTCCCTCGCCCATACATCTTATCGAAGTTTGGGATGTTCTTTTCCCAAATGGGTGTCTCTTCTCCCACAATGGATTTGAGTGTGTCGATAAATAACTTGGTTTTGATTGGTGCATCTCGGTGCGGGTACACGGCGTAAAAGGTACCGAAATCATCAATGTTCAAGTGCGTCATGATCGGCACTAGCTTGCCTTGTTTGATTTCGTCTTGAACCATCTGTGCGGTCACCACAGCAAGTGTGTTTCCTCCTGCTGCGCTTCTTGCCAACATTTCCACATCATTCACTTTATAAGCGACATTAAGCTGAAAATGCTGTTGTTTACCTTGCTCATCTTGATAGCCGAATTTATCGAATAACAAACCTGGGGCGGCGTAAATAGTGGCGGGTAAAGATTCCAACTTCTCCAGACTGTTCACCTCACCATGCTTTTCTAAAAACGCAGGGGCGGCAACATTGGGCGTGATTAGCCAACTAGAAGTGCGTGACATCGTAATGTACAAAAAGATCATCGCAACCTCTATCAAAGATGAAGACGCAGGAGCAGAGCTAGAATTGCGTTACTTCTTAGAGCGCGCAAAAGAGCAAAAAACCGCAGCGATCATCGGCGCGTTCCTAAAACACGGTGGTCAAACAGAGCGTGAAGCGAAAGACATCCAAGGCATCTTTGTTGATACTGCGGCAGAGCTAAACAAACAATAAAACTCGGTTCATCATCAGCTTAAGGCACCTACCGTCCGTTGGTGCCTTGTCTATTAGAAAACTTGGGAAATCTTATTGCATGAAAAACGATTAAAGCATTCGTTTATTGCAAACTTGGCTTTTCGACAGCAATGTTAGAAACAAAATTGCGCGTGCGAGGAAATACAATGGAGACAGTTAAACAATAGCCAGATTACTAGAGAAACGAGGTCCTCCATGAATCAACTTCCCAACGAAAACCAAAAACGATTTGTTGCCGTAATCAGTAAAAAAGTCGAAGTGGGACGCGCCGTTAACGTATTAGGACACTTGAGTGTAAGCCTTGCCAATCAACTTTCTGATGGAGACGCAGTCTACACCGACTATCGCGACCTCGACGGCAATGTTCATCCAAACATCTCCCACTATCCGTTTATCGTCTTGAGAGCGGATAACTCCAACAAAATCAGAAAACTTCGCCAAGAAGCACTCGATAAAGGCATCCCCTTCTCCGATTTTACTCACACCATGGTAGAAGGCGGCTCTGAAGTTCAACAACAAACCACCAAAAACACGCCGGAAGCTGAATTAGAATACTTGGGTATTTGTTTGTTCGGCGAGACTGAAACACTTCGAGAATTGACCAAGAAGTTCAGCTTATATCGCTAAAAGCGCGTGATACCTTGGTGATCCTCTCATCATTTTTTCATCAAGCTATCTGTACATTGCCACTTTTAGGGTTAGAATCTAGCGCATCTATCAACCCAAAGTAGCAACACTTACAACGAAATTAAGGAGGAATTTATGTCTTTGTGGTGTTCAATCAACCCACGTTTTTATGGCATGAAGGACCGCTCAAGAGTTTCAGATTTCGCGCTGCGATAATCTCGACTTGAGCGAATAATTACCTTTCGACGAAAACACGTCACCCGAGTACTTTCCCTCAAGCTCGAAGAATTATTGTCAGCTATGACAACGGCGTCTTACGCCCAAAATTCTTGAGAACACTATGAGTACTTTTTTAACTGCACAATCATTAACCCTTTCTCACACAGCAACACCAATATTCAAAGATCTAACGTTTACGATTCATCGTGGCGACAAAATTGGTCTTATCGGTCATAACGGCTGTGGTAAAAGCTCCCTACTCAAACTGCTTAGCGGTCAATTTGAACCAAGCCAAGGCACGGTTGCCAAAGCCAGTTCATGTTTGATGCGTTATGTTGAGCAGCATTTACCTGAGTCTTTAAGCACACATTCTGTCTTAGATGCGTTAGCGGAATCCTTATCCGATGATGAGATTTGGCGCGCCGAACTCTTATTGGATGAACTCGGATTTTCGACCACAGAACGACACATGCCGGTTGAGAATTGCAGCGGAGGTCAGCAAATGCGACTCCTGCTTGCACGTGCGATTATCCATCAGCCTGACTTGCTGCTTCTGGATGAGCCGAGTAACCACTTGGACTTGCCATCGCTCCTTTGGTTAGAGCAATTTCTATCAAACTGGAAAGGCTCATTCGTATTGGTATCTCACGATCAAACCTTACTCGATCGCGTCACCAACACCACTTGGGTCATGCGAGATCGCTCTCTGCATCATTTCTCTCTGCCTTGTTCTCAAGCAAGACAAGCACTGAAAGAGAAAAATGAAACCGATCAACTTCGCCATGCCAGCGAGCAGAAAGAGATCGACCGAATCGAAAAAAGCGCCAAGCGTTTAGCAACTTGGGGCAAAGTCTACGACAACGAAGATCTTGCTCGAAAAGCCAAGACGATGTTTGCGCGCAAAGAACGTTTAGAGGAAGAACAAACCGAACTGACAGAAGGCACACCGTGGGCGCTACAACTTCAAGGTGAATCAATGCCAGCAAATCGACTGTTAGAGGTTTTGCCTTTCTCGGTAACGCCACCAAACAGTGATTATCACTTGTTTGATATGGCAGAAATGCGCGTGAAAAGTGGCGACCGAGTTGCCGTTCTAGGCAGTAATGGTTGCGGTAAATCGACTTTGTTGAATCTGCTTTATCGTCAGTATGAAGCCATCCAAACCGACCTAGGCAACCAACATGAGAGTGTGACTTTCCACGATCGCTGTCGCTTGGGTTACTACGATCAATCCCTAAAGCAACTCGACGATCATCAATCCATCACGGATGCGTTGCAGTCGTTTGCCAGCATCAGTAGTGAACAGGCAAAACGTTCACTAATTGGTGCAGGATTTGAGTACGCAAGACACGAACAGAAAGTCGTCAGTCTAAGTGGTGGAGAGCGAGCAAGGCTGCTGTTTGTGGGCTTAACCCTCGCTCGTTATCACATGTTGTTTTTAGATGAACCGACCAACCATTTGGATATGGAAGGCAAAGAGGAGTTGATTGAAACTTTGCAAAACTTCGAAGGTGCCGCCCTATTGGTGAGTCACGACCGAAGCCTTATAGAACAAAGCTATAATCGATTCTGGTTTATTGAAAATGGCTTACTGACGGAGTATTTAAGCGCAGAAGATGTGTATCAACGCGTAACTGATACTGCACCGAAATCAGCCATATCGCATCATTGCAATGAAGTAATGTCGATGGAAACAAACACCGCGTCTGATGAGCAATCCGAAGAGCAAATGCTGGAAAGACTGTTGGAACTGGAAAGCTTGCTGGAAGCCGATTTAGGACGAAAGCCCAAACATCAAAAACCAGCGATGCAAAAGCAATGGCAGCAAGAGATAGAGGAAATTACGGCGCAGCTATAAAAACAAAGCCGGAGGTAATCTCCGGCTTTCTTTATTAGATTCGAATTAGATCCACTCAATCTCAGGTCCTGCAGGCACAATCCCATTTGGGTTGATGTGCTTGTGCGAGAAGAAGTAATGCAGCTTCATGTAATCAATATCGATTGTGCTGCGAATGCGTTCATCGACAACCAAATCCAGCATGTAACGATACAAGTTTTGGTGCGCCTTTAGGGGCTTTTTGTTGGCTTTGAAGTGCACTTCATACACCGCCTCGAAGCGCACTAATGTTGGCAGCAAGAACAAGTCTGATAGGGTAACGTCTTCACCATGCAAGTAGCGCGACTGCCCCAAACGCTTATCCAGCTGCTCTAGCGCATCAAACAAGGTTTCACTCGCTTGGTCATATTGCGCTTGCGTGGTTGCAAAGCCGACTTGATATACCTTGCCATTCACATTGCTATGAAGCCATCGATTTAGGCTTTCGATCTCTTCACGCAATGCGGCTGGTACCAACTCCACCGGATGTTTTGCCAAAGGTAGCCAACGCGTAGCGAGGTCCATTGCCATTGCGGCTGAATCATTACCCACAATCGCATGGTTTTGCTTATCCCACAGTAAAGGGACGGTTACGCGTCCGGTGTAGTCGCTTTTCGCTTTCGCATACAACGCCGCTAGATTATCCGCGCGGTACAGAGGATCAGGATGTGCACTATCAAACTCCCAACCATTGCTGTAACGCTTTGCAGCAACGGAAGAGATGGAAATGACCTCATCCAAACCAAGGTACTTGATCACTAAGTAAGGGCGATGGGCAAATGGACAAGCCAACGACATGTACAAGTGATAGCGACCTGCTTCGATCTGACTTGGTAACGCGAATTGATCTTCTGCTGTCAGCTCACTTGCGTCTTTGTTTGGATACCAAACGCCTTGTTCTAATACCGCCATATCTTACCTACCTTTCTTGATTAGCTACCCTGATGAATCACTACTCATGCGAGTATAGATAACTTAAAGAGACTTCTCGAAAGACACCATTAGCTCACTCAGTTCCGCTAAGGTCGCAACATCAAATTCGCCATCTTGGAATTTGTCGTAGAAGCCGCCTAGACTGTATGTGCCTTTTACATCGCCACCCCACCAAGGCATCAACTCAGCCATGGTTTTGATGTTAGTTGCGCCGCCGTTTGCACCTGGAGATGTGCTCACTAGCAGAACCGGCTTCTTGGTGTCACCAAAGAAAGACGTACCTTGGGGTGCAACACGCGATAGCCAATCAATCGCATTTTTCAGGAATGCTGGCATTGAGCCGTTGTGCTCTGGTGATGCAATGATGATCGCATCGTATTCGTTTAACGTTGCACGCAGTTTGTGTGCGTTTTCTGGGATGCCCTGACCTTCAACGTCCAAGCCGTACATTGGCAATTCAAAGTCATTTAGGTCAATGGTGTTTACTTCTGTTTGTTTAGCTTGGTTTGCCAACGCTTGAACTAAAAGGCTGTGGATTGATTGGCTGTTGTTGCTACCAGTAAATGCGACGATCTTTTTCATAGTGGAATCCTAATTACGTTTGCCCCTACTTATGTCGGGCACTCAGTGAATGAGGTGATATTAATTAACTCCCACCAGTGAATAAACACTATAATAGTGGCTATATAGTTCACCATTAGTGAACAATAAAAACATGAGGAAACTAATGCGTGGATAAGATCAGAGCATTAACCGTATTTCGTCGAGTGGTGGAGCTAGGTAGCTTCGTCGCGGCAGCAGAAGATTTAAATCTCTCAAAAGCCGCCATCAGTAAAAACATCAATGAGTTAGAGAGCTATTTGAAAAGCCCTTTGATTAACCGCACGACGCGTAACTTGCACATTACCGATAATGGTCAGCTCTATTATCAGCAAGTGTGTCAGGTTCTCGATGCTCTCAACAACGCAGACCGCTCAGTGATTGAGTCTTCCCACACATTAAAGGGCACACTCAAAATCAGCATGCCGATGTCATTAGGGTTGATTGAGCTGAATCCCATCATCTGTGAGTTTATGAAGCAGCATCCAGAGCTATCCATCGAAGTGGTGATGAGTGATGAACATATTGATTTGATTGAGCAAGGGGTTGATATTGCCATTCGTGGCGGAGGCGAATTGGGTAACTCTAGCCTACGCTCGCGTAAACTATTGGATATCCGCCGTGTACTTTGCGCTTCCCCTCAATACCTTGAAGAGTCGCAGCCGTTTAAATCTCCACGTGACGTTATAAACCATCGCCTACTTAGCTATAGCCTCTCTTCAACGTCTCGCCGCTGGACATTTCAAAATGGCAGTGAGGTACTGGAAGTTGATCTGCCTGCGAGTGTTTACACCGTCAATAGCGGTTTGGCACTCACCCAAGCGGCATGTGCCGGACATGGGGTTGCGTTGTTGCCAGACTTCTTTGTTGAGCCTCAATTATCTTCAGGTGAATTGGTTGAGATTACCCCTGAATGGCAGATGGAAAAGCACGCGCTGTACATCGTCTACCCTTACCACAAAGAGCAATCGCAAAAGTTACGTGCCTTTATTGATTATGTGGTGGAGAGCTTCCAAGCACGATTCAGCCGTCAGTCAGATCCGCAGCAGATGTATTCTTCGATTATCAAGCTAGGGTCTTGATAACAAGGTTTAGCTGAAGAAAAGACAATAAAAAAGCCAAACTGGGTAGTTTGGCTTTTCATCAAAATCATCCTGCTCTTAGACATCGAGCCTACAAGAACAAGAAAACTGAAAGTTTATCGACGGCGGTTGTTAAAACGAGCACGATCTGAGCGTTGCTTAGCTGAACGCTCTTTGTGCGCAGACGCAGCCTTTGCTTGTGAAGCCAGAATCGATTCAACCGTCAGCTCCATTGGCTCACGCGGCTCCAATCCATGACGGAAAGTACGTGCGCGTGGTGGTAGGTTGTATTCGTATTCCGACGCCTTTGGCATGCGCTTGTAGCGGTATAGGTAGAAGTTCTCTACACGCTCGCGAGCCCATTCTGTTTTCTTCAGGTATTTAACACTGCTCGCAATGCTTGGCTTAGTATTGAAACAGTTCATACGCATTGCTGTGTCGAGGATTTCCCAACCGTAATGGTCAACAAGCTGCTGCAACATGTCTTCTAATTTAAGACCGTGCAGAGGGTTGTTCTTCTGCAGTTCAATACGTTCTTCGTCGGTCATAAATTCATGGCTCATGAACGGCTCCTTAATTGTGGGTGGCGAGCGTTGTACTCACCACCTTACCTCTATTAGGTTTAGATTAAATCACTATTGCGAATAATCTGTTGTATTCGTCGTCTCAAAGACGAACTTTACGTCCAATTATTCACGATGATCGGCGCTTGATTACGCAGCGCTAAGCACCTTTTGTTGGTGTGCCATGTACTCTTCAAATGTACCTTGGAAACTCACCAACTGTTTGTCTTTTACATCAATGATTGAAGTCGCCAATGACGATACAAACTCACGGTCATGACTAACAAAGATCAAAGTGCCAGTGTAGTCTTTTAATGCGCTGTTTAACGCTTCAATCGCTTCCATATCCATGTGGTTGGTTGGCTCATCCATAACCAAAACGTTGATGTCTTGCATCATTAGCTTACCAAACAGCAGGCGGTTCTTCTCACCACCCGAGCAGTTTTTCGCTTTTTTGTTGGCATCATCAGCGGTAAACAACAAGCGACCTAGAATGCCACGCACCATTAGGTCATTGTGCTTCACGGTACGCCACTGAGAGATCCACTCAAAGATGGTCAGATCGTTATCGAAGTCTGCACTGCTGTCCTGTGGGCAGTAACCAATCGAAGCGTTTTCAGACCACTTTACTACGCCCTGAGTTTGCTCTAGTTCGTTCACTAGGCAACGCAGCAAGGTCGTTTTACCCACACCGTTTTCACCGATGATCGCAAGGCGAGTGCCTGCTTCGAGTAACAAGTTGCCTTTTTCAAACAACAGCTCATCACCAAACGAGTGACCAAGGTCCTGCAGTTCCAATGCTAAACGATGCAGTTTTTTACCCTCACCGAAATCAATCGACGGGCTAACACGGCTACTTGCTTTCACTTCGTCGAGTTGGATTTTTTCCATCTTCTTCGCGCGAGAGCTGGCTTGTTTCGCTTTCGATGCATTCGCACCAAAACGGTTTACGAATTCTTGAAGTTCATTGATTTCAGCGGTTTTCTTCGCGTTAGAAGCCAATAACTGCTCACGACGAAGACCAGACGCCTCAAGGAAGTATTCATAGTTGCCAGGGTAAATGCGCAGTTCGCCGTAATCGATATCTGCCATGTGAGTACACACAGAGTTTAAGAAGTGACGGTCGTGCGAGATGATGATCATCGTACACTTACGTTGGTTCAGCTCTTCCGCCAACCAGTTGATGGTGTGAATATCCAAGTTGTTGGTTGGTTCGTCGAGCAACAAAATATCTGGGTTAGCAAACAGAGCTTGCGCCAAAAGCACACGCAGCTTCCAGCCCGGAGCAACTTGTTGCATCAAACCAAAATGCAGTTCTTCTTCAATACCCGCTTGAAGCAAAATATCGCCAGCACGGCTTTCTGCTGTGTAGCCGTCCATTTCTGCGAATTCGCTTTCCAGCTCAGCGACTTTCATACCATCTTCTTCACTCATTTCTGGTAATGAATAGATGCGGTCACGTTCCTGCTTCACTTCCCAAAGCTTGCGATCGCCCATGATCACAGCGTCAATCACACTGTATTGCTCAAACGCAAACTGATCTTGGCTCAATACGCCAAGTTTCAGCCCCGGAGTAATAGAAACGTTGCCCGAGCTTGGCGCTAATGCTCCGCTCAGGATTTTCATAAATGTCGACTTACCACAGCCGTTTGCGCCAATCAGACCATAACGGTTGCCGTTGCCAAATTTAGCAGAGATATTTTCGAACAGTGGCTCGGCACCAAATTGCATGGTGATATTGTTTGTACTAATGATAGCGGCGTCCTCGAAGGAAATTTCTTTTAAATAACAAGTTGTTAAATCACTTTCGAGATACGGTTAGAAAAGGGCATATTGAAAGTGGCCGCCATTCTATCTGATTCGTTCAATAGGTGATATAGGTCACGCTAATGTTGCGAAGGATTTTTATCAAAAACAAAGCGTGGCTTTAATCACGCTTTGCTTATTAACGACATCTTGGATTAAAAATCGAGATGGTAATTGTTGTTGGATTGATTCAACGAAATCACCCAGTTCTTCTCAGATTCACTAGCGCTCATTGGCACCCATTGTGCGTACAACTTGGTCCAATTACCATTCACCTCCAACTCAACCTGGCTGGTTCGCGTTGGGTAGACTGTTGTTATCCGTGACATAGGGTCCGCGATCACATCCCCATTCTCAGTGGTAAATGCCGCTTTAGTATAGAGGTGTAATGCACCATCAGCAGAGCCTTGGTAGTTCATGGACAGAGTAATCGTCTCACCAATATCAAAAGAAAAGTCGCGCTGCGCCACAATGTCTTGCGTATCATCAACCTCGTCAGCAACAGGTGTTGGTGCTGGCGTAGAAGAACCGCCACCTCCGCCGCCCCCGCCTCCACAAGCAGCGACTAAGGTTGAAGCAAACATGATGGTCAGTAGTTTTGTCGAAGTATTCATGTGATGCTCCTTGTTATTCCGTTGCTGAGATAGCTTTGCCGCTGGCTGCCGTCTTGTACCAATCAGTATCCGTTTCGCCACTGCTGGTTACCCATGTTGGGAATCCTGTGTAGGCGTGGCTGATGTCAGTATTCTCGGTTGGGTGATCCCATTCATCACGAATGTTGATTGCCCAAGGCATATTGTTACTGGTTAGGAAGTATTCTGAACCGCCCGTGTCATCGTCATGCAAGTTGTACAAAGCGTTATTCATCTCGCTTGTGCCAGAAAACGACTTAAGGTGGGTTTGCCACGTCATCCCCGGGAAGGTTGCGACAAAGTCACCGTGGTACGTGCCTTCTGCCGCAAAGATGAATGAGTCATAAGGCGGGTAGCCGACTTGGTCTCGTGCGACTGGCGTGGTCAGTTCAACCACCATTTGGTAGCTGAGAATATCGGTCGCTTGCTGATTCAAACAATTGCTCTGAGTACGATAATAAGTACAACCTGATGTCAAAACGCCGAGTGCATCCAGTTCCGCTCTTAAGTTCTCAGATACCACCAACACTGTTTCACTGCCAGATTGAAGCACCGTATGTTCCACCGCTTGACCATTTTTGGTCACCGTTACTGATGCTACGTTGGACGAATCCACATTAGGGAGATTCACGGCAAAACCATTGGAATAGCCTGCTCCCATGGCTTGCAGGGTGTAATCGACGGTAATGGTCTTTAATTCACGTTGACCATTCAAAAGTTCGGTTACACGATAGCGCCACACCACATCGTTGAAGTCGTAGTCACCCATTAACGGCCAGCGATCTTCGAACGCCATCGTCGCGTAAGTATCAGAGCTTGGGTAAACTGATGTGACTGTGACTTCCGGATCATTTTCTTGAACCAACACTTCGTATTTCGAATCGGTAGTGCCATCGGTGTTCACACCATCCACCGCCGAGAAAGGTGTAATGTCCACGGTAAAAATCAAGTCGTTGAAATCGTTATCGCCACTCGGACGGCGAATGTCTTCAAAACCAAGCACCAAAAATTCATTCTCGGTATCCAAGAACGCAACGTTATGGCGGCGGTAATTAGCGGTCGTTTCTGGATTCAAGCTGGATAGACTGTAGAAAGGCGTATTCCAGGGACCAAGATACGGAATGTTATTGTAAGTACTTGCACTCCAACCATTTGGAATAACAAAGAAAGCTAAGGTTTGTCCTGCGGTCAGTTGAACATCAAGTTCAATCGTGTCCCCTTCTTGCATATCCCCATCAGGCGCTTTGGATGCGTTCGGGAAGATAACCATATGAGTGACAATATCGTCTTTGCTTGCTGGCGGGTTGTCAGTGTCATAAACAAAATACCCGAGAGAATTACGATACCCAGCCCCTTCGTTTAAAAAAGTGACAGACGCTGTCGCATAATCCGCACCGTTGAGTTCATCATCGATGTCGATATTAGAATAACGGTCCGGCGCGATAAATGCGGTATTGACGTAAGTACCTTCTGGCAGCATCGAATAGACATTCGTCAGGGTATCTTGAGGCAAAGTATCCGCAATAGAAATGGTCTCAAGTGGTTTACCCTTGATGGTGTAATTTGAATTGTCGCTGCCTGATTCGAACGATAAATCACTGGTAGTGAGTGCGTATCCGGACATCGATACGCAACAACTGGTTAGCGCAATAAGTTTCCCTGCTTTCATATTATTCCCCTCATCAACTGAATCGTTGGTCGTAGAGGGTTAACGCAAATATGATGCCGAAATTACCTCATTTAAAAACATAGAGTTATATTGATTTAAATGTCATTCTCATTTTGAGAATTAAGCTGATAGGCAAAGTGAAGCGAAATGGGAAGAGAAGAAAAAAATGCAAGAGGCGGACATTTGAAACAAAAAGAGCGCCCCGAAAGACGCTCTTAATATCGATGAGTTCGAATCTATGAACGCACAGCCATTGGGTGGTTTGGACTCATTTCTAGCAAGTCCCACAGGTTGCCATAGAGATCTTCAAATACGGCGACAGTGCCGTAGTCTTGCTCCGCTGGCGGGCGAACAAACTTAATGCCCTGCTCTACCATTCGGTTGTAGTCGCGCCAGAAGTCATCGGTGTTTAAAAATAGGAACACACGTCCACCAGTTTGGTTACCGATGAAGTCATGCTGCTCTGGCTTAGACGCTTTGGCTAGCAATAATGTCACACCATTAGAACCCGGTGGAGAAACCACAACCCAGCGCTTATCTTGTTCTGGTTGGTACGTATCTTCCATCAGCTCAAACTTCAGCTTATTCACATAAAAGTCTATCGCTTCATCGTAATCTTTTACGACCAAAGCAATATGGATAATGGATTGTTTCATCGCGTTATACCTTTAGTTTTCCGCTGATTACCGTCTTTGCAGAGCCAATCAGTTTAATGCGTCCGTTTTCAAGCAATTCGGTTTGTAAATGGCCACCGCGGGCTGAGGCTTGATAAGCGCGGAACTGGTTTTGACCGAGTTTTTGCGACCAAAACTGAGTCAGTGCGCAATGGGCTGAGCCTGTGACAGGATCTTCATTCACGCCCACCCAGGGGGCGAAGTAACGCGAGATAAAGTCGAGATCCGGAGAATTCGATTGAGCAGTTACCACCACACCACGCCCTTGAATGTTCTTTAATGCGTCAAAGTTAGGCTCGAGTTCCAACACGGTTTTTTCATTGTCGACTTCAATAAAGCCTTTGCTGTCAAACTGAGCGTAAGAAACCACCTGCTCCGCTTTCAATCCAAGTGCCGCTAGCAACGTAGCGTCTTGTTCAACATCCATTTCAAGCTGAGTCGAAGGAAAATCGAGCTCAATTGTCGACTCGTTTACTTTTGCATGAAGCTCACCAGAGAGAGTTTGAAAGGCAATGGTATCGCCAACCTTCGCTAATCCTTGTTCTTTTAAGATTTGCGCTGTGGCTAATGTGCCATGACCACATAGCGCCACTTCTACCTTAGGTGTGAACCAGCGCAGTCGCATGTCTTTCAGACAGAGAAAAGCAGTTTCTGATACCGCCATTTCTTCAGCGATAGAGAACATCAATGCTTCTGGTAACGGTTCTTGTGAGAGACTGACTCCAGCAGGGTTTCCTTTGAAAGGTTCGGTGGTGAAAGAGTCCACTTGGTAGATATCGAGATCCATGATGCGCTTCCTAATACTGCTATTTTGGCAAGATACCAAACAGCTTATCGGTTTCATGGTAAAGCGACAATGCATGCCCTGATTGTTCTTGCAAAACACAAATAAAAGGCACCTTTCACGGTGCCTTTTTACATTCTGATGCTTGTTCAGCTCAAACTAATAACGTTCAATTTACCTGAACGAAACTTTAAAATTACTAGATATAATTAACCATTCATATTGGATATCTTATTCCCGTGCTTTGACGGACATCAAAAACAAATCGTTTTTCCTGCCTCTTCAACACTTCTTTGGATGCTCACCCAAAGGAAATAAATAAGAAAAATCAAACTCATAGGTATTTGATATGAAACAGCCTTTAAAAGCGTTAGTGCTGGCTCTGGGGTTATCTCTCGGAGCCGCCAACAGTTACGCACTCTCTCTCGAACCGCTAGACAAAGATTTTACTTTGCAACTTCTTGGTTCTGGCGGACCAATCTCTGATGACCTTCGTGCCTCGTCTGGTGAACTGGTTTGGTGGAAAGGAAAATCACGCGTGATGATCGATGCCGGTGGCGGTGTTTATCTGCGTTTTGGGCAGGCGGGCGGCAAACTGGAAGACTTAGATTTCCTTGGTTTAAGTCACTTTCACACCGACCACGTTGCCGACGTTCCAGCCCTGCTAAAAGGGGGGTACTTCTTTGATCGTGAAGATCCTCTCGATATCGCGGGTCCAGAAGCGGGCTCTGCATTTCCTAGCTTGACTGGTTACATGAAAGCGCTTTTCGACGGTGATGAAGGCGCGTACGCATATCTGAACGGTTTGTTTGATGGCAGCGATGGCTTGTTCCCTGTCACCATTACCGATGTGCCATACAAAACTTCCCAAGGCACCAAGGTGTACGAGCAAGATGGGTTAACCATTTACGCACTGGGTATCCCACACGGCGACGTTCCTTGTCTCGCTTTTCGAATCGAAAGTGCCGAAGGCGTGATGGTGATTTCCGCTGACCAAAACGGCAGTAACCCTGACTTCATCGACTTCGCTAAAGGTGCGGACATCTTATTGATGCCATTAGCTATTCATGAAGAAGCCGACGAAGTCTCATCGTTTATGCACGCTAAGCCATCGGTTGTCGGCAAGATCGCCGCAGAAGTGAATCCAAAACTCTTGGTGCTTAACCACTGGATGGGCTTAGGTCTAAAACTCAAACCAGCTTCCATCAAGATCGTTAAAGAGTACTACCACGGTCAAGTTATTGCTGGTCACGATTTATCTAGCTACCCAATGAGCGCAGCGAAGGAGATGTCTCATGAACAATAAACTTGCTCTATCTATCGCGATGACGTCTGTCATTACTTTGAACTCAAGCATGGCGTTTGCCGATGCACCCACAGAAGCTCCCGTAGAGGCTCAATCCAGCTCTCAACATGGCGGTAAGTGTGCGGCTGGTAAATGTGGTACAGAGAAACGCTTTGAGAAACAAGAACTAAAGAACGATCCACAAGGTCGCTTGGTACGCGCTCGTGACGGCAAATGTGGCGTGACTGGCGAAGGTATTAACCCTTCAGAAGAAACCATCAAACTCACCAAAAGCAAAGTAACAGGTGGCGTATGCGGACAATAACCGATACATCAAAAGGGATTGGGCTGCGCAGCGAACACGTTGACTTGCTGTGTCAGTTGCCCGAGCACCCAGATATCGATTTCCTCGAATTAGCACCGGAAAACTGGATGAATATTGGCGGCTTGAAACGTGAACAGCTGCAAGACATTGCGAAATATTATCCGCTTGTCGCTCATGGCTTGAGCTTATCGATTGGTGATTGCCAACCGTTAAACGAGTCTTTTGTACGAGACGTCGCACGCTTTCTCGATGAATTTAATATCGACATCTATAGCGAACATCTGAGTTTCTCTAGAGACAATCAGGGCTATTTGTATGAACTGCTTCCGATCCCTCGACATAAAGAGAACATTCCGTATTTGGTCGAACGCATTCAACGCGTGCAAGACATTATTCAGCGTCCATTGGCGTTAGAGAATATCTCTTACTACCACGATTACGGACATGAAATGCCAGAGGGCGAGTTTATCGCTGAAGTGAGTGACCGCAGTGGATGTGAGCTGCTTATCGACATCAACAATGTGTTCGTCAACAGCCGAAATCATCATTTCTGCCCTTACGACATGCTGAGTACTTTACCAAGCGACGCGATTCGTTATTACCACATTGCGGGTCACTTGAAAGAGCGTGATGACTTCTTGCTCGATACCCATGGAAAGCCAGTGCCTGATGAAGTGATTGATCTGGCTCGTTACACCTACTCGGTGCATGGCAGCAAACCTTTACTGCTTGAGCGCGACCACAATGTGCCGTCGTTGCTTGTTCTGGCTGAAGAGCTTCGCAGCATTCATGGCGAGATCTTGGATTTCAGTCAAACACTCGAAGTGTTGTGTAAGGAGGTGCTCAATGCTTAATCCTCCGAGCAAAATGCGCGCGCAAACCGAGTCCCTAACGGCTCTAATTCGCACGCCTATGAATCAGCATGCGCTGTGTCGATATAGCGAATTTATCCGCGACAACATCTTGGGTGTCGTTGCGAATACGTTCCCTCTATTTTCTTCGCAGTTCGCTGATGAACAACTTGAGCGCATGGTGGATGACTTTGTGGTGATGCATGGCGCATCCGAGCCTGAGTTTCATCATATTGCCACCGAGTTTGTTCAATTTTTGCAGCAGAAAGTGCATCAAGACTCTAGCTCTATTTCTGCCGATCAGATGGCGTTGTTGGAATATGAATGGGTGGCGTTCAATGTAGAAATTGACACCTTAGTCGCGGCATTCACTTCTTCATCGAATCCGATACTAGAAGAGAACCAAGTGCTGCAACTCAACCCAACATTAAGGCTGCTCGAAGTGCCTTTCTTGCTGCATCAAGACTCCGTGACTTTCCTAACTCAAAGGCGTCACCCTGTGTTTTATGGCGTGTTTCGGAACTCACAACATCATGTGATATCGCAAAAGCTCAGAGAAGTGGATGTCGCATTGATTCAGCTATTACAACAGCAACCAAACCTGACTCTGGCGCAACTACAACAAATGATTGCTCAGCAACTCGCCAGATTCAGTTTCATGGAGTGGGCTCAACACTTCAGTGAACTAGGACTCGTCAGCGTCCGCCCTTCAGGAGAAAAATTATGATTAAGTCAGCCCTCAATTGGTTCGACGGTCTCGTCGAGAAATGCAAAAGATACGATTACTTAGCGTTGCTTGCGATTCGTCTCTACCTCATTCCGGTCATTTTCGTTGGCGCTCGCTCTAAGGTGCTGGGCTTCTCTGGCACCGTCGCGTGGTTTGGCGCGTCCACCGCAGATGGAGGTTTGAACTTACCATTTCCCGAGTTGTTAGCGTTTCTTGCCGCAGGTACGGAAGTGCTTGGCTGTATTTGTATCGCTTTGGGTTTGTTTACCCGAGTGATGTCGATTCCGATGATTTTCTTGATGAGCGTTGCGAGCGCAATGGTGCACTGGAAACACGGTTGGGATGCCATCGCCACCAGCGGCATGGAAGCAACAGTACGTTTGAACGGCTTTATTGAATGGTTAGCAACCAACTTCCCAGGTCGATACAACTACATCACCGAATTGGGCGACCCAGTAATGCTCAACAACGGTATGGAGTTCGCAGCCACCTACTTTGTGATGTTGCTGGTGCTGTTCTTCTACGGCGGTGGTCGCTACGTAAGCTTGGATTACTGGTTGAGAAAACCTTTCTCTCGCACACCAGCAAAAGCGTAACTCAAGCGCCCCAAGCTTTAACGCTTAATTAAACAGACTAATAATAACCTTATCTAACCCGCTACTCTGGTAGCGGGAAGGAGTCCTTATGTTTGCAGATGTCGTTGATCTGTCGCGGTTTCAGTTCGCTAGTACCGCACTCTATCACTTTATATTCGTCCCACTGACCATAGGTTTGTCTTTCTTGCTGGCTGTTATGGAGTCTTTGTACGTCATGACGGGGAAAACCATCTACAAGGACATGACCAAGTTCTGGGGTAAGTTATTCGGGATTAACTTTGCCGTGGGCGTGGCGACCGGTCTTACCATGGAGTTTCAATTTGGTACCAACTGGGCGTATTACTCTCACTATGTGGGTGATATTTTCGGGGCACCGCTTGCCATCGAAGCCTTGATTGCCTTCTTCCTCGAATCCACCTTAGTCGGCATGTTCTTCTTCGGTTGGGATCGATTATCAAAACGCCAACACTTGTCGGTCACTTGGCTGACGGCTCTGGGTTCTAACTTCTCTGGCTTGTGGATTTTGATGGCAAACGGCTGGATGCAAAACCCTGTCGGCGCAGAATTTAACTACCAGACCATGAGAATGGAAATGATCAACTTTGCTGATGTGGTGTTTAACCCCGTCACGCAAGTTAAGTTTGTTCATACCGTGGCTGCCGGTTATACCACAGGTGCTTTGTTTGTAATGGGCATCAGTGCTTACTACTTACTCAAAGGTCGAGATATCTCTTTCGCTCGCCGATCGTTTGCAGTGGCGTCAGCATTTGGCATGGCTGCGATTGTGTCGACATTGATGCTGGGTGATGAATCGGGTTACGAGCTTGGTGATGTTCAACAAGTAAAACTCGCGGCAATTGAGTCCGAGTGGCACACCGAAGAAGCACCTGCCTCGTTCACGCTATTTGGCTTACCAAACCAAGAAACCATGGAAACCGACTACGCCATTAAGATTCCATATCTAATGGGGATCATCGCGACTCGCTCGCTGGATGAGCCAGTGATGGGCTTACGCGATCTGATGGCGCAGAACGAAGATCGCATCCGCGATGGTATCCAAGCTTACGGCATGCTAGAGGAACTTCGCGCAGGTAACGACAGTCCTGAAAACATCGCTCAATTCGATGAGATGAAGAAAGATCTCGGCTACGGTCTGCTATTGAAGAAATACACCGAGAACGTCACCGACGCGACTGAAAGCCAAATCAAGCAAGCTGCGCAAGATACGATTCCTCAAGTAGCACCTCTGTTCTGGAGCTTCCGAATCATGGTGGCTTGTGGGGTATTGATGTTCGCGATTATCGGTTTGTCTTTCGTCCAAGTCTGCCGCAAAAAGTTGGGTTCGAGCCCTTGGCTATTGAGAGCAGCACTATGGGCGATTCCATTGCCTTTCATTGCTTGTGAAGCGGGTTGGTTCGTTGCCGAATACGGACGTCAACCATGGGCAATTGGTGAGGTACTTCCGGTCAATATGGCGGTATCTAACCTCGCACCAAGTGACATTTGGATTTCGCTCGGCTTTGTTTATGTACTCTACACAACGTTCTTGATTGTAGAAATGTTCTTGATGGTGAAGTTTGCCAAACGTGGACCAAGCGTGCTTAAAACGGGTCGCTATCACCACGAAGAAAACAACAAAAAAGACAAACAATCCGACACATTCAAACTGATTGATCAGCACTAAGGAGGCACTATGTTTGATTACGAAAACCTACGCCTATTTACTTGGGCGATCGTTGGTGTGCTGTTGATTGGTTTTACCATCACCGACGGATTCGATATGGGGGTAGCCGCGCTGCTCCCTGTTATGGGGAAAAAGAACCTAGAGCGCCGCGTAATGCTTAACGCTATCGCGCCGCACTGGGACGGCAACCAAGTTTGGCTGATCACCGCTGGCGGTGCCATCTTCGCGATATGGCCCTTGGTATACGCCGCAGCGTTCTCCGGATTCTATATTGCCATGCTGTTGGTACTCGCATCCCTTTGGTTGCGCCCTATTGGTATGGATTACCGAGCTAAAATCGATAATCCGCAATGGCGCAATGTGTGTGATATCGCCTTGTTCATCAGCGGTGTTATTCCACCGATTATCTTTGGGGTTGGCTTCGGTAACTTGTTGGTTGGCGTACCGTTCGAGTTAAACAACTTGCTGATGCTCGATTATCAAGGTGGGTTCTTTGACTTGCTCACTCCATTCCCAATTCTGTGTGGCTTGGTGAGTTTGACCATGGTGGTGACGCAAGGTGCTGCTTTCCTTCAAATGAAGACAAAACATGATCTACGAGCACGAGCACAAAACATCACGTTGTGGGGTGCGGGTGCAACCATGATGTTATTTATGTTCGGTGGTTTGTTTGCGGCATCGCAATCCGGTTACATCATCATCGGCGCGATGCTAAAAGATGGCATTTCAAACCCACTCAACAAACAAGTGGTGAGTATTGCTGGTGATTTATTGCATAACTTCAGCGAAATGCCACAACTTTGGCTGATTCCCTTCACTGCGGTAACCAGCTTACTCGTGTGCTTTTGGGCAACCGTCTCTCGCCGTGCTGGGGTGGCGTTTACCATGTCGAGCATTGCGATTGCTTGCATCATCTTAACGGCAGGCGTCACCTTGTTTCCGATGATCATGCCGTCAAGCATCAACCCATCGCACAGCTTAACGTTATGGGATGCCACATCGAGTGAGAAAACGCTTGGCATTATCTCTATCGTTGCCATCATCGTTGTGCCTGTGATTCTGGGCTACACCGCATGGTGTTACTACAAAATGTTCGGACGTTTGGATAACAACTACATCCGCAGCAACAGCTCATCGCTCTATTAAGGAGGCAAGTATGTGGTACATGTGTTGGGTACTTGGCGTATTGCTCGCCTGCGCCTTTGGTGTCATCAATGGTTTATGGCTAGAGAACGCAGGACGCTTTGAAGAGGATGAGTTCTAATTTCTCACTTCATAATGGAACATTCTCAATAACAAACGCCCTCATTCACGAGGGCGTTTGTTCATCTCAATGAATTTACTCTGCCGACAATCGATAGCGGCGCACTTCGTATTGGTCTTGTTCTGAATAAAATGTATTGAGAAACTCGCCACCCGCCTTTTCGATCACGCGCCTTGATGCGGTATTGTTCACATCACAAGTAACGATAGCGCTGTCTTCTATAACCTCGGCTTTCACCCAATTCAACATGAATGTGGCGATGCCTTTGCCTTGAGCATCTGGCGCGGTTTCGTAACCAATATGCCCTATCACATTTTCAAGATAGTCGTTATTACCATCACGAACCCGAATCGAACCAAGTATCACCCCTTCCTCTATACAGAAGTATGTCGAAGACGGCGTCCAACCTTCCGGCAAGCCTTCGCCTTTCGCGTATCCAATTCGTTTTTTCAGCAACGCTTCACTGTCGCTTTGGGCGATGATGTACATTTCCATTCCCGCCAGAGCACACTTTTCAACATACTGCTCAAACGCTTCAAAATGGCTGAGATTGGCTTTAACTATTTCCATATAGCACCATCTTTTCAGGCTTAAATATCACAAAAAATAAAGCTCAAAAGAAGGACATTACTTTCGAGCTTTCATTATGTTCTTAAGCTGTGTATTTAGATTTCACCAGATTTGATTTTCTGTTGAGCATCGCTAATTGTCTGCTCTCCAAATAAGATCTTAATCATCGACTCGATACGCTTGGTATCTGTACCAAATTTGTCCAAATTACCATTGTTTGGCGCTTTAAATTCAACTTGACCAACTTTCTGGTCATTTTTATAAGCGTTAATCTTTGCATCCGCAATAAAGGTTCTAAAGTCCCAACTCCAGCGAGACACATAGGTTAGCGTCAGTTCATCTGCCTTAGGTGCAGTGCCATCACTGACCACTGTACATTTACGCGCAGTGTCTAAGCACCATTCTTGCAAAGAATCTAAGAACACTGCTCTTGTCGCATTATCTTTTACGATGGTGATTTCTTTGCTTTGATTCGACTGCGCAATCGGCTCAGCCGTATATTTAGGTGCGGAACAACCTGCTAATACAACAGGAAGAGCTAGAACTAGAGCTTTTTTAAACATATTTTTTCTCTGCTTATAAATAACAACCAATGACGCCAAATGAATAATCAGCATCGAATGTTGGATACTGACAGTTTTCATTCAATGCCTCAATAATCTTTCTCACAAAATCAACAGGATAAATACATTCTAGTTCGATGATTATTACGAAACTAATGGCTCGATGTTTTCTGCAAATAAGCACTCAAGAGGATAAGGTAAAGCAAGTGTCGGCATATCTGATCTCGAGAACCAAGCCAGCTCGAGCGTCTCCTCATCTAAGTCTTCTGCAAACTGTCCTGTTTGTTGACACTTAAACATGATCACTGTGTATTCAACTTGGTCTCCGTTTGGATAAGCAAAACCAAATCCCTCTCCACCAAAAACACCAAGCACACGTTCAACTTCAACCGCGAGTCCGGTTTCTTCTCTTACTTCTCGAATCACAGCTTGCGAAGGTGACTCTCCTGGTTCAATCATGCCTGCTGGTAAGCTCCAACTGCCATCAGATTTCTTTTGCAACAGAACCTGGTTGCTTTCATTAAGGATCACAGCGGCAACGCCCGGAATCATTAATACTTGATTACCTATTTTGCTGCGTAGCTCTTTTACGTAGTGACTGGCACTCATTTATCTTCCTTGAACTTAGTATTTAGTTTCTCACCAGACATTCATTTTGAAATACAACAAGAAACAGCTGATAAAGATCAAGCCACACCATGAAAAAAAGCTTATCGCCTTCTGTTCAGTCGTTGCTTCCTCAGGATCTGGGTGCAAAATGCCATAAAGGCAGGCAATGGGGATCAACTCGTAAGTTTTGCCAATGTATTGATGCCCCATTTCGAGAAATGGTGGAATGTACAAATACACCACAGCGTAAGTAATAAAATAAAGTATGCCGAGGATCCGGTTCAAGCCAATGACTTGCCCTTCTCGATAAAACCAAATTAACGCCGCTACCCCTGCAAGTATTGCGATGAGTAAAAACATCCGTTCTTCTACCCTTCTTTTTAATTTTCTCCCACCCTATTTAAACCACTCAATTAATCAATCAGTTATGCAACTAAACACGATACAGCTCAAATAGAAAAAGGCACCAATTGGTGCCTTTGTGACGCTCTGACGCGTTTATTAGTACGTCACTTTCAGTGCTTCGCGCACTTTTAAGTTCTGCGCTGCATGCTTAGGCGCGTCTGCCAAGATATTTCGGCTACCTTGTTCTGATTTTCGATTCAGTGTCACTGAAGTGATTTGCCAGTTATCGCCCGCCCGTTGCAAACCAAACTCGTATTCACCCGAAACCGCCCAAAAACCCTCTTCACCGAGCCAATGACTTGCAGTGAAATCCACTGTCGCACTCGCCTTATCGCCATCAATAGAGACGTTCAGATTGCTCAAGTCATGGAATGTCGCATCAAACCCAGGCAAGAATCCCGCCCACTGCTGCATTAAATCTTGGCGTTTGACTTGTTGGGCTTCACCGCCAAACAGCGTGGTGTAATCCACCGTCAATTCTGGAGCGAACAATCGACCTAAGTATTCAAATGCGCCTTGGTCTGCCAAAGCCGAGAAGCTGTTAATGTTGCTACGAATTTTCGCTTCGTCCAAAGACATGGTTTGAGCATTCACATTCATGGCAATCACTCCGACAAACAGCAACCATAGTTGTTTAAGCTTCATCACACGATTCCTTATAGGTTCGCTTCGAAATGCTCGACAACTTCATCGACAGCCAGTTTTACCGCTTCTGACTGGTCATAGAAATCGAATTGATTGATGTCGTATAACCATACTGCGTTAACGTTGCTACCAGCATTCTCGATGTAACGATGCGCACCAGCAGGCAGAGCCATGGCTTCAGATGCCACCATTAGCACTGGTTTATCTTGTGTTGCTGCGCTTGCTTGAGCGTCGTAGTTCAACCAACCAGCCCATGATGCAACGTTGTATTGGTTGTCATATTCAGGAATCAAACCGCGGTCAGTCTCCGTGTAGTAAGGCGCTTGGAACATCAATGCGCTCTCATTGGTTGTGCTTGCCGCTTCGATGTAAACCGGAGTCGATGAATGTGCTGCCTCTTCCGCTGCTGCAAGTAGGTTTTTCGCGCTTTCTTCGCCGCCATAAATTTCAGTCGCCATCGCTTTATCGTGCAGCCAAGGAGCAACCACTGCCGCGGCTTTTACTTTGTCATTACCGGCAACCGCATCTAGCATGTAACCCGCCGATGCACAGATACCCAAACCACCGATGCGTGATGCATCAACGCCATCGAGTTGACTCATCGCTTCAATCACTGCGCGAATGTCTGCGGTTTTACGTGCAGGGTCTTCTAAGTACATCACGTGGTCTCTGCTTTCACCCCAACCACGGAAATCAAACGTCAATGCCGCGTAATCTCGCTCTGCCAATGCTTGGGCATAAACCGCCGGCATCTGCTCTTTCACTGTTGTCCACGCCCCCGTCACGATAACAACTGGGGCATTCTTCGCACCTTTTGGTAGGTAAAGGTTTGCAGCTAGTTGACCAACTTGAGTATTGAGTTCGATGTGTTTCATGGTGGTGTCCTCTAAAGCTAGGTTCGTGTTGTTGTCATTTGCAGAAACTGAGTGAGCAAAGGTGGTGAACGGCAAACTACCTAATAGTAGTAAAAGCGATTTCTTAAACATGGCATCCTCTCTGTCTTATATTTTGCCTGAGCTGTCCGGCTAACTTGGGTATAGATTAGCGCTGCACCGCGAGAGAAGATTGAACATTCCTGCCCAAGTTTTTGTACTTTATTGCCCCCTCAATGAGTTGACGAAATGTGCAAAACTCGGCTAATTTCAGCTAGCAAGTGGAAGAGTACAAAGGAAAGAAAATGAAGTCCGAGCTTAAGTTTTATGACTCTGAATCTAATGCGCTATCAAGCTGTGGCGACGTGCTGGATATTGAGTTTTCAAACCATGGATTAGATTGGTCGGGCGTATTGGTAGAAAAAGGCACGTCCCCTTATTTCTACCCGAAGAATGTCTACACCCCTTACTTCTACTTTGCATTGGCACTAGAAAAAGATTTGAACTGGAGCGTCGAAAAAGATGGCACGTTCGCCGATCTGAAAACCAGCCCGGGCAACATTTGGATTAATCCACCTAAAACCCCGTTTACCCATGATGTGGCAGAGCCTTGTTACTTCGTGATTTTGGCGATTGAAGAACAAGAGTTTTTCTCACACTGCCCGCTAAATTTAGAGGGAATTGAGCTGCAATTTTTGAACAACTACAACGTGTTGGATGAAACCATCAAAGGCATCATTGAGCTGTTTATGTTGGAAGCGAAAGCCAAAGGACGAAATGGCAAAACCTACCTCAACAACTTGGTTTCACTCCTAGCAACCCACTATATCCAAAACTACTCCAACTACTTTGACCTTAAGAACAACCAGCTTGCAGCCTCTAAATTTGACCAACACCAAGTCGATAAGATTGACCAATACATCGAAGAAAACATCGGCAACAACATCTCGGTCGATGATCTCGCAGACTTGCTCGGTTGCAGTAAGTTTTACTTTCTGAGGGAGTTCAAAAAGCTCATCGGCGTAACGCCTTATCAGTACCTGATGAATAAACGTTTAGAGCAAGCACGAGTGGCGCTCTCTTCTGGCTCTGTCAATATCGCTTTAACGGCGCACGAGCTTGGCTTTAATGACCAGTCCCACTTTACTCGAGCATTCAAAAACCATTTCGGCATGACACCGGGACAATTCGTCAAACAACAAGAAAGCTAATCTTAAGACTGGTTAGCTTTCTTCCACTGTAAGGGGTGTAGTAGATCTTGCGGTAAAATACGCCACGAGCATATGGGTAAATAAACTCATACCAAAACGCAAAAAGGCACCAATTGGTGCCTTTTGTTTTACTTAATCAGTGTACTTACAGTTCGTGCTCAGTACGTGCGATGATGTCGTCTTGCGCATCTGGTGATAGCGCGGTGAAGAAGGCTGAGTAGCCTGCAACTCGCACAACAAGATCACGATATTGCTCCGGGTTCTTCTTCGCAGCTAGCAAGGTCTCACGAGAGACGATGTTGTATTGCACGTGCCAACCTTTGTGGTGGTTGAAAAAGGTGCGAATCAGCATAGAGAGCTTGAGCTTATCCCCTTCAGACTCAACCGCCGCCGGGCTTAACTTCTGGTTAAGCAGCACGCCACCAAGGATCTTATTCGCTTGGATCTTACCGACCGAGTTGTATACCGCTGTTGGACCTAAACGGTCTGAGCCAGACGACGGGCTTGCACCTTCTGCCAATGGTGTTTTCGCTTTACGACCGTCCGGCGTTGCCATGGTTGAAGCACCGAATGGGACGTTTGCCGAGATACTTGAAGTACCTGCGTAATAACCTCCGCCAATTGGACCACGCCCATGACGCGTATTAACAAACTGCTCTAGCTCATCAATGTAAACTTGGTACGCGTCTGCCAGTAGTTGGTCTACCGCATCATCATCGTTACCGTATTTTGGTGCAAAGTTGATAAGACGTTGGCGAAGTTGCTCGTTCTCCATGCCGTCGAAATCTTCTGCCAATGCTTTTGCTAGCTCAGGCTGAGTAATCTGCGCGTCATCGAAAACAAGGTGTTTGATTGCTGCTAGGCTGTTACCCAAGTTCGCGATACCGACTTGCAAGCCAGATACCCAATCGTATTTCGCGCCACCTTCTTTCACGGTTTTACCGCGAGCCAAACAGTCATCCACCAGCGTTGAACAGAAGATGTCTTGTGCCTGCTGTTCAAGCACACTGTCGACTACCGTATCAATCTCAATCGATTTACGGGTGTAGTAGCGGATTTGCTCTGCCCAAGAAGCCGTCACTTGCTCAAAGTTCTCAAAGTTACCTTTTGCTAATGACTTATCGTGCGGCAAGAAGGCTTTACCCGTTGTTGCATCCACACCTTCGTTCAATGAAGCGAGCAGGATACGAGCGAAGTTAATGAAGCTCATGCCCGTACAACGGTAACCCCATTTGCCGGGAACCGCCGTCTCGATACAGCCGATAGAGGCGTAGTTGTAAGCGTCTTCTTTCTCTACGCCAAGCTTGATGAATTCAGGGATGACAATCTCATCGTTGTTGAACGCAGGCATACCGAAGCCGCATTTAATCACTTCGATACAACCCATCAGGAATTCTTGGTTCAAACCTTCATGGTAACGCACACTCAAGTTAGGTTGCGTCGAACGTAACTGACCACAAGATTCTAGAATCGCCCAAGAAAGTGGATTCACTGCGTCTTCAGGCTCACCCTTTTCATTCAACTTCTGACCACCGATACACACGTTTTGATACAGCGGAGAACCTGCCGATGCTTTCGAGTGCGCACCAGAGCGGATCTTGTTTACTTCAAGCAGCTTCAACCAACAGCTTTGTAAAAGCTCTAATGCAAAGTCTTTCTCAATTGTGCCGTTTTCGATATCACGAACATAAAACTCGTTGAGGAACTGGTCCATACGACCGAAAGAAACCGAGTGACCGTTCGATTCGATTTGTAGCATCAATTGAACAAAGTAGCTCAATTGCAGTGCTTGCCAGAAGTTTTCTGGTGCGTGACTTGCTACATGACGACAGTTTGCCGCAATGCTTTCTAACTCAGCTTTGCGCAGCGGGCGCGTCTCTTCAAGCGCCATTTTTGCCGCCAATTCAGCGTAGCTCACCATGTGATCTTGAATCGCAAGCAGCACGATTTCGACTGACTTGTAGAACTGCTCTTTCTTCAAGCCTTCAAAGGTCGAAACATCATTGTTAGCACGGTGCTGACGAACATCCTCTAACAAGCCGTTCATGCCTAGCTTCAAGATTTTCTCGTTATCCACCGCAAGGTGCGCGTCACCCGAAGTCATGTTGCCTTCAGCTTTAATGATGGTGCTGGCTAAGATTTCTTGCTGCTCATCAGTGAACAAGCCATAACAACGGTCTTGAACGGTTTTGCCACGCCAGTACGGTGTGATGCTGTGGATGCTTTGCTTATCTTCTTCAGTGACCGCAAAGCCTGCACCAGGACGGTCAGCTAGCTCATCAATTTCCGCTTCAATCCAACGCACTGTGTATTCTGGGAAAATAGGCGCAGCGCGCACTTTGCTCGCTTGGTTACCGACGATCAATTCATCGTGCTTAATCCAAATCGTACGAGTGCATAAGTGCTCTTGCAGTGCTAGCGCACGTTGGACAATCACAGGTTTGTCTTCGTTCGCTTGATAAGCACGAGTGTATGCCTCTGCGCGCTCGGTACAGACAGGTGGCGTTACGATATTTACCAGTGCCGATTTGTGCGCTTTGATACGCTCAGGAAGGTAATTCAGGTCCATAGTTAACCTCTTACAATCACGTTAAGTTGGGTGTTTTCGCTTGCGTATTGCATAGCGCTTTCTAGCAGTTCTGGTTTGTTTAATGGCTTGTCAGAACACTCGTAAGGCATATCGAGCAAACGGTATTTATTGATGCCGAGCGTGTGGTACGGCAGCAAGTGAAGTTCTTGGCAGCTTTCTAGTGAAGCCGCAAAATCGATGATGTCTTTCAACTCTTCGATGGTGTCATTGAACCCCGGCACAACGGGAACGCGAATCACAATGCGTTTCGCGATAGGTGCCAGTTTTCGGAAATTGTCTTTGATGCGTTTTAGTGAACCTTTCGCCCAGCTAAGAAACTTTTCTTCATCAATGTGTTTTAAATCCGCCAACCAGCAATCGATATGCGGCGCGGCTTTTTCGACGTTCTTCCACGGCACATGCATGCACGATTCAATAGCGGTAGAGACTTGGTTGTCATGCAGACGCTGCGCGAGCTCTGCCACCAAATCTGCTTGCATGAGTGGCTCACCACCCGAGAAGGTCACGCCACCTTGGCTTTGGTCGTAGAAAGGTTTGTCTTTCATTAAGGTGTCGAACAACATGTCTGATTTCGCTTCTTCACCACATACAGTCAGTGCTTGCGTAGGACAGACGTCTCGCAGCGCGATCAGTTGGTCTTCTTTGATGGCTTTGCGATTGATGATGATCTGGTTGTCGATGCGTCGAATACCATCACCCACCGTTTCACTATCCGTTGTAGATTGAGTTGTGGCTTGATAAGCAGAAACGCACAGTTGGCAACCTTCCATGCAGCTTCGCTGATCAAACAGCAGTGAATGCTTTTCGCTGCGGCTTTCTGGGTTTTGACACCAAGGGCAAGACAAGCTGCATCCTTTAAGAAAAAGAATGGAACGAATGCCATCGCCATCATGGGTAGAGAATCGTTGGATATTGAAATACATCTCTGCTTGCCTCTTGGTCTGTGCTACCGCTGTGTACTTAATCCGTTTCTTGCTGGTTAAGTCTTATCAGCGGCTTTTCTTTGTTCGAACTGAAAGCTTCATTTGAGCCTTTACAAGTTTCACTTAACTTTCATTTAATGAAATTATTATAGTTTCAAATGAAATTTCAATTGATCAAAATCAAGATCTCGTTCGATTGTCAGATCTATAGTGATCCCATCATCAAAACGAAGATTTTGTTTAAGGTAGAAACCATGATTGAACTTTATTTAGATACTGCTGATGTGGCAGAAGTAAAACGCTTTAACCAGTGCCTACCGCTAAAAGGCGTGACGACAAACCCAAGCATTTTGGCGAAATCAAAACAGGGACTGAATGAAACCCTAGCAGGCATGCAAGAAGCACTTGGCGGTACACCTCGCTTTCACGCTCAAGTCGTGAGTTCAACCGTCGAAGGCATGGTGGCAGAAGCACGCCAACTGAACGAATTGCCTTACGATATGGTGGTAAAAGTGCCAGCAACAGAAACCGGCTTGGCAGCAATTAAGCTAATGAAAAAAGAGGGAATTCAGGTTCTTGCTACCGCTATCTATTCAGCTCAACAAGGTTTCCTAGCGGCACTGTGCGGTGCTGACTACCTAGCACCTTACGTAAACCGCATTGATGCGATGAACGGCAACGGTGTTGAAGTGGTCGCGGATCTTCAATTGTTGCTCGCTCAAAACCAACTACCAGCGAAGATTTTGGCAGCCAGCTTCAAGAACACTCAACAAGCGATGGAGGTGATGAAACTGGGCATCGAAGCCATTACATTGCCAACCGATGTGGCGGCACAAATGTTCGCTCACCCAGCAGTAAAACCGGCGGTTGAGCAGTTCGATAAAGACTGGAAAGAGACGTTTGGCGATAAACTTTCATTTGAAAGCTAATTAAAAGTAGCAGCTAGACGTCTCAATGAATAATAAAGGGAATCTTCACTCACCCTGTGCGCCGGTGAGTTTAAGATTCCCTTTTGTATTTCATATAAAGAGGTGAGGTTTACAGCAGTTCTCTATTGGTCAGTGACCAAAGGTACACGCGCTTTAGTAAACTGATTTTGATCCTTTTACGAATACCTCGTTTGGAATGGCGGAGTCGGTTTGGTAGCGCAATGGCTTTCATCTCGTTTTTCATTTCTTTTCCATCCACCAACACAGTAGACCTCCGATGCAGTAAGCCAGCAGATCTTTCCAATCAAATGTGGCACCCAAAATTACAGCCAGAGGCGATGAAGATTCGATACCAAGCCAAGCTGCGACCTGAAACAATTGCCCCAACTCGACGGCAAACGCAATCAACACCACCAATGAAACCAGCCAGTTAACGGGCATAGAGAACATACTTGCAAGAAAGTAGTAGAGCCAAACCACAACGAGAACATCGCCAAATGTCGGACGAATAAAGCTGTCTCGAACATAGAGCGCAATAACGACCAATGCGATAAAACACACCAAGCTTTTGAGTCCATTTTCTGCAGAAAATCGCAGGTGGATAGCGGACGTCTCTTCCACCATATCGCTTGGCTGACCAGTGAGAGTTGCTCGTTTAACCATTTTCATGATTCGCCTTTGCACTTTCTTCTGCTTTCTTATTTCGTGCGTACCAGTCGATGTTGCGTGTAATGACCATAGTGAAGCTCAAAATCGCGAAACACAGTAATGTCC
This sequence comes from Vibrio sp. MMH1-50, assembly GCF_022347645.1. NCBI lineage: Bacteria > Pseudomonadati > Pseudomonadota > Gammaproteobacteria > Vibrionales > Vibrionaceae > Vibrio > Vibrio sp. MMH1-50. Next base: position 160,146 of record NZ_JAKRGG010000007.1, read on the forward strand.
CCATCACCAATGCGTAGCTTTCTGCTTGTAGCAAGCCAAACAGTAATCCGTAGAGAGTAAGTAAACAGGCTCCGAATATCGCTCCGTGTTTGGTGTTGCTCAACATACCACTCACGTACACACTTAAAAGCCCCGTCGATGCGACTGCTGACACCACATACGCCCAGTTAAAGCCGAGGTGTTCACTCATCGAAATCAGCAACAGATAGAAAAGCGCTAAAGCCAGACCAATAAAGCCGTATTGCACTGGGTGAACCGGACGCGCTTGTAATAGCTCCAGTAAGAAGAAACTTGCAAACACTAATGTGATAACCAACAGTGAATAGTTCACAGCTCGGTGAGACTTCAAGTAATGGTCAACGGGATCAATCAAATCTACGCCCATTTGTCGCTGTTCAAGCTCGTGACAAGCGTGATTCGATGACAAACAGCTTTGGAACAGCTGCTCGATATTGGTAGAGAAGTTATTGCTCGCCCATTGTGCATTAAATCCATCTTCGGACACCTCTGACGACACTGGTAAGTAATCACCGATAAAGCTTGGATGCGCCCATGCTGAAGAGAGCTCAACCGTTGTTTGACTGCCGATTGGTGTGACTTGAAGCTGACCCATCCCTTGCAGCAAGAAGTTAAGATCGAATGCCAAAGGTTGTTCTGCGTTTAGGTCTGCGAGTGTCAGAGCACTGTGGAAGCCTTGTGGTAACTGATCTAACCCGGTTCCCGGAGCGACTTCGATAGCAGCACTCGCCATGATCATGTCATCCAAACGAATCAATCCACGGCTGTCTTCAATGCCAACCACTAGGCTCATGTTTTCAATATCAAGCCCCTGCAATGCCGTGAGATCGTCTGCATCAAAAGTGCCTTTCAGCGCCACTTGTGCTTTGTATAAACGCGCGCGGTAAATGCCTCGGTACTTTTCAAAACTGTCCAGATTCGCGCTCATATCAAAAGTGCTGGGTAGGAGGAATTTACGACGCTCTTTAATCTGTACTTTGTCATCTCGGTAACTGGTTTCGGTGTAGTTAACCATGATGAATGGACCAATGATGCGCTGTTCGCCGCTGCTGCTGCGTGCGATGTCGTTTCTGACTTCATCTTGGCGATATGAGCGCTCTGAGATCAACCCTGTGACCATTGAAAGCGGGATTTGCAGTAAGACAAACAAAAACAGCACGAAGGCGAACTTCGTGCCGAGTTGGTTATTGAGGATCTTTTTCATGTTTCATTCTCCATTTGCTGATGGGAGTAATCTAAATCAGCAATTTGGAGAACGAATGGAGCTAATGTGGAGTTTCTATGGAGTTGGTAAAATCAGAGTCACTTTCACGCCAGCATCGACGTTTTCTACTTGCAACTTACCCTTGTGCAGTTTGATCACTTGCTCAACAAAATTCAGCCCGAGCCCAGTGCTCTTAACACCATTTTCCCGAGCGAGGGAGTAGAAGCGCTCGGTTAAACGAGGCATTGCATAGTCGGGAATGTGAGGACCTGAATTGAAAATCGACAAGCACACTTTCTCTTTCGCGACCTCAGCTTTCCATTCAATGCATCCCTCCGAATCAACAAAATCCAGCGCATTGTCCATCAAGTTAAAAACGGCTTGTTTCAGCAAGAAGGCATCACCAAACACGGAGAGATGGTCATCAATTTGGATTTTGGCAGTGACCGACTTAGCACTCAAACGCGCATCCGCCGATTCAACCACTTCATTGACCATTTGTTTTAGCGAGATAGCTTCGACTTGTTCTAACTCGGGGCGCTTTTCAAGGCGAGCAAGTTCGAGCAACTTATCAATCAATGACTGCATGCGGTCGCTTTCTCGCTCAATGTTGCCAGCAAAGCGCGCGACCTTTTCTTCAGGCAACGGCATTTGCAATATTTCACTCGCGCCTTTAATCGCTGATAACGGGCTTTTCAGCTCATGAGTCAGCGTCTGTACGTACTCTTCCACATACTGTTTACCATCAAGCTGGTTGCGCATTTTCTCCAATGCGTCGCTTAGCGTGCCGTACTCATAAAAGATACGAAATGTTGGCTTAGAAACCTTTTCGCCCTCACCCATTTTGGTCGCGTAGTCTTCTAACTTGTTCAGTGCCGAGTGAATTCGCCAAGCAAACAATGCCCCTGCCAAAAGCACTAAACCACTCATCCACACCATCCAAAACAACACATTGCGTTTAGACAGATCGATGAAGGGTTGTACTGAGCGATTGGATTTTGCCACCGTCACGCTGCCAATGATTTCGCCTCTGTGGTAAATGGGCGCAGCAACGTGCATAACGGTTGAGAGCGGATCTTTCGGGTCTTCGATGGTACTGCGCGCACCGTATTGACCGCGCAACGTGAGATAAACATCGTTCCATTGCGAGTAGTCTTTGCCTACGTCTTGCTGCCAAGAATCCGCAATCACAATCCCTTGTTTATCGGTGATGTAAATTCGATGGTTAATCGCTTTTTTGCCAATTTCCCAAATTCGCGCTTGAGGTTCTCGCTGCCCATAAGCCGCTAATAGTTTGGAGAAGCGACTCTCAGACAACTTTCCGTTTGCAACGTCCTCTTCTGCCAATACCGCGAGCAAGTTCGCCATATCCACCAGCGTCTCTTCGGTGGTTTGACGCACGGTTGGCTTAAGTTCTTGGACGACAGTTTTGCTCACCATGTAAGCCGTCATTCCGACTAAGATGAAGTAGAGAAAAAACAGTCTGAGTCCAAGTGGGATCTTCGGCCAACGATTCATCATTCACCTTTAATGCAGTAAAAGTAACCAAAGCCACGTTTGGTACAGATGCGTTCAGACATCTCAAACGGCTTCAACTTATGGCGAATCGCTTTGATATGGGTATCGATATTACGCTCATATGCAGCCTCTGGTGCCATGTCTGCCGCGTTCATAAGTTGCTCTCGACTCAATACATTGGAAGAGACGGAAATCAGCTTATCGAGGATCTTAAATTCCACCGCTGTTAACCCAAGCATTTGTCCACCGACACCATAATCAAAGTTCTGCGCAACCAAATCGTGACTAAATTGAGATTGCTCTATGGTTAATGTTGGTTCTGGTTTATGTTCCACCATCGGTGCTTTGGATTTGATTCGTAACTTGATGCGCGCCAACATTTCACGCGGACTAAATGGCTTAGTCACGTAATCATCCGCGCCAATCTCCAAGCCCACTACACGGTCAATTTCATCGCTTCTTGCGGTGAGAAAGATAATTGGAATATCAGAAAACTCACGGATAGCTTTGCAAAGCTCAAATCCGTTGCCGTCTGGCAAGCCAACATCCAATACAAGCAAAGCCGCGGTATTGTGCTGCAAAAAAGCGAAACCTTCTCCTGCCGTTGCAAACCACTCTACGTGGTAGCCATCCATCTCCAATACATGAATCAAGTTGTCGGCAATAGCAGATTCATCCTCGATAATGACAACGGTTGATTGGTCACTCAATGTCTAAACCTCATTGACTATGTTTATCTTAATGTCATTGTTGCGTGTCTACTTTGATGCAAAGGCTATCGAATTGATACAACAAAGGCAAAATCCGTGAACAATATTAATCAAACTCGAATTCATTCAGCGAATTGAACTTATCACTGATATTGATGACTCACTACAATTGCGAATACAATGATTTCAACTATTGATATGAACAGTGTTCATTTTACACTCAACCATATCAATTCGATTTTGTTTAAAGGACAGTAACTGATGAAAAGAGCGCTAATCCCCCTAGCAGTACTCACTTTGCTCTCTGGTTGCACCAGCATGTCTCCAGATGAGTGTAAGACAGCAGACTGGTACAGAGTAGGCTACAAAGATGGGCAGGAAGGTAACAATCCGAGCATCATTAACAGCTACGCTGAAGACTGTGGTGAAGCGGGTGTCACTCCAGATCGAGAACAGTGGAAAGAAGGCTTTGATAAAGGCACGATTCTTTACTGCTCACCAGACAATGGCTATACCGTCGGTATTGAAGGGAAAGAATATTATGGTGTGTGTAGCAATAAACAGTTCATTGAAAACTATCAGTTAGGTCATCAAGAGTACCAACGCCAACAGCGTATCCAAGAGATCGATAATGAAATTTCTATCATCGATAATCAACTGGATAACAACCCAGATAAAGACAACGCTAAACGCTTAAAAGAGAAGAGAAAGCGATTGGCTGACGAACGTTCAAACCTCTTGTCGCCAACCATCAATTTCAATTTGAACTTCTAATTTCAACTCACTATCAATCAATGACCCTAGCTCAATTCTAGGGTCATAAACTGGCTATTTGGATCGAGTTCGTAGTCACCAAACGGATCGCAATACACAAAGCCATGCTTTTCATACAACAGGCGCGCAGGTTTAAAAAATTCCATCGAGCCAGTTTCTAAACTTAAGCGCTGCAAACCTTTTTGCTTCGCTTGCTCAATCACATGAATCAATAATTGAGACGCCACACCTTGGTTTCTTGCCGCTGGCGTGGTGCGCATGGATTTAAGCTCAGCATGTTGATCATCCAGCTCTTTAATCGCTGCACACCCAAGCAGTTGCTCATCCTTCCATCCGGTCCAAAATGTCACTTCTGGCGCTTTGAGCTTAGCTAAATCTAACGCATGCACACTCTCTGGCGGCGATGTGGCATACATGTCTTGTAGATGTTCTTCTAGTAATGCGATTACGGCTGTTCTTTCTAAATTGTCGACTTCAATTTTCACATATCGTCCTTGAGAGTTCGTGGTTACTCATTCAGTTGCATCAAATTTATTGCAAAATTTTAGTAGGTACAATCTATTGCTTTGTTCTTCTTTACAATTCCTGTCGCATGATGTGCTGAGGTCCAACTGGTCCACCATGATAAAGCTCATTAGTATCTTCAAAACCCGCCTTTAGGTAACACTGATAGGCGGGGACGTTTCGACAATTAACCGTTAGGTAGAGAAATTCAAATGTTGGATAGTGCAACTTAACAAAGTCCCTAAACAAACCAATGGCTTGCTTCGCAATACCTTTGCCTTGATGGCGATGATCCACCAGTAATGAGCGAACACCTAAACTTCTTTGAGGGCAAAAGTCATAATCTTCACTGTACGCAGCATCAAATAAAAAGAACCCGACCACACGATCATCTTCAAGGATCAAATGAGGCAGCTCTGTCGGTTTAAGACTTTCCAATCGCTGACCAATATTCTCAACCGTAAACTGAGCTTGATCTTCCAAGACTTGCAGCTCAATGGTTTGCGCGTGTCGACATGGCGTATACTTTTCAATAGTAATCATGGTCATCCTTGTTGAATTTACGTTTGATTTATACAGGGTATGTCGTAAATGGAAATACCTACGGTCGCAATTCCCACTCGCTGGCAAACGTTTCACACATTATGATCCTCACCAATTGTTAGTGAGGTTGCCATGTTCCGTTTTTTGCTTTGTAGTTTTTCCCTTGTATTACTCTATCCTACCGCGATTGATCTTTACCTTGTAGGTTTGCCTCAAATTGCCGCGGATTTAAACGCCAGTGAATCACAGTTACACATTGCGTTCTCTATCTACCTTGCTGGTATGGCTACGACTATGTTGTTTGCAGGAAAGATCGCCGACTCCATTGGTCGAAAACCTGTTGCTATGGTTGGCGCTGCGATCTTCATTGCAGCATCACTACTTGGTAGCATGGCTGAGCAGTCCGAGGCGTTTTTAATTGCTCGATTTACCCAAGGTATTGGAGCTGGCTCTTGCTATGTGGTTGCTTTTGCCATTCTTCGCGACACGTTGGATGACAAACGTCGCGCGAAGGTACTATCTATGCTCAACGGCATTACCTGCATCATTCCTGTCATCGCCCCCGTTGTTGGCCATCTCATTATGCTCAAATTCCCTTGGTCAAGCCTGTTCACCACAATGGCAGGCATGGGTGTGGTGGTTTGTTTGCTTTCAACCTTGGTGCTCAAAGAATCAAAACCTAACGTAATACCACAACAAAGCGCCGCTTCAGCTTCTAACCAAGAAACCTTCTGTGAGCGCTTTTTTATTAGCCGACTCATCATTACTGCCATTGGCGTGACCACCATTCTTACCTACGTGAATGTCTCTCCAATGCTGGTGATGGGCGAACTTGGTTTTGATCGTGGTGGCTATTCTTCTGTCATGGCAGGCGCGGCACTCGTCAGTATGCTCACCTCTTTTTCTGCGCCATTGGCTTTGTCTTATTTTAAACAACGTACACTGATGCTGACGTCGCAAACCGTGCTTGTCAGTGCTGCGATGGTGATTGGTTTTGCGCATCTAGACCAATGGGGAATCCCATTTTACTTATTCGGATTTGGGCTGATTTGCGCTGGCTTCTCGATTGGCTTTGGCGTGGCCATGAGTCAAGCGCTCAGCCCATTCTCTCAACGTGCAGGTGTAGCAAGCTCATTGCTGGGCATCGCTCAAGTGTGTTGCTCTGCGATCTACATCTGGTTCATGGGATTGATTGGCGTTAATGCGCTGAATATGTTGGTGTTTATCTTAGCAATAGGTGGCGTAATCAGCTTGGCTCTAATACTATTTATTCCTAAGCCTGCTCATGAAAGCCACTATGAAGAAATCACTAGCCCGTCTTGATCTCAACTTATTGTTCACTCTGCAATTGCTGCTGCAAGAGCAGAGTGTTTCCAAAGCGTCGAAGAAATTAAACGTTACGCCGTCAACGGTAAGTAAATCGCTCAATAAGCTTCGTGACTGGTTTGATGATCCTCTGTTTGTCAAAACACCGAAAGGATTAGCGCCGACTCCGTTAGCACAAAGCATGGAGCAAGATCTGGCGGAATGGCTACAAATTGGCAGCCAAATTGCGGAAAAACGCAGCGATATAGCACCAAAAGGCGTACGCTTTGATTTGACCATTGAATCCCCGTTAGTGCTGACGATTCTTGATGATCTTCTTATCGCAATCCACCAGCGTTACCCGGACGCTAAAGTCAAAACCAGTAATTGGGATTATGATTCACTCGATGCGATTGTGCGTGGAGAAGCAGACATCGGCTTTACAGGAAGAGAGAGCCATCCCCGCTCGAAAGAGTCACTCGACCTGCTCCCTTACTTCCTCGATTTTGAAGTGCTGTTCTCAGACCTACCTATGGTGTACCTGCACAAAGATCACCCTGCTTTGAAGCAGGAATGGAATCTTGAGACCTTTTTGAGCTATCAACACATCAATATTGTTTGGGAAAAGAGTGAAACATGGGCATTGGATGAAGTATTGAGTGAACTGGGCTTACAGCGCTCAATTGGCTTAACCATGTCGAGCTTTGAGCAGTCTCTATTTATGGCCGCACAGCCACACCACAATATGCTGACCACCGCACCGCAATACTGTGAAAGTTACACCAAGAAGCTACACCCAGATTTGGTGTGTCTACCCATTCCATTGGAACAAACTCAACAAGATAAACTGCTGATCCCGTTCACCATGATTTGGCACAAACGTAATGCGTACAACCCAAAACTGGTGTGGTTACGAAATACCATTAAGTCACTTTATGGGGAGAAGAGCAGCAGCAATACGTGATTGCTTCTTCCACACATTACTGATAAATTTCGCGCGTTTTTAACCCTATTTTCAAGGAGGTATTTCCAATGATTCGTTTTCAACACACTCATTTTAATCAACGTCCTTACGTTGTTTTAGGATAACTAAAACCCCTAAATTCAAGTAAGGACGACAAGCTAACTTATTGTCGGAATTACAACTATGTTTAAAAAACTGAATGAAGCAACTGCCAAACCAGCCGTTTGGTCAGCATACACTGCGGACGTACTGTGGACAGATAACCACATTGCGAAACAGATGCTCAGCTTCCACCTAAACCAAGAAATCGAAGCCGCGTCGCGCTCATTCAACTTCATTGATGAATCTGTTGACTGGCTGGTGACTGAATTTGGTCTCAACCAAGATTCAAAAACCATCGATTTTGGTTGCGGCCCTGGCCTTTACACCCAACGTTTAAAAACGCGTGGTGTAGGCACGGTGCTGGGATTGGATTTCTCGCAAAACTCACTGGAATATGCGACTCAACAAGCAGCGTCTTCTAACCTCGCTATTGAGTATCACTTAGGCAATTACCTAGAGTTCAGTGACACACGACAGTTTGATTTGATCACGCTTGTTATGTGTGACCTTTGCGCGCTCAATCCAACTCAACGTGCGACGTTGTTTGCTAAGTTCAAAACACTGTTGGCTGAGAATGGTGCGATTGCATTAGACGTGTACACGCAAACACGTTTTAACAAGCAAGCTGAAGCGCTGACACTCAATCAAAATGCCATGAACGGTTTTTGGAGTGCAGAAGATTACTGGTGTATTCAATCTTCATTCAAATATGACACTGACCTTGTAACGCTAGACAAGTACGTGATAACTGAAGCGCAACGAGAGTGGACAGTCTATAACTGGCTGCAACACTTCACTTTAGACATGCTTAAAGCAGAACTTGCGCCGCATGGTTTAGAAGTTCAAGCAACCTACAGCGACTTGCGCGGAAAGCCGTTCGTAGATGGTGACGAAATGGCGGTGGTGATTCGTCATAAATAATGACCAATCCAAGCTAGAGCGACACTGCTATCAATAGCAAAAGGGGCGATATTCTCGCCCCTTTTTCGTGTTTCGCTATTTGCATTTGTTACGCATGAACCAACTCAACCGGTCCGTGATCGTCACAGTGATCGCCGTGTTGATGGTGAAGCCGACCATCGACAATGTAATCCACATGATCGCCATGTTGTATTGCCTCATGTCCACAACCCGGCCCATGTACATGCCCACCGCAAGAGTGCACAGGATGACATCCATCAGGATTGGTATCACTCAATCCAATAACATGTTCATCGCAGTGATCACCATGTGGATGATGCAAGGTTCCATCTACTAAGTAATCAACATGACCATCATGATGTATTGCCGTATGCCCACAATTTGGACCATGAGCATGGTTTGAATGTGAATGCGTTTTAGAGCAAGCCATCGACCCACCTCCTTTTTATAGGTTTATGCTTTCATATCAATGTTAGCTGTTGCACTGCCCTGCATTCCCTATATTTTAGATTATGTGAGCGATCTCATGCGTAACATGCATGATCAATGAAAAAACTCGACGATCTGCTCGACTGCTTGATCAACATATTCGTCTTCATCATACAGCGCGATGTGATTCGCACCTTCAATTCTAATCAATTGTTTAGGCTGCGAAGCCGCATCAAACATTTGCTCACTTTCGTATGCGGAATCCGCTTCTGTACCGACAATCATCAGCAGTGGTGTCGGTGTCAGGTTTGCAGCAATATCCAACGCAGAAAAGTTAGCCAACGTCTCATAAGACCAAGGCAAAAACTTGCTTTCGTATAAGCCTTTTGCTCCGCGCTCTGTCATGTAGTACTGGTAGAACTCTCTAAACAGACGTGGCATTTCCTCACTGTCTTCAGTTGGTGCATGAGGCAGAAAATCAATCTGCCCAGTAGCAAGATAACGTTCTCTCGCTTCATTACCTTTAAGCAGTAAATCTAACAAACCCTCTCGACCAATTACGTTGTGATAAAAACCTCGGTGGTCAAAGTAAGCACTCACAGTCGCAAGTGATTTTACGCGTCTATCTGTCGCAACGGCATGAGCTAAATACCCGCCGCCAGAACAAACACCTAACCCATGGATTTGCTCGTTGTTCACATACGTTAAAGAACGTAAATAAGTGACCCCATTGCGGCAATCTTCCGCTTTACTGTATGGGTTCTCATGAAATCTTGGTGCACCTTCACTCGCGCCAAAACTGGCATGGTCAAACGTTAATACCACAAATCCCTTGGCAGCAATTTTCTCGGCGTAGATTCTTACCGTCTGCTCTTTCACACCCGCCTGTGGCGCTGCAATCAAAACCGCGGGTAAAGGATTCTCCACTACGGATGGACGATGAATTTCTGCTGCAAGTCGGTTGCCATTGCTGAAAAATGAAGCCTCATATCTTGTTACTGTCACTCGATTCACTCTCTATGGTTAACGGTTTTTTAGACGATAGAGACGAGCATTCACAAACATTTGTACTCTGCTCCTCTCTTTTAAACCAGTATAAGGAGCGCTATTATTCAGATATATATAGGCATTATGAAAACACTGTTAGGTTTACATGAACAATCTATCTTGGCGAGGTATTCGAGCGTTTATTTATGTGGCGGAATGTGGAAGCTTTACCTCCGCAGCCGAAGCGATGGGCGCATCAAAAGCAAACGTGAGTCAGCTCGTGAGTGAATTAGAGTCCTCGCTAGGTGTTCAATTGCTTTATAGAACCACACGTCAGCTTCGCCTTACTGAAATTGGCGATGGCTACTTTCGCAAGTGCAAAGAAGCAATGCTACAACTGGATGCCGCCGCAGAGTGGGCACAGCAAACCACCAGCGAAATTAAGGGTCGGATCCACATGAATTCTGTCGGAGGGCCGATTGGCGAAGAGCTCATTGCACCATTGGTGATGAGTTTTCAATCCGCCTACCCGAACGTAGAAGTAGAGCTCGATTTCTCAAAACATCGCGTTGATCTCATTGAAGATAGCTACGACTTAGTCCTCCGAGTCGGCGAAATGCCAGACTCCACTCTCATCGCGCGCCGACTCACCACACTTCGCACGCACTATGTCGCAAGTCCAGATTTTCTGGAACGACACCCGAACATCCTCGTCCCAGAAGATCTTAAAGCCTTGCCTTTGATTCATGGCAGTGTTGATCATTGGATTATGAAAAATCACAAAGAACAGCGCATTATCAATGTAGGGCAAGGTATTAAAGCGGCTACTGGCAGGACCATGCGGCACGCGGCGGTTTCTGGACTAGGGGTAACGCGACTAACCGATGTGTACTGCCATGCTGATTTGGCATCCGGAAGACTTATCGAGGTGCTCCCGGAATGGTCAGAAAAAACCTTACTTTCGCTCGTCTGTCCGCCAGTCAAATATCAACTACCAAGAGTCAAAATGCTTATGGACTGGATAAGCGACCGATTCGAAGAACACTATAAACAGTTCAGAATTGAGGGCGAACATTCAAGCTAAGCTCGGTTTCAATCACTCGTGCGAACGCATTTTTTCTCAGCAAGTGCCATAGCGATATTGGCTTTGCTGTACGCACTCTCGTTGATGAAATGCGGATAGATATCCTGCTTGCCTTCCCAGAAAATATCGTAACCAAAGAAGCTCGCGAGTAGTGGTTCGCCCAGTTTGACTACCTCGAAATCTCGTCCACAGATCATAGGATGTACTGTCGCGACACGCATACCATCGTGGTCGACAGGGATCATGACTTCTTCGGTGTAAAAATACGCGTCGTAGTCGTTCAACTCACCAACACGATCAAGGTTATGCTGTTCAAGGTAATCTAATACCATGGTCAGCATCTTTTTCATTAGCTCTAGAGTGTCGTACTTCAGTGAACCATGCGCTTGAGCTCCAACTTCGATCATCACACCATGCTGCCCGGTGGTGCACAAATAAGGTTGGTCATCCCACGCTTTTCTGTCTTCAAACAAGATGTTGGCTTCTGGCATGCGTTGCTTCACATACGCCCCCATCTTGCGATAGAACACGTCATTAGAAACCAAAATCAAGGTCGCACCCATGTTACTGGTGGTGTTGTGCAGATCGATGATCAATTGATTCTCTTGGTGAGCATGTACTTGCGTGAATTGCTGCGCGATTTCAGTTTCTTGCTGAGTCGCAGGCGATGATTGATTCGCCAAGGCAAATTCACGGTTGAGATCGGTCTCCACATAACGAACGTTTTGCTTTACCGCTTCAGGGTTGCCAAGCACACACTGAGTATTGAACGTCGAACGGTCAGCAACATAGAGGCGATCTTTGATGAGCTTTTGAAGATAAATGCCAGAAAGCTCGTTACCATGCGTACCTGCCACGAGCAGAACACGATTAAGTTTGTCCATAAAAGTGATATTCCAAATATTGAGTAAAAGTGAGTTTTAATTGAGATTGAGCAGCGCCCTCTTAGCGAAACGCCATCGCTCCTTTTCCCACACCTTCATAGGCGATAATTTGCAGTGACTGCCCCTCATTTAATGAAGGAGCAATTTCATTAGCGATAAATACGGCAAGCAGTTCCACCGTTGTATCCGTGTTCAGCACTTCGGTTTCACTGTGTGCAATCGCTAACTGGAAGTCCCCTTGAGAAGTGGTGTAACGAAAGCCAAAGTGGGTATCGCTACTGCTGCCATTAGCGTGTTCACTCAACTCTAAATGCTCAACTTCAACTAAGTCTTCGATGGAGGCGAGATAGATATCTTGCCAACGCTGTGCAAAAGCGTGCTCGCGTTCGATATCACGCTGCCCATCAACCAGAATTTGGATCGGTGAACGATGTCCGTGTGCGATACGCTGACAATTACCATCATGTTTTTTTAAACCGTGGGTGTAGTGATAGTAAGCGCCATCGAGTTTTTCATGACGCAAGGTCACATCAATCGATGCCACATTACTCGGTAGATGACCTTGTAGAACATGGTGAATGTGTTTCGTCACGCTTTCTATTGAGATTTTTTTAGCATCAACAAAGCAAAAGGCTTCATCCGGACAATGTAGATGAATGCCCTTTTCACCACGCATAAGGTCGACTTGGGAATAGCCTGATTGAATACTTGTGGTTTCCACCGCGTCATTATCTACGGGAACAAGCAAACGGTGATCAACATATTGATCGACCAATTGTTTGATTTGCTTCTTCACTTTCGAGAAATCCAGCACCATGCTCATCTCATTGAGATCGCCATGCATTACGACATCCAGAATCCAGCTCTCGCCGACCATGCCTCGTTTTTCACACAAATACGATGCATCAATAACCGTGAGATCATTAACAAATAGATTCAACCCGAATTCCTCATTCTGTATTTATTACCGAACCAAATTGTTATGTTATAACAATTACTATTTTCACTCAATTTGGCAAGACTTCGATATCTCAATGCACCATGAGTGTGCGTTTTCAGCTATAACTAATCACTTTATCAACTAATTAGCTTCTTATGTTTGGCGCTACACTGCGTATCTTGCTTAGGATTGAGGATAAGGAATGTCGACATTTTTACTGACCGCGATTGCTATGTTGGCGTTTGCTGCCAATTCACTGCTGTGTCGCTTAGCATTAGCAGCAGGTCTCATAGACGCGGGCAGCTTCACCCTTATCCGTTTACTCTCTGGTGCAGTCACCTTAGTTACCATCCTACTTCTGAGAGGAAACTTTCGCAGCCAGCTACCGACAACCAAATTCAGTCTGTTTGCAGGAGTAGCCTTATTTGGATATGCCGCCCTGTTTTCTTTCGCCTATATAAAACTAGCAGCTGGAACCGGAGCCTTGTTACTTTTTGGTGCTGTACAGCTGACCTTACTCGCCCTTTATTGGTGGCAAGGGCAGCGCTTTAAATCGCTCGAAGTGTTAGGCATTGCGGTGTCGTTAGCGGGGTTTGCTTGGCTCATGCTGCCATCGGCAACTCGACCAGATGTCTGGTCTGCTGTATTGATGGTACTTTCCGGTGTTTGCTGGGCAGGCTTCACCGCTCTAGGTAAACACGCCCCAACTCCGAGCAGTGGGATTACTTGGGGGTTCATTACCGCTTCCATCTTAGGACTCCTACTTTCCCCACTGTTATTAGATTCAATTCAAGTAACCTTAAAAGGTACATTATTAGCCATTGCATCGGGTGCCATCGCCTCAGGTTTTGGTTATGTACTTTGGTATCAGGTAATGCAAAAGTTATCTCTGTTACAAGCAGCGGTTAGCCAGCTTTCTGTTCCTGCCATCGCTCTGATTTTAGGTAGCATATTGTTAGGTGAAGCCCTGACCCTACATTCGTTAATAACCAGTGCTATCATTCTTGGCGGCATTGCATTGGTCTTTTTATCTCGCTCCCAAAAATCCAAAACCACATCTACAAGCCAGTAAAAAACAAAAACTTCCCTCTCAACTTATTCCTCATCATCTATGCTTTTTGTTAGGCACTTGTTTTCACAATAATTTGGAAGTGAGCAAGACCTAACATGCTGGCGATGAGCCTTGAATAGAAATTTGGTTTGATAATTCCTGCAAAACTGTATCAGTAATGAGACTTTCTAGTTAAACGTTTTCTTGGTCGTTTTTCCTCCCACGCTATGAGCAACGGGGCTCGAAGAACGATTTAGGCTTTTCAGTCCGATTGGGTTTTGACAAAGGATTTACAAACCTCTTCATTTCAATCGCTATATTCCGCGTCCGCAATTTTTTCAGAACGAAATTCTGATTATTGATTGAATAAATTCATCCACTTACAAGCATAAGCCTGAGCTAACGTTGACACTATGAACGAGAAAATCAAATTCGCCACAAAAGTAGCGCTTAGCCTAACTCTGGCTTATCTGATCCCGTTTGCAATGGGTTGGCCGCAAGCATCTACCGCGGCTACGACAGTCATGTTAATCGCTTCTACCGGTAGTCGACGTGAGTCTCTCGCCAAAGGCACATTGCGTGTGCTGGGTACTTTAGTAGGTGCGGTAATCGGTTTGTTGCTTGTCGGCATGTTTGCCCAAGATCGCTTGCTGTATATGCTCAGCGTTTCTGTCGTTGTTTCCTTTATTTTCTATTTCCGCAACGCGTACCAAAAAGACCCGACCTTACTTGCCTTAACTGGCGTAATGGTCTTAATGATGTCGAATGGTGGAGATGCAGAAGGCGCATTCATGTATGGCGTTGATCGCGCGTACATGACGATCTTTGGTGTAGTGCTTTACACCTTAGTGGGCACATTCCTATGGCCGACCAAGACAGAGCAAAATCTGCGTCAGCTCATTGAGCAACTGAATCAAGCTCAACAAGCGTTGTTTAATGCCATTTTGCAAAACTTCGAACAAAAAACAGCGCTACAACAGGATGTGGTCACCAATGCGGAAGCGACTGAAAACGATGAAGCACCGTCACCAACCATCGATGAGTTGTTAGAAAAAGTATTCGCCGCACAAAACGCGCTAGAACAACGCTTTGCAACCGTCAGTATCGAGTGCAGTGATGTCTCGGCCTATATGGAAGAGTGGCAACTCGCGGTCCACTTCAATAAGCAAATCACTCAAGAGCTTAGCGTGGCTGCACATAGTCACTTTAGCCACCAGCAAGACCGAAGCTGTATCAACAACTTTGATCAAGCGACTCAAGAAATCCAACAACTGTTCAAGATCAGTCAAGAGATGTGGGACAACGAGGGAGCGGCTTACCGAGCTCAAGAATTAAACATCGAATACAACCAAGCGGCGCTGGCAGACGCGTCTCACCTTGTGAAAGGCTCAGCACTCACACTTGGTCACTTACTTAAACTCATGCACCAAAGCTTGTCTCGCTTAGCTGAGAGCATTAGCTGTATTGATTCTGTGACCAACAATGTGTCGTTTAAGCAAGAATTGCCGAAGCAGAAGAGTAAGTTCCTTTGGTGGGATGCTGAGAACTTCAAAACCGCAGTGAAAACCTTCACCACCTACTGGGTGGCAGGGTTAATTTGGATTTATTTCAACCCGCCAGGTGGCTACTCGTTTGTTACCTTCTCAACCATCTTTATGTCACTGCTGTCGTTTGTACCTGTTCACCCATTCATGTTGCTGATTTTGTTTACGTTTGGCTTCCTATTTGCAGTGCCTTCGTACGTCTTTATTTTGCCGGGTTTAGAGTTAGGTGCCGAACTGGGCTTGTTCATCTTTATCTATACCTTTATCGGTTTTTATCTATTCAAAGGACCGGTGACCATCTTCTACATGATTGGCTTGTTCGTGCTCGGTCTCGACAACAATATGACCTATCACTTTGGCATCCTAATGACGATCATGACCTTGTTCTACATGGTGGTATTCATGATCATTTTCGCTCATTACTTCCCTTTCAGTTCACGTCCAGAGCATTTGTTCTTAACGCTGAAAGAGCGGTATTTCAGGCATGTTGGTGACCTATTTGCTAGCTATCACCAACAATCTGAGTCCTCTTTTAAAAAGCTGAAACGTTCTTTGCATTTGGTGACACTAAACGTCTCTTCCAAAAAACTGATGGTTTGGGGCTCAAAGATCAACCACAAGTTATTTGATAAAACGCCGCCAGAGGCCATCGGCGCATTCAGCAAGTCATGCAATGCCCTAAGTAACCACGTCAACATTTTGATTGCTGCCGAACAAAAGCTGTTAAGTAACCGACTTATCAAACAGTTACGCAGCAAGCATACCGATTCCATATTACCTCTGATGGCTGGCGCACTAGCAAGCCATCAGACGACCGACGAGCTCAATTCTGTGTTCGAACAATACAGCCAAGATTACCAATCCTTTGAAAATAAACTGGAAGAATTCTTTAGTGAGTTGGATTTATCTGACTACGCTTATTCAGAGATAGCCGGTTTTTATATCTTGCTGAATTTAAAACGGAACGTGTTCGAAGCAATAAACCAATGCAAGCAAACCTACGAGGATATCGATTGGGTGAACTTACGTCAGAAGCGGTTTTAAAGGTGAGGATATGATGCTTCTAAAACTAACTAAACCTAGCCTCGCCATACTCTCTGTACTCGGATTGAGTGCGTGTACGACTTTGGGTCCGGATTACGTCCATCCAGAGCAAACCGCCTTGCCAAGTGATTGGTCATTAGAAAAAGCGGCGCAAGACACACAGCAATCCGAGCAAAAACTGCAGCAGTGGTGGCAGCAATTCAACGATCCAACACTGAACCAACTGGTTGAGATGGCGAGCCAACAAAACCTCGATCTTGAGGCGGCGGGTTTGCGCATAGTCCAAGCACGTTCGCTATTGGGCATCTCTACAGGATTGCAATACCCACAAGTGCAAACTGTCTCCGGTAACTTAGCTAGAGCTTATGTGAACGACCAAGGTGTAAATAACGCCGCGCTGTCATTTGATGCAGGGTGGGAAATGGACATCTGGGGCAAATACGCGCGTGGCATTGAATCTGCTGAAGCTGGCTACTATGCGTCGATTGCGTCTTACCACGACATCATGGTGACCATCACTGCGGAAGTGGCACGCAACTACATCAACTACCGCACGTTCCAAGAGCGTATTTTACTCTCTCGTCGAAACATCGAGATCCAAGAGCGCGTAGTGAATATTACTCAGGTGCAATTTGATTCTGGTAACGTAACTGAGCTCGACGTTCAGCAAGCGAAAAACCAGCTCTTCAATACTAAAGCGGCGCAACCTTCGCTTGAAATTGCAATGAAGCAGTCGCGCACTGCATTAGCATTGCTGTTGGGTGTGCTGCCAGAAGACGTTGAAAAGCTGTTGCAATCTGATGGCTTTGCTCAGCGGATGGCGGATTACGAAAACCAGTTTAAATCCTCAGGCAGAAAACCCGCACTATCAGGCAACGACGAACGCTCCATCGTACCTCGCCCACCTCTACTGGATAACAAAGTGGATGCAAATTTGGTGATGCGTCGACCTGATCTTCAAGTATCAGAAATGCAAGCTCGTGCTCAGAGTGCTCAGATTGGCGTTGCCGAAACAGCCTTGTACCCAAGCTTCTCTCTGTTCGGCTCTATAGGTATCGATAGCACGGTTCCAGATGGCAGCAGCTTCAGTTTCAGTGACTCGTTAACCATGGTGGTAGGTCCAACGTTCAGTTGGAATATCTTCCAATACGGACGAGTGAAAAACAACATTCGATTTGAAGATGCGAAGTTTCAAGAAACGCTGACCAACTACAACAAGAAGGTGCTGCAAGCGGTTAATGAAGTGACTAATGCACTGGAAGCTTATGACTTGTATTTGGAGCAAAAATCGCTGCGTCTGCAATCGGTCAATTCGTCGATTCGCGCGTTCAATATATCGATGACGCAGTACGAAAACGGTCAGATTTCCTTTGAGCGCCTTCTGAATTCAGTAGAGAAAATGACTCGCGCAGAAGACAGCTACGCCACTATCAAAGGTAACGTCGCAAACCAAGTTGTGGCACTTTACAAAGCGCTCGGCGGTGGATGGGAGGCTCAAACAGGTAAACCATTTTTATCTGAAACCGTCGCCAAACAGATGCAAGACCGCAGCGATTGGGATGGTTTGCTGAACAAAGAAGAACGTGTTCTGCCACCAATTCGCATCGAGCCATCTTCAGACAAAGCGCAAGCAGACAGTGCCGAGCAACTAAGTACCCAGAAAAATAGTTCCGAGCAAGATGGGGAGGTGCAGTAATGCCACACGAACTCTCTTGGGGGGACGTTTACTTTTCTCCCTTGTTACTGGTGCTGATTCTTGCCGTCACTGCCACATGGATAACGGTGATCATCTTGAACAAGACACGCTTGTCACGCTTCATTGCATTTCCGTCTCTGACATTCATTGCCATCATGGTGTTTTACGTGGTGGCCATCGACAGTTTTTATATACAGTTTTAGGTGCCCAACAAGATGAAAAAACTACTCGTTATTGCACTCAATCTTGTCATTCTTGGTGGCGCGGCGTGGTTCGGCTATCAGAAGTTCGAAGAGTATTTTAATAACCCATGGACCCGCGATGGTCAGGTACGTGCGAACGTTATCAAGGTTGCACCTCGTGTATCTGGTCCTATCGTTCATGTTGCCGTGATGGACAACCAAGAAGTGAAGAAAGGCGATCTGCTGTTTGAGATCGATCCAACCACTTACGACGTTGCCCTATCACAAGCAGAAGTGGCGTTAGAGAAAGCCATCGTCAGTTCACGCGGTAAAAAGATCGAATACGATCGTTTAAAAGACATCCGAGCCAAAGACCGAGGCGCAGTTTCTCACAAAGATCTCATTCGTCGTGAAATCACCTACGAAGAATCGTTACTGCAAATCAAATCAGCAGAAGAACAGCTTAAGTCTGCGCGCCTGAACCTTGGTTACACCAAAGTGTACGCATCGGTTGATGGCTTTGTATCGAACCTAGATATCCGTGACGGTACACAAGCGGTTGCAAACCAGCCGTTAGTGGCACTTATCGACAAAAACAGCTTCTGGGTCTTTGGCTTCTTCCGCGAAAACCAATTGGCTCAAATTGCCCCGGGCAATGAAGCTCGTGTCACCTTGATGTCTCACCCAGACACACCTATCGACGCTACGGTGGACTCCATCGGTTGGGGTATCGCCCCTAAAGACGGCACCGTTGGCTACAACCTTCTCCCTAATGTGAACCCTGTATTCCAGTGGATTCGCTTAGCCCAACGCATTCCCGTTCGCGTGTCATTGCATGAATTACCAGAAGGCGTCGACCTACGCTTTGGTCTTTCTGCTTCCATCATGGTGATGAAGGACTCATCACAAGAGCAAGAATAGGAGTTAAACAGACATAACCATGGCTATCGGAAAAAAACTCAAAAACATCAATGAAGAAAACAACTTCTTCTATCTGACCCTAGCGTTAATCGGGCTCTTAATTGGCGGTGCGTTTGTACAGGTTGTAGGAGAAGGAGCGATGGAACACCTGTTACAAGGGTTCACCATCATCACTTTTATCGTCTGTATGGCGAGCTTACGCTTTGACAAAAACTGGTCACGTTTTCTTTATACCTTGCTCGGTACTTGGGTATTGGTGATTGGTATTAAAGCCGCTCTCGGTATCAAAGAAATGGACGTGGTGATGCTCGCCCTCACCTTCGCCTTCTTCTTCGGGACATTCAAATCCATCGCAAGACAGATTCTGTTCACTGGGCATGTGAACACCAACAAAGTCATTGGTTCGGTTGCCCTATTTTTGCTGCTGGGACTGATGTGGGCAATTGCCTATCTCATCCTTCTTGAGTTCTCTCCAAACTCATTCACCGGGATGGAAGCCATCTCTTGGGGTCAGAACTTCTCTAATGCAGCGTATTTCAGTTTCGTCACCTTAACCACGTTAGGTTACGGCGACATCAGCCCTCTAACACCATTGGCACAAGTCGTTGTGTATTTAGAGGCCATTGTAGGCGTGTTTTATATGGCGATTGTTGTTTCAAGTCTCGTCAGTTCCAACATTGAACATCAGGTAAACAAAAATGGATAAACAATCGGAAAAAACAGAGAGTAAGATTTTCATCAGTAATATGGTGGAATCTGCGATACGTATCGGCTTGATCTTAGTCTTGCTGATGTTTACGTATGACATTATCAAACCTTTCATTCTTCCTGTGATTTGGGGTGCGATCATCGCGGTTGCATTGATGCCAATCTGTAAAAAACTAGAAAGAGTGTACGGTGGTAAACGAGGTCTCGCTGCAACGACAATTGCGTTGTTGGGTATCGCCCTACTGGTCACGCCTCTAGTGATGGTATCAGGCTCCATTGTTGATGGCGCAACGCACGCACTAGAAGTATTGCAAAATGGCGACATCAAAATCCCTGGTCCAAAACCTTCTGTTGCTGATTGGCCACTTGTCGGTGACAAGCTTTACGAAGTATGGACGCTGTTCGCGACAAACTTAGAGAAAGCAATTCAAACCTTTATGCCACAAATCAAGTCAGGCTTAACGTCTCTACTTGGCATGGTAGGTGGTGCTTTGGGTAGTCTGCTTCTTTCTATCCTATCGCTTGCGATTGCTGCTGGCTTTATGACTTACTCAGAGTCTTTGGCATCAGGTCTTAGCACCATTGCCGTTCGCACCGCTGGCGACAACGCCAAGAGCTGGACAACACTTATCGCCGCAACTATTAAGAGTGTGTTGCTTGGCGTGGTTGGTGTCGCTGCGATTCAAGCGCTATTGATTGGTGCAGGTTTCTTCATCTTCGGCGTACCTGCTGCAGGTCTACTCACACTTATTCTGATGATCCTGTGTATAGCACAGCTTCCAGCACTGCTTGCCGTACTGCCTGTAATTGGCTACATGTACATGACCCAAGACACCAGCACTGCGACTATGTTTACTGTGTGGGTTGTGGTTGCGGCATTGTCAGAGAACCTGTTCAAGCCGATGCTAATGGGACGCGGTGTTGACGTACCGATGCCTGTGATTCTTCTTGGTGCCATTGGCGGCATGCTCTTCTACGGCATCGTTGGTCTGTTCTTAGGTGCCGTTATCCTCGCGATTTGGTATGAGCTATTCGTATGGTGGTTGAGCATAGAGAAAGCACAACAGCAAGAAGAAGCGGTCATCGAAGAGAAAGAAGCGTCGCAAGCGGAATCTGGTCACGGCGCTGGTATCTAACCTTGCAAGCATTTGAAACAAACCGCTGTCTTTGCAGCGGTTTGAGCTATTTAGCTCACAGTTTCATCGCTTGGAATCAGATTAAAATGACGTTCTTGTTAAATTTTCAATCTTCTAACATTCGAGAGTTGCAATCAGACAATGAACAATGCAATCTCGATGACCACTAATGACAGTGCTTAGGATAAAAACAATGAAATTGATCAAGCCTTTAACTTGCGCGCTTGCTTTGGCAATGAGTGGCATGGCATTCGCGGATGTGACGGTAACCGTTCCTGACGACGTTTCAATCTATGCGGCTAACGGTGAAAAAGTAAAACTATCTGGTGGCTTTTTTGCTTCTGAAAGATCATTCACTCTGCCTGACGGTGTAAACCAAGTTGTTTTCCGCTACGCACCTTACTTCAGCCAAGGCAATGATCGCCTAAGTGTTGAGAGTGACGTTATCGTAGCTCGTTTCGACACAACCGATGCTGAGCTAGCGTTCCAGCTTCCTGAATACCGTGACCTTCGCCAAGCAGAAGAAAGAATCAAAGACCTAGATTGGAAACTGGTTGATGCTTCAGGCAATGCAATTGCGGTAGAGCAAGACAAGCTAATCAAACCAGGTATGCAAATTGGTCGTGACTACGTTCGCGAAGTGGAAGACTACAATAAAGCAGGCGGTGTAGCGGCAATCGGAGTTGCAACTGCAGCGGTCGTTCAGCCTGTAACGCTTCCAGCAGCAATTCCATCAGACATGAAGCAAACTAAGCCTGCGACAATGAAAGCAGATTCAACGGCTGAAGAAATGCTGCACTTCTGGTACCAAAAAGCAGACGCTGAGACACAAGCGCGCTTTAAAGACTACATCAACAAGCAATAGCTCGTTGTCTGGTAGACGAAATATTCAATACAAATAGCCACACTCCTGTGTGGCTTTTTTAATTCAGAATTTGTACGCCATGGTCAGCATTGGACCATAGAATCGGTAGGTAACATCGAGCGCAGAATTGTCGCTTTCGTAATCAACCCCTACTTCGTAATAGTTAAATGAACCCGTCATGCTGAATTGGTCGGTAAAGAAGTACTTAGCGCCAATGTCCACTTCAAACAAGTAGCCTTCTATATCATCCACAGCTAAATAGAACACCTGTGCGTGGCTTTTTAAAATCCAGTCTTGCGTCAGTGAATACTCTGCTCGAATCCCCAAATCTGGTAAAGGGGCAGTAACATCATTTAAAACCGCATCATCAACAAACATTACTGGAATTTCATCCACCCCACTCACTTTTGCGCCAAGCTTGCCATCTAAACCTAATGACAGCCACATCACGTGCAGCCCCGCCAATACATCCACCGCCCATTTATCACTGGTGTAAAACTGATAACCGTAACCTAGGCGTGCAATATCAATGTTCAGTTCTGTGGTCAACTTAGAGCCAGCTTGAACCGCATAAGTGGTGCCATCAACGGTAATTTCAAAAGGTTTGGTTACCGCTGTGCGGGTTGCCTCACGGTGCAAACTACGCCAATCAAGATACACGCTATGTTTTTTATTGAAGTAATACTCCACCTCAACATAAGGCAGCACGGTAAACTCTTTCAAATCGAGATCAGATTCGAAATCAATGGTACGTATTTGGTCGAGGTAAGGGTCGTAGGCGTTAAGTTTGGTGTCAGTGCGAGAGAAAAATCCCCCCGCTTCAATCTCCCACTCTCCAGCAACAACGCCGGAAGAAATGAGAGTAGCGAGGCACACTGTCCAACCAGCTTTGTTCATCATCCTTGAGTCCTAAGCGATTGAATTTATGTTTGAAGTAAGTGTAGTCGTAGGAAGAGAGATATGGAAAGACGATTCGATCGCAACTCTGCATGAAACTGATCATTCAACGTCAAATCAGCAGTTGAGTTAGCAATTCACCACTTTGGTACCTGAAAGCAAATCGTGTAACAAACGACGCTCAGGGTGAAATAAAAATAGAGCAAGGTTGACCAATGGTGTAAACGGGATAAGCATTTCAATCAAATAGCTCATACACAATCGTAAAGACGTGGTCACTTTCGTCGTGTCGTGACCGTTCTTCATCACCACTTTGATCCTAACCAAACGCATCCCAACAGTTTGTCCCTCACGGAGAAAATTCCAATTCGCCATCATCAACATAGGAATGGTTAGCACGTAGCTTGCTTTTGTGTCCTTAACTAATTGAAGGTTTTCACTCAAAGAAAGTTCGAAGCCATTTACAACAGAATTGATGGTCAAAGCGATTGTAAGCACTAAACCAGTCACGATCATCAGATCGATGAAACCACCAATAAATCTTCGCCTTCTATCGGCAATTGAGCACCACATACTTCCTCCTGAAATGCAAGCTGATGCATTCTAGGGATGGGTTGTAAGGCGCTCAATTGTGAGAAGCCATATTTGTGACCCTCTCTCAGAACTGAGATGGTCAAATATCAATCAAACCTTACCAATATCTCTCGTAAATGATATTGCCACCTGTTCGAGCACGATATTTCTCTAAGCCTAAACCTTGCAGTACTGGAGAGGTATCTTTGATCATCTCTGGGTTACCACACATCATCACAAAACTGCTTTGTTTAGAAAACGGCAAGTCAGCACGATTAACAAGCTCTCCCGACGCAATCAACTCTGGAATGCGGCCTTGAAGCTTACCCGGAATACTCTCACGGCTGACAATCGGCACATAACGCAGACGACCTTCATATCGCTGTTGGAGCTGCTCAATCAGGTATTTGTAAACTAAATCTCTTTCGTAACGCACACCATGCACCAGCACAATGTGGTCGCTGTGTGGAAGTAGATTGATGTCGTCTAACAAAGAGAGAAATGGACCAATGCCTGTCCCCGTTGAAAGCAGCCATAGATCGTTTGCGTGTTTGGGAATGGTATCGTGGATAAGATCGCCATGAGCCGTTTCACCAACATAAATGCTATCGCCAGTTTGAAGCTGTTGCAGCCTTGGCGTCAGTTGCCCTTCAGGGTTCGCGACGACTAAGAATTCGAGCCATTCGAACTGCTCACTGGGCGCATTCACCACCGAGTATGCACGGCTAATGGGGTTGCCCTGTTCGTCGAGCAAGGCGAGTTTGGTAAATTGTCCGGCTTTGAAGGAGAGAGGCGCACCGGAAACTCGTAAACTGAACAGCTCACCTGTCCAGTCGATTCGTTTTTCTACTTTGGCAAGATTGAAACCTTTCAGTTCTGTCATTGGACATCTCCTTTTGGTTACGCTTACTTAAACCTACGCCTCACAACTGACTATGTAAAGTTTTTAGTTTACAAAAATAAGCATCTAATTCATTTCACATTTTACATACAATTTTATTACATCTTAATCAGTTCCATCTAGAATAAATACTCAAAGTGATAAGTCGCTTGGTAAATTGCGGCAACGTCGATGAAAAAGGAACATGAGTAATGGATACTTTATTAAAAGAATTCCCAGTGATTACGGAAATCAAAGTCGCTTGGGGAGAGATGGATGCCCTCCAACACGTCAATAATGCGGTGTATTTTCGTTACTTCGAAACTGCGCGTTTGGACTACTTCAACAAGATTAATCTGTTGGTAGATCTGCAGACGTCTCACATCGGTCCGGTTCTAAGTGAAACCCAATGCCGCTATAAGCTACCCGTTACGTTTCCAGATACGCTTTTGATTGGCTCACGCGTAATCGACATGCAAGAAGATCGCATCACGATGGAATACCAAGTGCTGAGTAAGAAGTGGGGCAAGGTTGCGACCATCGCGACCGCCACGGGTGTGATGTTTGATTTTACGAACAACGTGAAAGCTGCAATTCCAGATCACGTTCGCCAGTCGATTTTAGACTTGGAAGGCACCGTGGGCAGTACGCATCATTTGGAGTAAGAAAAGAGGCAAGAAGCGAGAGATTAGAATCGAGATCCCCGACTGCGCTCCTTCGTCGCTATCGGGAATGACGCAGAGGAACTATTCCAGCCTATGCCATGAGAAAAGCTGTGTCCTTCCAGCCTACACGGTAAAAAGTTGCGTCATTCTAGCGAGCCAAGGCGAGACTAAGAATCTACTTACCGTTTGCTGCAAACCATAAAGCGATGAATTACCTCAATATATTCTGAGAGTAGATTCTGAATCACGCTCGTCCCTCGCTGTTCAGAATGACGGTTCTCACTTGGGTGCTCTGCCCTACAATACGAGCTCCG